>JAJUHO010000074.1 GCA_029267825.1 Oscillospiraceae bacterium
GGGAACCAACTCCTCAGCTTTTGAGCTTTCACTTTGCGCCGAAGATGTTTCAGCTTCCGATGAGCTTGATTCCTCGGCTTTGGAGCTTTCCTCCTTTTGCCCGCAAGCTGTAAATCCCATTAAAAGAGATGCTCCCAAAAACAATGCCAGTACTTTTTTTGCCGTTTTTTTCATAGCCATACTCCTCTCATCTCAAAAAAATATTCTTTGCTTTCGCCGTAACGCCAATTTTTATGGCGCCGGCAAATCCGAAGCATAATAAAATTTACAAAGAAGCACTTGCGCAAACCCTCCTCTCGCAAAAATTCATAGCGGAACCCCTTTCCGTCAGCTTAAGCGGAAATAAAACGTTCCTTTTTGGAATATCCGGATTTTTTATTGCGTCCACAAGGATGTTAACCGCAGTTATCCCTTTTTCATAAACAGGCTGATGCACCGACGTCAAAGGCGGGATGATATACTCGCAGGTTTTTATATCGTCAAAGCCCACTATCGACAAATCCCTTGGAATTTGTTTTCCGTTTTCGTAAAAGGCTTTAATTATGCCGAATGCCATAATATCGGCAACCGCAAAAACAGCGCTTATTTTATCCGTTTGTTCAAGAAGCCTGAGCCCTATCCGATACCCGCCGTCAAAAGAAAGAGTGTCCTGAAAAATAAAATCGTTGCGCAAAAATATGCCGCTTTCCGCAAGCGCGTCCTTATAGCCGCAAAACCGCCTGTAAATAGCCCCGTCCACCAGAATATTCGACGCCGCTATTGCAATGTTTTTATGCCCAAGGTCCAAAAGGTGTTTTGCCGCAGCATATCCCCCCTGAACATCATCAATGTTTATGCTGTGATGCTTTTGCAGCCCCTCATCATATGAATCTACCAAAACAAGCTGGCTGCCGAATTCTTTAGCATCGTTTGACACCGCCGCGGTATAATTCCCCACAAAAACAATTCCGTCCAAATCTCTTTTCAAAATCCATTCCCTGCAGCTTTGTCCCGGCCTGAAGCCTGAAATCAGAACATCGTACCCGCTCATCATTGCCTGATACTCAACGCCGCTTATAAATTCCCCGTAAAACGGATTATCCCTTAATAACAAACTGGCGCTTGTAGACTCGTCAATGGGCAGCAAAACCCCTATCATGCGGGAGCGGTTGACCGAAAGGCTTCTTGCGGTCAAATTCGGCTGATAGCCCATTTCTTTTATTGCCTGCAAAACAATTTTTTTCGTTTGCTCGGAAGCCTTGTTAACCCCGTTTATCACATTTGACACTGTTGCAACCGAAACGCCCGTTTTCCTAGCGATATCGCGTATAGTAACCCTCTTATCCATTTGCCCCTCGCACTTTTACGTTACTCGTTTTACTTTAATTAATCACCTTTTAAACAAGCCCGTTTTGTATGCTTTTATAATTATCTTTTACAAAAGCAAAACATTTATGGCAACTATGTTTGTTAACCGTTTAACTTTTTCTGCCATAATTAAGTATAATTTTGTTTGTCATTTTTGTCAATAAATCACCGTCAAATTCGACTTTTACTATAAATTTTAACCAAGTTAACTATCGTACGTGAACAAGGCTTTAATAAAACAAAAACAAAAAGCCCCGGCAAGCAACTTTCATTGCTCACCGGGGCTTTAACCCAATCTTATTGATTGTCTTCGATGTACTTAACTATATCGCCGATTGTCTTGATGTTTTCAACAGCTTCGTCGGGAATTTCCATATCGAATTCCTCTTCAAGCGACATAACCAAGTCTACGATATCAAGTGAGTCCGCTCCCAAGTCCTCTGTGATGGACGCGCTCATTGTAACCTTATCAGGATCGACATCGAGTTGTTCAACAACGATATCTCTAAGCTTTTCAAATACCATTCCTGTACCTCCATTCTGAAATCTAATCTATATACAAAAACGGTTTACACCGCCAGTATACCCTTTTTCTTTTATGAAATGCACGCTATTTAAAATACATTAAAATCACTGTTTTGTCAATAGTCTATTTCCTCTAAAAAGTCGCCTATTTTTCTAAACTTAGTATATCTTTCCTCCAACAAAACGTCAATAGGTATTTTGCTTTTTTGTTCCAGCACTTTCAACAAATATTCATGTATGTTTTCGGCGGTTTGTTTTGGGTCATTATGTGCCCCTCCAAGAGGCTCATCTATTATTTTTTCGGCAACGCCAAGCGCCAAAAGGTCCTCGGCGGTTATTTTCATAATCTGGCATGCCTCTTTTTCCTTTGAGGCATCTTTCCAAAGTATCGACGCAAATCCACGCGGCGAAATAACCGAATAAAGCGCGTTTTCAAGCATGGCAAGCTCGTCGCATACGCCAAGCGCAAGTGCTCCGCCGCTTCCGCCCTCGCCAAGAACGATTGAAACGACCGGAGTTTTAAGCATCATAAATTCTTTAAGGTTGCGCGCAATAGCCTCGCCCTGTCCTCTCTGCTCCGCCTCAACCCCGCAATAAGCGCCGGGAGTGTCTATAAAGCATATCACAGGCCTTTTAAACTTTTCCGCCTGCTTTGCAAGCCTTAAAGCCTTCCTGTATCCTTCCGGATGAGGCATTGCAAAGTTTGAAGCCTTGTTTTCGTCAATATTTCTTCCTTTGACCTGAGCTATTACAGTAACCGGCCTGCCGCAAAGGCTTGCAATGCCGCCCATTATCGCGCCGTCGTCGCCATAAAGCCTGTCGCCGTGCATTTCAAAAAATTCGTCAAAAATCATGGGGATATAATCCCTTACGGTAGGGCGCAATTTGTTCCTTATTATTTCAAGGCGTTCCCACGCCGTCAGCTTGTTCATTTACAACGTCCCCCCATCGCAGCCGTGAAGCTTTAAAAGATGTGCAAGAGTCCTTCTCATAGCCTTTCTTTCGACAATCATATCCACAAAGCCGTTTTTAAGCATAAACTCGGCAGACTGAAAGTCGTCCGGAAGCCTTTGCTTTATGGTGCCCTCTATTACCCTTCTGCCGGCAAAACCGATAAGCACCTTTGGTTCTGCTATGATTATGTCGCCAAGGGACGCAAAAGAAGCCGTAACCCCTCCCGTAGTGGGGTCGGTAAGCACGGTAATGTACAAAAGTCCCTTTTCGGAATGTCTTGCCACCGCGCCGCTGGTTTTTGCCATCTGCATAAGGGAAACTATCCCCTCCTGCATCCTTGCGCCGCCGGAGGCGGAAAATACAATCACCGGAAGTCCTTTGTCAGCAGCTTTTTCAAATGCCCTTGCCAGCTTTTCACCCACGACGCTGCCCATTGAGGCCATCATGTACCTTGAATCCATGACCGCAACGACGCATTTTATTCCTCTTATCGTTGCCTCTCCTGTGATAATAGCATCTTTAAGCCCCGTTTTTTCACGAAGCTCCTTTTGCTTTTGGTCATAGTCCGGAAAATCGATTGGATTTTTGCTCGTCATATTTGCATCGTATTCGACAAAGCTGCCCTTATCAACGGTCATTTCAAGCCTTTCGCCGGCACTTATCCTTGAATGGTAGCCGCACGCCGGGCAAACCTTGTTCGTTTTTTCAAATTCTTCCTGAAAACAAACATTCTGGCACCTTGGGCATTTGAACATAAAGTTGTCCGGTATGTCAACCTTTGTATTGGCATCGTTTTTAGTTTCGCCGTCATTGAATCTTGTTTTCACTATTTTAAATAAATCTTCTAACAAGGCAATTCCCCCATGCGGTTTTTATATCATCAGTGCTTGTCTTTCATTTTTCTTCCTAAGTATCCTATGTCATAATCCCCTTTTTCAAAGTTGGGGTCTTTTATCAAATCAAGCTGAAAATCTATGTTTGTGTCTATTCCGTCAACTATAAATTCCGAAAGCGCCCATTTCATTTTCATGATTGCTTCTTCCCTTGTGGGAGCATAAGCAATCAGCTTTGCAATCATGCTGTCGTAATAAGGCGGTATAACATAGCCCTGATACGCGGCGCTGTCTATCCTTATGCCGGGGCCTCCCGGGATATGCAGAGCCGAAATTTTTCCGGGGCATGGTCTGAACCCCTGCTCAGGATTCTCCGCATTTATTCTACACTCTATGGCATGTCCTGTCAACCTTATTTTTTCCTGGTCAAAAGGAAGCTCCTCGCCGGCAGCTATTTTAATTTGAAGCTTTACAAGGTCGATTCCGGTAACAAACTCCGTAACAGGGTGCTCCACCTGTATCCTTGTGTTCATTTCCATGAAGTAAAAATTCCTGTCGGCATCAACAAGGAATTCTATCGTTCCGGCATTGTAATAGCCGCAAGCCTTTGCCGCCTTAACTGCCGCCTCACCCATCTTTGCCCTAAGCTCAGGAGTCATGATAGGGCTTGGAGATTCTTCAAGCACCTTTTGGTTTCTCCTTTGCATAGAGCAATCTCTCTCGCCAAGATGCACGGTATTTCCATGTTTGTCGGCAATTATTTGAAATTCTATATGTTTTGGATTTACAATAAATTTTTCTATATAAATCCCGTCGTCGCCGAAAAAGCTAAGCGCCTCCTGCTTTGCGGCAATAAACTGCGCTTCAAGCTCATCTTCCTTTTGGACAAGGCGGATTCCCCTTCCGCCGCCTCCGGCGCTAGCCTTGACCATTACGGGAAACCCTATTTTTTTTGCAATTTCAACAGCTTCCTTTACATCCCTGACCGCCCCGTCCGAACCGGGAATTACAGGAACTCCGGCTTTTTTCATAGTTTCCTTCGCCATAGCCTTGTCGCCAAGCATTTCTATTGATTTTGGCGACGGGCCTATAAAGGTTATGCCGCATTTTTCACACATTCTTGCAAATGCCGCGTTTTCGGACAAAAAGCCAAAGCCCGGATGTATGGCGTTTGCTCCGGTTATTTCACAGGCGGCAAGAATTGCCTTCATGTTAAGGTAGCTGTCTTTTGAGGATGCTCCGCCTATGCACACAGCCTCGTCGGCTATTTGAGCATGAAGCGCGTTCCTGTCGGCGGTTGAAAATACCGCCACAGTCTTGAGCCCAAGCTCCCTGCAAGCCCTTATCACTCTTACGGCAATTTCGCCCCTGTTTGCAATTAAGACTTTTTTGAACATAATATTCCCCTTGCTTAAATTAAACGCTTTTCAGGGCAAAGGATATTTCGGCGGAAACCGCCTTTTGCCCGTCAACAGACGCCACGGCTTTTCCTACTCCAATCGGGCCCTTTACCTTAATTATTTCAACTTCAAGGTCAAGCGTTTCTCCGGGAAGCACCTGCCTGCGGAACTTTGCGTTGTCAACTCCCGCAAGAAGCCCTATTTTGCCCTTGTTTTCTTCAAGAGAAAGTATGCATACCGCTCCTGCCTGCGCCAGCATTTCTATCATAAGCACGCCCGGAGTCACCGGATATCCCGGGAAATGCCCTTTAAACCAATATTCGTCCTCTTTTAAGTGCTTTCTTGCGACAATCCTTATTCCCGGCTCCATTTCAACTATTTCATCTATGAGGAGGAACGGGTCTCTGTGCGGTATAATTTCCTTTATTTTTTCCTTATCCATTAAAATGCTCATTGCATTTTCCTCCAAAGCCTATTCTATTCTCATGATAGGCTGGTCAAATTCAACCGGCGTGCCGTTTTCCACAAGAATTTCGGCAACAACCCCGTCAAATTCGCTTGCTATCTCGTTCATAAGCTTCATTGATTCTATTATCATTAACACATCGCCTTTTTTAACCTTTTGCCCAACCTTTACAAACGGCGGCTTGTCCGGCGCGGGAGCCGAATAATAAGTTCCCACTATCGGAGATTTTACTATCTTCCCGCATGGAACAGCCTTTGCGGCTTCCGGCGCAGCAGATGGCGCCTGAACCGATACCGCCTGAACCGGCGCCTGATAAACGGTAGCCTTTGAAGCGGCCGTTTCGATTTCTATTTTAAAATCCCCTTCAGAAATTGCCAGCCTGCCTATGCCCTTTTCAAGCATTTTGTCTATAAGAGCGTCTATGCACTCCATTGAATTTTCTATTTTTACGGACATAAAATCCTCCTGAAAGCATTTTGCTTTATTTGTATTTTTTAAAGCACACTGTAGCGTTGTGCCCGCCAAATCCAAGCGAATTTGAAAGCGCAGCATCAACCTTCATTTCCCTGTTGCCCTGGGTGCAGTAGTCAAGGTCGCATTCCGGGTCAGGCGTACGGTATCCCATGGTCTTGTGCACAAAGTCATTTTTTACCGAAAGAACCGTTGCAACCGCCTCAACCGCTCCCGCCGCGCCAAGAAGGTGTCCTACCATTGACTTGGTGGAGTTTATCGCAACCTTTTTTGCGTGCTCGCCAAGGGCAATTTTAATTGCCGCAGTTTCATATTTATCATTAAGTTCAGTCGATGTCCCGTGCGCATTTATATAGCTTATATCTCCCGCTTTAAGCCCGGCTTCCATATAGGCAAGCTCCATAGCCTTTGCCGCCGCCTCTCCGCAAGGGTCCGGCGAAGTCATATGGTACGCGTCGCAGGTAGCTCCATATCCGGCAATTTCGGCATAAATCTTAGCTCCCCTTGCCTTTGCGTGCTCAAGCTCCTCAAGCAGCAGCATTCCGCAGCCCTCTCCAAGCACAAAGCCCTGCCTGTCAGCATCAAAAGGAGTTGATGCCCTGTCAAGCTCTGTTGCCCTTGAAAGTGCCTTCATGTTGTTGAATCCGGCAAGCGAAAATTTTGTTATGCAGCTTTCCGTTCCGCCGCAAAGGCAGGCGTCAAGGTATCCGTCCTTTATTTTTCTGAATGCCTCGCCTATTGCGTGCGTTGAAGAAGCGCAAGCCGTAACGGTGGAATAATTTGCCCCTTTAAAGCCTGTTCGCATAGCAACCGTTCCCGCCGCCATATTGCCTATCATCATCGGCACATAAAATACCGAAATCCTGTCCGGGCCTTTTTCAAGGAACTTCTGGTGCTCATTTTCGGTAAGCTCAAGTCCGCCTATTCCACATCCTATTATAACGCCGACACGATACGGGTCAAGGTCCTTCAAATCCGAACCTGCATCTTCAAGCGCATCAAGGCTTGAAACCACGGCAAACTGCGAAAAGCGGTCTATTCTTCTTGCTTCCTTTTTTTCTATATACTTTGAGCTGTCAAAATCCTTAACCGCCCCAACTATTTTAACTTCAAAATCGGATGCGTCAAACTGGTCTATAAAAGAAAAACCCAGCTTGTTTGCAACTATATTTTCCCAAAATTCATTTACGCTTTTTCCGAGGGGATTTACTGTTCCCATCCCGGTAACAACAACTCTTCTCATAACTTCCCCCTTGCAAACCGGCTTACATTGAAAGCCCGCCGGAAATTTCTATTGTCTGTCCGGTAATATAGCTTGCCCCGTCGGAGGCAAGGAACGATACAAGTTCGGCAATTTCATCCACCGTACCGTATCTTTTAAGCGCTATCCTGTCAAGCACAGCTTTTTTCTGCTCATCCGTCAAAGCATCCGTCATAGGCGTTTTTATAAATCCGGGAGCAATAGCATTTACAGTTATCCCCCTGCCGCCAAGCTCTTTTGCGGCAGTCTTGGTCATGCCTATAACTGCGGCCTTTGATGCAGAATAGTTCATCTGTCCGGCATTTCCATAAAGTCCCGCAACGGAAGATACATTTATAATCTTTCCGCTTTTCTGCTTCATCATGACTGCTCCTGCAAATTTTGTCATATTGAACACGCTTTTTTGATTTACGGCTATGACCGTATCGTAATTTTCCTCGCTCATTCTCACAAGCAATCCATCGCGTGTAATTCCTGCATTATTTACAAGCACATCAATTGTGCCGAAACGTTCCTTGACTGCATCTACCATTTTTTCGCATTCATCATGCTTTGAAACATCGGCGATAAAGCATTCCGCCTCAACGCCATATGCACGGCATTCTTCGGCAACCTGCCTGCCCCCGTTTTCAAGCTCCGCCTCACCGCGGCAATTTATTGCAATATTGTAGCCATCCTTTGCAAGCCTTTTGGCTATGCATGCTCCGATTCCCTGGGATGCTCCCGTTACCAGCGCTGTTTTAGCCATTGTTTCTCCTCCGTTTTCTGCGGCATATCAGCCGCGGCGTATTTTAAAAAATCACCTGCAAAGCAGCTTTTCTGCCTGCGCGAACATTTCTTCAACAATTTCCTTTGCCGGCTGGATTTTGTTTACCATTCCCGATATTGCACCGGCAAGGAAGCTTCCTTCGTCGACATTTCCATCAACCGCGGCCTTCCTCAAAGAGCCGACGGTAAGCTTTTCAAATTCCTCAGGAGAGCCGCCCTCTCTTTCAAAGTTAAGAAGGCCCTTTGTATATTTGGTTTTTATCCCTCTGCAAGGATGTCCGGTAAAGCGTCCCGTAACTATGGTGTCTGTATCCTTTGCTTCCAGTACAAGCTGCTTATAGTTTGGATGTATCTGACATTCTTCCGCAACAAGGAACCTTGTTCCGACCTGAACGCCCTCTGCGCCAAGCATGAAGCTTGCAGCAATCCCCCTGCCGTCTGCAATTCCTCCTGCGGCTATCACGGGAATTGAAACCGCATCAACCACCTGCGGCACAAGGCACATTGTGGTGTTCTCGCCTATATGCCCGCCTGATTCGGTACCCTCTGCGACAACGGCATCGGCCCCTGCCCTTTCCATTCTCTTTGCAAGCGCAACGGATGGTATAACGGGAATTACCTTTATGCCTGCCGCTTTCCAGTCCTCCATGTATTTTCCGGGATTACCGGCGCCTGTTGTTATCACGGGCACCTTTTCTTCAATAACAAGCCTTGCCAGTTCCTCGGCATTCGGGCTCATAAGCATTATATTTACGCCAAAAGGCTTGTCCGTTAGTGACTTTGCCCTTCTTATCTGGTCCCTCAAATAATCTATGGGAGCCGAACCGCCTGCAATAATTCCAAGTCCTCCGGCATTTGAAACCGCTGCGGCAAGCGTGCTTTCAGCAACCCATGCCATTCCGCCCTGCAAAATGGGGTACTTTATTCCCAAAAGCTTAGTAATTCTGGTTTCCATTTTAAAAATCCTCCAATTTCAAAAAATAAGGAGCTTAATATTCAAATATCACCGCGCCATAAGTAAGCCCTGCGCCAAATCCCACCAGCGCCGTCTTGTCGCCTCTTTTCAATTTTCCTGTCCTTATTGCCTCGTCAAGTGCAAGCGGCACGCTGGCGCTTGATGTGTTCCCGTATTTGTGGATGTTAAGATAAAACCTTTCCATCGGAAGTCCTATTTTTTGTGCCGCCGTTTCAATTATCCTTGTGTTTGCCTGATGCGGTATCACAATGTCAAGCTCGTTTACGTCA
>JAJUHO010000010.1 GCA_029267825.1 Oscillospiraceae bacterium
CCCCCCGCTTTCAGGGTCGGGAGTTCCCTTTTCGGCAGGCAAGTTCTTTTCAATTTCTTCCATTATATTTTCATCATAATCTGCCTTAATGGAATCTTTAATATAAGAAACAACAGCCTCAACCTCTTTATCGGTCACAAAACATCCCTGAACGCGCACAGGCTTTGGAGTCCCCGACGGATAAAAAAGCATATCTCCCCTTCCAAGCAGCTTTTCCGCGCCGGCACCATCAAGTATAGTTCGGCTGTCAACCTGCGACGAAACGGCAAAGGCTATCCTGCTTGGAATATTCGCCTTAATTACGCCTGTAATTATATCGACCGACGGACGCTGTGTGGCTATTACAAGGTGCATGCCAGCCGCTCTTGCCATTTGGGCAAGGCGGCATATTGAATCCTCAACCTCGCTCGGGGCCGCCATCATAAGGTCGGCAAGCTCGTCTATAATTATTACAATCTGCGGCAGAGGGTCCATGCCCGGAGTATTTTTGGCAAGCTCGTTAAAGCCTTTTAAATCCCTTACATTATTGTCGGCAAAAAGCTTATATCTTTTAAGCATTTCATTTACCGCCCAAGAAAGCGCTCCGGCAGCTTTGCGCGGGTCGGTAACAACGGGAATCAAAAGATGAGGTATACCGTTGTAAATGCCAAGCTCCACGACTTTGGGGTCTATCATTAAAATTCTTACCTCATCGGGGGAAGCCTTGTACAAAAGGCTCATGATGATTGAATTTATGCAAACTGATTTTCCCGAACCGGTCGAACCCGCTATAAGCACATGGGGCATTTTTGCAATATCGGCTATTACGGCATTGCCGGCAATATCCTTTCCAAGCGCAAAAGAAATCTTGCTCTTTGTTTCTTCAAATTCTTTGGTTTCAATAAGCTCCCTTATGGTAACTATATCCACAACTTTGTTTGGGACTTCAATTCCAACTGCAGCTTTTCCTGGAATAGGCGCTTCAATTCTCACTCCCGCAGCAGCAAGGTTTAAAGCTATATCATCTGCAAGACCGGTTATTTTTGAAATTTTAACTCCTGCCGATGGCTGCAGTTCATACCTTGTAACCGTAGGGCCTCTGTGTATGTCAACTATTCTTGTCTGAACGCCAAAGCTTTTCAAGGTATCAACAAGCGTATCTGCATTTAATTTAAGTTCCGCTTGAGCATTTTCTCCCGTCAAAGCGGCCTTTGGAGCATGAAGCAGCGAAACCGGAGGATACTTATAAACGCTGACCTCATTATTTTGCTCGTAAAGTCTTGTTTGACCGTCAGGCTCCATTATTACAGGCTCTGCCGGATTTTCTGAAACAACGACCGCCTTCTTTATGATTTCCTCCAAATCGGCATTTGCGTTTTTCACCTTTTCTTCAAGCTTATCTTTTGTTATCTTAGGCGAAATAACCGGATGCACCGGCAAAGGCTCGCCGGCTTGGGCATCTTCTTTATTTTCTTCTTTTTTCTTTTCCCCGGGTATCGGAATGTCTATATCAAATTTCTTGCGTTTATTTGAAATTGATGCATCATTTTGGGCTGGCTTTGACTCAAAGGCAAAGCGCTTTGCACCCGGAGACGGCTTGAAATCCTCCTCATGAGCCTGTTTTACTGCATCCCTCATTCCGCGGATAGGCTTATAGAAAAATCCCACGAAATCTATAAGGCTTATATTTGCAAGAAGCATTATCACAACGAACGAAAGCAAGAGAACTATTATTGTGGCTCCCGTCTTTTGAAAAAAGGCAAGCAAAGGCCATCCCAAAAGCGCGCTGAAAAGTCCCCCGCCTTTAAGTTCGGAACCGTCCTTATAAAGCTTTATAAGCTTGTCCAAAAAATTTTCACCATCCACTGTCCCGACAAAAATTATTTGGACGACCGCGCTTGCAAGCAGCACCAGCACACATCCTTCTATAACCTTTCCCGCAACAGCTTTGCCGGACTTGTCAAGTGCCACCATAAAAGCGGCGTATATTACCACAACCGGCAATATAAAAGCCGATGCCCCAAAAAGCCCGAAAAGCAAATTATGGATGAAAAACCATGCGGACTCGCCTTTTACAAGCGCAAGCAAAAACAAAAGTATCCCGCATGCAAACAAAATTATTGACCATGCCTGATTGCCAGACTGCTTTTTTGCAGGTTTTGAGCTTTTTTTTCGCGCCACCTTAAAGTCACCTTTACCCCTTAATAATAATTAAAACATAATCCTGTTTCCCGAAACAGTTTCATAAATTCCCGCCGCAAGAACCAAAATTCCCAAAGCAAGCGTATAAAATGCAAAAATTTTAAACTTATCGGTCTTTACAAGCCATTTTATAAGCTTTATCGCCAAAAATCCCGCTATTGCCGCAGTTAAAAATCCAACGGCAAGAGGAAGCACACTTGCATTTAAATCATTTGGCGAAGCATCTTTTATTTCCGAAAGCGCTCCCGCAAGTATTACGGGTATGCCCAAAATAAACGAATACTCTACCGCGGCTTCTCTTTTAAGCCCGCAAAAAAGCCCTGCGCAAATTGTGGAACCCGAACGTGAAATTCCCGGCACAAGGGCAATTCCCTGAAAAACGCCTATCGTAAGAGCATCCTTGACCGTAGTTTGCCCGGGCGCTTTGCTGCCCTTTGCGCAGCGGTCGCTTAAAAAAAGAATTGCCGAGGTGTAAAGAAAACCTATTCCCTCCGCAACTATGCTTGAATCCTCAGAAAGAGATGCAAAAAAGTCCTTAAATATGTAAAATCCAAACAACGGGAGGATTGAAATTATTATCATAATTATCATCCTCCTGTCAGGATTCATTTCACGCCATTTGAATTTACCGGTAAACACATCCTTTACAAGGCGGAAAAATTCAACGATAAGTCTTGATATCCTGCCCCAAAACGCAATAAAAACGGCAAGAAGCGTCCCCAAATGGAAAATCAGCGACGAAAGCAAGGCTCCCTCGCCGTTAATCCCGAAAAAATGCTGAAAAATCGAAAGATGTCCGGAGCTTGACACCGGCAAAAACTCTGTAAATCCCTGTATTAAACCTTGAAAAAAACCTTCAAAAACAGTCAAAACAAATTCCTCCATTAGTTTATTTGAGAAAACGGGCTGTATTTTTCATCCAAATACAAATAAGGATTCGTTGAAAAAAGGCGCAAAATTCTATTTCCATGTTCACTTTCGGAATATTCAATTATTCCGCCGTCTATATTTTTAAATTTTGATGCACAGTTTTCAGCCTGAACACGCATAACATCATATTCACTTACAATCGTATGCAAAACCATTATTTTTCACCTTTTTTATCCGGATATTTTTCATCCGACCCCTCAATCAATTCATACAGGCATTCTATAGCCTCACTAAGTCCGCCAAGGCGGTCTATAAGGCCCTCGCGAACAGCCTCCTCACCGTCAAGAACCGTTCCGACATCCATTACAAGCTCGCCAGTGCGAAGCAAAAGTTCTCTAAAACGTTCCTCGCTTATATGACTGTTCCTTGTGACAAAATTCACTATCCTGTCCTGCATTTTTTCAAAGTAGGAAAGCGTTTGCGGCACCCCAAGCACAAGACCGTTCATCCTTACGGGATGTATGGTCATCGTTGCAGACGGAACAATAAAAGAACGCTTTGCGCTCACCGCAAGCGGAACGCCTATCGAATGCCCTCCCCCGACAACTATAGAAACAGTCGGTGTTTTCATCCCCGCAATAAGCTCGGCAATAGCAAGCCCGGCCTCAACATCACCGCCAACGGTATTTAAGATAATAACAAGGCCCTCTATGCTGCGGTCCTGCTCTATTGCGACAAGCGCAGGCATAATATGCTCGTATTTTGTTGTTTTATTCTGCGGCGGAAGAATGTAGTGCCCCTCCACCTGCCCTATTATTGTAAGGCAATGTATCAAATGCTTTGCGTTATTAGGCACAACCTGACCGGTCTTTTCAATCACCTGTGCCCTTTCAAGTTCCTCGCCCTTAGGATTTTCCTCATTTTCTTCAAAATCGCCGTTTTTCATAACAAATCTCCCCAACAAAGCTTTTTTAAATATTTTAGGCTTTGCAAGGAACATTATTCAACCTCGGCAAAATTTTGTTTTACATATAATTATAACTTTTCTTTTTTCGAAAGTCAACCAAACTTGCAAAATATGTAATTTAAATTTCTGCGTTTTCAATTGATATGACCCATGTAAGGTAAAAAAAGAAGAAAGAATGATTTACTAGATATGGTGTCACAAGGTTGAAAGCCTTTTCCGCCTACGGCTCCAAAGGTTTTCAACCTTGTGACGGCGAGCCAATTGCTGCCAGTTTCTCTTTCAACAAAGCCAGGACGCTTTTTCCACCAAGTGTTCGCATTGTTTTACGGTTACTCCAACAAAGGTGTTCACGTAGCTTTTCGTTTAGCTCATGTACACTGCTGAATTTTTCCCAGTCATAGAAATATCGTTGGCCATTGCGATGGCTTCTTTCCACTTTTATGTTTTGCCAAGGCGTTCATGATGGAATCAACTGTTGTTTACTTGCTATGATACTTAATGAAAATCTTGTAATCAATTAACTTTACTATGATTTAGCAATTTAAATATATATTTCTGTCTGTGTAAAAAAAATTAAATCTTCCTGCCATGTTTGGCTAATAAAAGTCATTAAACTATAAATATTGTTAACATTATAACCAATAAAAATAACTGTCACCATATTTGTGAAAATATATCAACTTTCTTTAATCTCATCAATAATAAATGTAAAGTCCGCAGCTTTAATCGTAGACAATTCTTCAATCTCTGGATTTTTTGTATTGATTACCCGCTTTGCGTGATTCATAACCAGATCATCATAAAGATTTCTTACTAACCTACCGTTTGCGAAATTCTCATCTTTTGATGCAGTTTGCTGTTCAAAATACAAATGGATTTTTTCTTTTGCTTCATCATCCAAGACATAATCGTTATTTTTGCACATAGAATACAATATCTTATCCAGTTCAGCAGAACTATAGTCATCAAACTCTATAAAGGTGTTAAAACGGGATTTTAAGCCCGGATTGGATTCGAAAAATTTATTCATAGGTTCTGTGTATCCCGCAACAATCACAACCAGATCATCTCTATAATCCTCTAAGGCTTTCGTTAGTTCCGTTAAACATTCTCTACCATAAGAATCGGAATGTTCATTTTCCGTGATGCTATAGGCTTCATCAATAAACAACACTCCTCCTTTGGCTTGTTCAATTACTTTTTTTACTTTAAGTGCTGTCTGTCCTTGGTAGCCTGCAATAAGGTCTGTTCTCGAAACTTCAACAAAATGTCCTTTTGACAGCAATCCTATTTGTTTGTAAATCCTACCAACAATTCTTGCAACCGTAGTTTTTCCTGTTCCAGGGTTTCCTGTAAAAGCGAGATGCAATGTATTTTTAGCAGAATGAAGATTTTTTTCTCTACGCATCTTCTGAACTTTTTGATACACAATTAAATCTTGAACTTTATTTTTGACTTTTTCCAATCCTACAAGATTGTTTAATTCATCCAACAGGTCTTGGAGAGTTCTTGTATCGTCATCTACGTCCGTGGCAGGTTTGCAAATACTCTGTATAGTGGAATAACCGTAAAATTCAATCAGACTAGAGTTGACAACCTGTGCAGCACGTTTAACCTCTATTTTATATTTCGGATTATCAACAGATTCCGATATTTTTTTTAACAAAGCAATAGTAGCCGATTTACTATGTTCTTTCACAACCACAGTCGCCAACTTTGTTATTTCGCCACAAGCATCCGTAACGGCATCTAATTTCGATGCATTATTTATTAGTGCTTGACCATACTTGTCCATCATATCACCTTCACAACAGAAGCAAAAGCAACTCAATTATTGCAAGTCCCACAGCCCCTCCTGCAATCAAATAAGCATATTTTATCCTTTTTGTTAAAGACTCAACAGCAATATTTGTTTCTTGAATAGCAGCCGCAATTTTCGCCTCTACTTCTTCCTTATTTTTCTGAACAGAAGTAACAATGGCACCATTCTGTTTTTCCATTTCACTTAACTGTTCGGAATGTTCCTTAACAGTATTCCATGTACTATCTACATCCTCCAAATGAACAATACTGTTAAACTTATTAATGTCCTCATTTAGATTCTTTATGTTTTTCTCGTTTTCTGATACACGGTCAGTTATTTTCTCATTTTCACGTGCTAACACACCCAACCTACTAGCCTGTTCATCGTTAATACGGTCAACCTCTTTCAGATGGAGTTTCTGTTCCTCCGCACAGATCCAGAGACTGTCCACATCCATCAAATGTTTAAGAGAAGATACTTTCTCAATAAATAAAAGAAATTTGTTTATTTCTTCTTGATGTTTAGACGCTACTTTCTGAATCTTTTCAATATCATCGCTGATATTTTTCATTGAATTATGTGCAGTGGAGAGTGATTCCCACATCTCATCAACATCTCTTAAATGAATAATTTGTTCCAATGTGTTTGTAAAAACAATAACAGACTCCAATTTTTCAATTAAAACACCAAATTTCTTAGATAGATTTTCAATTTTCTTTTCTGCCTCTATTAATGCAATTTTTACTGCATCAGCCTTTTTATAACTCTCTTTGCTAAGTTCTGTAGCACTTTCTATAGTTTCAGAAAGATCATTGATTTCTTGATACCATTTCTGACAATCGCTCCATATTTTATCGATATCTCCCAAGTGGGTATACCCGTCCAGTTTTTGCTTGAATTTTTTTAACTCTTCAAGAGTCTTTTTTTGATTTTCGACAATACTCTTTATTTGCTCTTGGGTATTCTTAATACCTTTACTTGTCTCTTCAGTAGCCTTAATAGAAACTAGAATAGCTTGAATATAATCCTTATCCAAAGATTCCAATGCACTATATACCTGTCCGAACTCTTTGATCAACTTGATCTGGGTGTTATTGATGCTACGCAGATGTGTTTGGATTTGTGAAGTTAATTCATTTAACTCCTCACCTTTGACTAAGTGGTCCTTTCCTAGTCCACGTCCGAAAAACAAATCTCTTAAAAATTCACCAACACCTTTAGAATTATCCACTCTTTTCAAATCTAAATCTGTTATAGTTTGCTCTGAAAACTCTTTCAATTCCTTTTTAGCATTTTCAAAATCATGATACTGCACAATTTCGTCCATCTTTAATCCTCACTCAACATTTTATCTAACTCAGCAGAAACCTCATCAATTTCATTATTTGTGTTTTCAAAAACCTTAACGTTCTCACTAATTATATCAACTGAATCCTTTATAACGGTGGCTGCCCCCTCATGTCTGGAATACATACTTCCAACTGCTGAACTTTTAATATCTCCATACTCGAACTCTTCCTGAATAGGAGCAGTTTTTATTAAAGATTCATTAGCCGTATAAGTTTTATCGTCGTCTGATTTTTTATAATCATGAAACACTTTACATTTTTTCTTTTTCTTATTACTCAACAAATATGCAACAATAGCAGCCATAACACCAACAATTAAACCTGCTCCTACGATATAAAAAAACTTTTTCATATAATCAATTCTCCAATTTATCAAATAGCCTATCAATATCATCAAAAGTATCTTGAATGCTTCCATCAATCACACAATTTGCCTTAATAATTTCAATAGAATCACCCATCATGTTTGCAGCAGCAACATGACGGTCATGAATATTTTGTGCTATTGCAGCTTTAGTATTGTCAAGTTTTGCCTCATTAATAGCCTGCAACTGATGCTGTGTTCTTAAGATTTCATTGCCTTTCTTTATCTGAGCATCTATATTGTTCCTTTTCATGCTCTTTTCAATTTGCTTCTCAATAATATTAATTGCTATCGCACCAATTATACCCGCAACCACAGCACCAAGGAAAATGCCTAAAATATTCGCCAAACTACCGAGCAATGGAATCTCAACTGCGAAGATAGGAATTGTCATCAGACTTTTCTCAATTACTTCTCCAAGCAACATTGCTCCTATACCTGTCATACCTGCAATTACAATTTTACCGACTTCCATCAACAATCTTCCAATAGGTTTGCCTTTATTCGCAGGGTCTTTGATATACACAATGGCATTTTTAAGGGAACTCCATCCTTGTTTCAACATAATCCATACTTTCTTAATCGTTCCAATAATCGGACCTATGATAGCTGTGGCAACAGTGGTAACCAGTGTGTTTCCCGCATTAATCAGATGTGTTTTCATCTTTCCAATAAAGGAATGAATTGCCTCTTTCAAGCTATCCAACAAAGTATCCAAGGCTTTCTTGGATGACTTAAGCCATTTAACCAATTTAGCAATAATTTCTCTGACAAGTTCAGCCAACAACTGCATAAGGACTGCTTGAAGCGCCTTGCCGCCAATACGTAACGCTTCTTCTTTTCTTGATTTTTTACCAGCTTCAATTGATCTTTGCTCTGCTTCTTTTTTCTGCTTTTCGAGTTCCTCGCGAGCTTTAGCATCCTTTTGACGCAATTTGGCTTCTTCCTCAGCACTAATATCAAAAATTTCGTTAGGCTTTTGACCACTTGAATTTGGATTGTCAAGCCAGTCAGTCATAGACTTATCACCTTTTGAACGGTTGAGGCTTGAATCCATTTCATTGAGATTGGCATCACTGTTAGCAAATGCAATCTGTTCTTCCTTCGTCATATGAGCATTAGCTGCAGGATCTCTGATAATTTCTGCAGCAGAAACAGTATGGTCAATATCGGTATGATTTTCAACAGAACCTCTTGGACGACCTTCATCAAACGGCTTTCTTGCTCCCTTAACTAATGTAGCTTCCTCATTGCCAGATCTTGTTTTGTGTGTTACAACGTTCCCATTTTCATCTTTTACAAAATTAGACTGCCAATCATCATACCTTTTTTGGTAATCAATTTTTGTATTATGCGTTGCAATCTTACCATCTGCAAAATTTTCTGTTGTTTGGATATGAGCTTCTTTCCTCAAATCAAGATAAAGTCCTCTATTTTCTTTAATAAAATCTTCGCCGGCAGTAACAGCAACTTGGTTTATAAACTGCTCCCATACAACATCCATAATGATATTACCAAGGTTGTCCGGATTTCCGATTTTTTCTTTTTCCTCCACAAGGAACTGCATATCCGCAAGTTCTTCTTCCAATTGACTCTGAAGCTTTTCTTCTAACTCGTCAAAATCAAATGGCTCTGATAAATCTTCACTTAATTTTCCTTCCTTATTAAGAACAGCGTTTTCCTTTGCCATAATTCGTCATTCCTTTCAATATATATCAAAACCACCGTTCAAGTTTTTTTAACACAGGTCAATTCAACATCATGTCCAAGAGCCTTAAGCATTTGAACAAATATTTTATTTATAATTCCATTCTGCTTTTTGATAATGTTATTCATATACTGTCATTTAGTTCCGATGGTTTCCACAAGCTGTACCTGCACAAGTCTGTTCTCTATGCACTTGACTCTTATATCTACTTCTATATTGTTTATCAGAAACCTCCTAACAATCAATTTATTTGGGATGTAAACTTTCTCTTCGAGCATAAGCATATTGTAAAGTTAAATAAAAATTGAAACCTCACCAGCCTTTTGAGCACAATTATTTTAGCACAAATAAAAATGTTTCCTGGAATTTAGCAAATTTTCATGGCAAAATTATACCACATTGTCTGTCAAAAACGCAATAACAATCATTCATTTTGTCAGTATAAATAAATTATAGAAAAATTTTTCAAAACCAAAAATATATTTAATTTTATTACAATCATTTTTCGGATATTACAATACCCGGCGAATCACAAGCTTTAATCCGAGCGAATTACCGCCTGTGGCTTATCGAAAGCTTATCTGCAAATTGGCAGCGTGATATTACAGAACGCCGTAAAAAATGCCGGCAAAAATTGCCGAAGGCGAGAGAAACTCAAAAATATGCCGAGTATTTGCCATCGAAAAGCTGCATTATAGCATTTTTCAATCCCTATTGGCTGAAGGGCACGTCCTCCACTCGGGTAATAAGGTTTAATTACTCCTACCCATTAATCACAAGGAATGATTTCGTCCATGATTTCCAAAAATTCTTCCCGCTTTATCTTTTTCTTCCGGCGTCCGTATTTTATATACGCCAATGTTTCCTGTTTCACATCAAGCACCGTCATTACTATTTTTTATTTAAATTATACCATATTATAAATAATTTGCAATTAACATGTGATTAAATTAGTGGTTCCTTAAGTCTTCATTTTTTAGCTTTGAAAAATTTTCCTATAATTTATTCACACAGGCCCAATTTTCCCGAATATTTGACTTTTACTGCCATAGCTGATATAATTAGTAGGTATAACTGTGGTTATACTAAAATTGGGAGTGTTTTTATTGTTCGGATATATCCGCCCTTTTAAGCCGCAAATGAAATTTTGCGAATACGATGCATACAAAGCGGTTTACTGCGGCCTTTGCAAAGAAACCGGAAAGAGCTTCGGATTTCTTTTAAGATTTGCTTTAAGCTATGATTTCGCATTTTTAGGGCTTATTTCATTGGCGCTTGATAAAAATGGCTCTGAAATAACACCACAAAGATGCGTGGCGCATCCCTTTAAAAAAACGCCTTGCCTTGTTTGCACGGGAAAACTGCATTTTACTGCTGCGGCCGCATCAATGCTGGTTTACCACAAATTAAAAGACGATATTTCCGATAGGGGTTTTTTAAGCAAAATAAAGGCAATTTTCCTTGTCCCGCTGATTTTTCCAGCATATAAAAAGGCAAAGCAGAATTATCCGGAAATTGCCGGGCTTATTGAAAACAGCATGAAAAAGCAATCCGAACTGGAAAAGCAAGGATGCAAAAGTATAGATCTTGCAGCGGAGCCTACCGCGGAAATAATATCAGCAGTAGCCGAAAAAATATCAAATGACGAAAAACAAAAAAGAATTTTAAATCGCATGGGCTATCTTCTTGGAAGATATGTTTACATTGTCGATGCTTTAAACGATGTAAAAGACGATTATAAAAAGAAAAATTACAACCCGTTTCTTTTGAAAGAATACGGATTCGATATGGAAAAGATAAGGGCCGAAGCTTTGGACAGCATAAATTTTACACTTGGGGAACTTGCCAATGCTTATTCGCTGCTTGATTTGGAAAAATTCAAACCAATCCTTGACAATATCATTTACCTTGGACTTCAAAATACCTTTAATTTAGTTTTTAATGAAAAGGAGCTTTCAAAATGAACGACCCTTACAGAGTTTTAGGAGTTTCACCAAACGCCACGGACGACCAAATCCGCGAGGCGTATCGTGAGCTTTCAAAAAAATACCACCCTGACCTTCACAGCCAAAGCCCGCTTGCCGACCTTGCGGAAGAAAAAATGAAAGAAATCAATGCCGCTTATGATGAAATAATGAATATGCGCCGCGGAGGACAAGGCTCCGGAGGATATTCGCAAAGTCAATACAGTCAAGGCGGATATTCGCAAAACCAGTATTATGGAGATTTTGCCGAAATACGCAGGCAAATACAAAACGGCAACTATACCGTTGCGGATGGAATGCTGGACAACCCGACCGTTCCGCGCAATGCCGAATGGTCGTTCCTTAAAGGCAGCGTGTGCTATGCCCGCGGATGGCTAAACGAAGCTTTTACGTATTTTACAAATGCCGTAAATCAAGACCCAGGAAATGCCGAATACAGGGCTGCCTATAACAGGATGATGCAGGCGAGAAACGGAAATATGAACGGTTCTCCTTACCGCTATTACGGTTCGCCGGGAGGATGCAGCACCTGCGATATGTGCCAGGGGCTTATATGCGCCGATTGCTGCTGCGAATGCTTTGGCGGCGATTTAATTTCTTGCTGTTAAGGGATTTTTTGATATGAAAAAGTTAAGCTATAAAGTTGCACTTGGCGGAATAATTGCCGCACTTGCTTTGCTGATAATGTTTCTTACCGGACTTGGACCGTTTTTAACATATCTTTGCCCTATGTCCGCAGGAATACTTCTAATAGCTATTATTATTGAAATTTCAAAAAAATGGGCTTTTGCAACCTATTGTGCAATAGGTCTGCTTTCGGCTTTCATAACTCCGGACAAAGAAGCTGCAATGCTTTTCATAGCTTTCTTTGGATATTACCCCATACTTAAAGCCATATTGGAAAAAATTAAATTCAGAACCTTGGAGTGGGCATGCAAATTTGCCGTTTTCAATGTTTCGGTAATTTCGGCGTACTGGATTTTAATAAACGTCTTTGGAATAGGACAAATACTTGACGGACTTGGCGAATGGGGCAAATATGGAATTTACCTCTTTATACTTGCCGCAAATGCCGTCTTTGTGCTTTATGACATTACAGTTTCAAATATTGCCGTCACTTACATAAACAAATTAAGGCCAATATTGATAAGAAAGCTTAAATAAAGAGGTTTTTAATGAAAAAAACGGATAAAGAAACAATAATAAGGCTTATTGCGCTTATAATATTTATTGCCTTTACCATAGCGGCAACGATTTTTGCCGTTCCGTTTGTAAAAAGCCTTTCCAGTGCCGAAGGCAGGCTTGCAATACAGGAAAAAGTAAATTCGCTTGGAATTTGGGGCGTTTTCCTGTTCCTTTTAATGCAGGCGATTCAGGTAATCGTTGCGCTTATTCCAGGAGAACCTTTTGAAATTGCCGGCGGAATACTTTTCGGCGCCGTGGGAGGGTTCTTTTTATGCCTGCTTGGAATTCTGCTTGGCACGATTTGTGTCTTTTACCTTGTAAGAACTATTGGAAAGCCTTTGGTAAATGTTTTTGTATCCGAAGAAAAATTTAAAAAATTTAAAATTCTTAATGATGAAACAAAGCTTGAAGCCTTGGTATTCATACTTTTTTTAATTCCCGGAACACCAAAGGATGTGCTGACATACATGGTTCCTTTGACAAAAATTCCTCCATTAAGATTTTTTGCAATAACAGCCTTTGCAAGAATGCCGTCGATAATAGGCTCGGCAGTCGTCGGAGGAAACCTCGGCAAAGGCGATTGGTTTTGGGCGGCAGCCATATTTATCGGCGCCGCAGCAATAGGTCTTGCTGGAATTTTTATGCACCAGAAAATCATTAACTTTATAAAAAGCAAACTGAAAAATAAAACGTAAAAAAAATGTTAATTCTTTGTTCTGCCATTGACAAATTTCTATGGATTTGATATTATAAAAATACTAATTTGAAAATGCGATGACGGGGAAAAAAGTTTATCCGTTTTTTCAGAGAGCCGTTGGTTTGGTGCGAAACGGCATTGCGAATAAATCATAACTCGCCCCTGAGCAGTCTGCCGAAGGCCTTTGGCTTGTAGGTTCGAACGGTTTCCCCCGTTACAGGGATATGCATTGTCAGATGCGAAAGAGCGGTCGGATTATTCCGGCAATAAGAGTGGTACCGCGGATGTGAATTTTTCACCTTCGTCTCTTTATGCTTAAAAAAATAGGCATAAAGAAACGAGGGTTTTTTTATGCCTGAAAGAAAGGGATTTTGGCTATGAAAAATTATGAAAAGTACAAAAGGGCATATTTTATGCCACCGGTAAAATGCTTGAAATGGACCGAAAAGGAGTATATCGACAAGGCTCCGATTTGGTGCAGTGTCGATTTGCGCGACGGAAACCAAGCGCTTGTCGTTCCAATGAGCCTTGAAGAAAAAATCACGTTTTTCAAGCTCCTTGTAAAAGTAGGGTTTAAAGAAATTGAAGTCGGCTTCCCCGCCGCTTCAGAAACCGAGTATGTTTTCCTGCGCACTTTGATTGAACAGAATTTAATCCCCGATGACGTGACAATACAAGTTCTCACACAATCAAGGGAACACATAATAAAAAAGACCTTCGAGGCATTAAAGGGAGCTAAAAGCGCTGTCGTGCACCTTTACAACTCAACCTCTGTCGCACAGCGCGAACAGGTATTTAAAAAATCCAAGGAAGAAATTATCGACATTGCCGTAAGCGGAGCAAAGCTCCTTAAAGAATTTGCCGCCTCAACGGAAGGAAATTTCAGATTTGAATATTCCCCGGAAAGCTTTACCGGAACCGAAATGGAATTCGCCCGCGACATATGCAATGCGGTAATTGACGTATGGCAGCCAACTCCGGACAACAAGGCCATAATAAATCTGCCGGTTACAGTGGAACATTCCATGCCACATGTTTACGCTTCACAAGTTGAATATATGTGTGAAAACCTCAACAGGCGCGAAAGTTTGATTATTTCACTTCACCCGCATAACGACAGGGGCTGCGCCGTTGCCGACAGCGAAATGGGACTTCTCGCCGGCGCAGACAGAATAGAGGGAACTCTTTTCGGAAACGGCGAACGCACGGGAAATGTTGACATCATCACCCTTGCTCTCAATATGTATTCCCACGGTGTGGACCCTAACCTTGATTTTAGCAACCTTCCGGAAATTACATCGGTCTATGAGGATGTCACAAGAATGAGAGTCTACGAAAGACAACCTTACAGCGGCCAGCTTGTATTTGCAGCATTTTCCGGCTCGCATCAGGATGCCATTGCAAAGGGAATGAAATGGCGCGAGGAAAAAGACTGCCCTTATTGGACAGTACCGTACCTCCCCATTGACCCAAAAGATGTAGGCAGGGAATACGAAAGCGACGTAATAAGAATCAACAGCCAGTCAGGCAAGGGTGGAATAGGCTATGTGCTTGAACAAAAATACGGCTACAATCTCCCGCCGAAAATGAGAGAAGATTTCGGATACACCGTAAAAGGCGTTTCCGACCGCCTGCACAAAGAGCTTTTGCCGGATGAAATTTATAAAATCTTCATTGAAAATTATGTAAACATTCAAGACAAAGTAAAATTTATTGAGGCTCACTACAAACAGACAAACGGAATCGAAGCTACCGTAACCGTTGAAATAAACGGCGTGAATAAAGTTATCACACGCTCCGGAAACGGACGTCTTGACGCCGTTTCAAACGCTTTGAAGGAAAGCCTCGGACTTAACTATACAATAGCAAGCTATTCGGAGCATGCACTTGAGCAAGGCTCTCAATCAAAGGCGGTGGCCTATGTCGGAATAGCTGACGCAAACGGAAAAATCACTTGGGGCGCCGGAGTTGACAACGACATAATCCTTGCTTCGGTTTATGCTTTAATAAGCGCCATAAACAAAATAGCATAAAAAATCCCCTGCGGAGTTCAAAAACACATCCGCAGGGATTTTTTTAAAGAGCCCATATTAAATTTAACTAAACTGCTAATATGACACTTTCTTGATTCCCTCTTGTAACCGTCAAATCTACCAGCATATAAATTAAAAAAATAGCCTGTAAAGAAAATCTTTTTACTTAGAAATTATTTTTCGTAATAGATT
Source organism: Oscillospiraceae bacterium (assembly GCA_029267825.1). Taxonomy (GTDB): domain Bacteria; phylum Bacillota; class Clostridia; order Oscillospirales; family Ruminococcaceae; genus JAIHAL01. Next base: position 15,336 of record JAJUHO010000010.1, read on the forward strand.
TCGTATCGGCACTGGACAAGTCTTTTCCGGATAGGTACCACAGTTCCGCTGATTATACCGCAAAAAAATCACCCTTTTCTATGGAACCTCTAAACAAATCAACTTATTTTTGGTTTAGTGTCCCATAAAAAAGGGTTTTTTTATTTAAGTATTCTTCTTGTGCTGCCTCTTACAATAACATTTGTTTTGCTTGGAACTTCAGTATTTATACAGGTTTGATTTATACTGTCAATAAGCATTTGGCATACTTTGCGTGCAAAGGATTCATAATCCACCTGTATTGTGGTTATCTGCGGATACGCCGCCTCGCATATATAGCTGCCGTCTATGCCGGTTATCAAAATATCCCCCGGCACATCAATATTGTTTGCATGAACATAATTCAACGCTCCCGCCGCAACCATATCATTTATGCAGCACACCGCATCCGGCACTTTAAGGCACTGGCTTAATTTTGTCATTGCCCGTATTCCGCCCTCAATTGAGAAATCTCCGTCAATTATCCATTCCTCTCTCATTTCAAGGCCATAAAATTTGCATGCTTCCTTAAACTGCTTGCGTCTTATAAACGAAACATTTATATTATCGTATCCGCAAAGCAATCCCACAGACGAGCAATTTTGGCTCTTTAAATGCGAAATGAGGTCATATATGGACTGTTCCTCATCCAAATACACCGTTGGAACTTTTATATTTTCATTTTTTGACGTTACGACCACAGGTACAATTTTATTTATCTGCTCAATTTCATCATAATACTTTTTGTCGCAGGAATTTGTGTCCACCCTTCCCCCCATAAGCACAATTCCGTCCACGCGCTTTTCAAGGAACATATTAAGAAGCTGGCTTTCTCTTTCATAATTGCTTTGCGAATTTGCCACAAGCGCCGTATAATTGTTTTTAAGAGCATATTTTTCAAATTCATAATAAACCGTTGAGAAATATTGATTTTTTATGTCAGGCACAATGAAACCGATTGTAAATGATTTGTTTACCGAAAGTCCCCTTGCAAGGGCATTTGGCTTGAAATCATACATCTCAATTTGTTCCATTATGAGCTTTTTCTTTTCTTCCGAAACCTTTGCGTTGCCGGTAAGCACTCTTGAAACGGTTGCCGGAGAAACATTCGCCGCCTTTGCTATATCATAAATAGTCACATTTTTTTTAGGCCTGTTCCCCATTTTTATCCCACCTTTTAGAAACCGATTTCATCTTTTTGTTAATCTTAACACACTTTTTTTAATGTGTCAATGGCAGTAAAGCAGAACTTTTGCCTATAAAATTATTTAAAATACCTAAATCAATTTTAAAAAAACAGTGTATGATATAAAAACTTTCCTTAAAAGCAATGGATTTTATACCGAATTTTATGTATAATTAAATCTATATTGCATAGAAATCGGAGGAAGAAAACATGGATACTATAATTCATGCGGTTGTTTTGGCACTGTACTTGCTTGCAATGCTGCTAATCGGGGTGTATTTTTACAAAAAAAGCAAAAATCAAAGTGATTACTTCTTGGGCGGGAGAAATCTCAATGTTTGGGTGACTTCAATGAGCGCACAAGCTTCCGACATGAGCGGATGGCTGCTTATGGGGCTTCCCGGAACAGCATTCCTGCTAACGCAAAACAACAGTCTGGCCGAGGCTTTTTGGACTGCGGCAGGACTTAGCGTCGGCACTTATCTAAACTGGCTGATACTTGCCAAAAGGTTGAGAAAATATTCCCAAAAGGCCGATGACTCAATAACCATACCGACTTTTCTTGAAAACCGTTTTAAGGATAAAAGCCATTTAATAAGGATTATATCAGCCATATTTATAATAATATTCTTCATGGTTTACACAGCGGCTCAATTTTCTGCCGGAGCAAAGCTTTTCAACACAGTATTTGGGCTTGATTACAACGTTGCCCTCCTTCTCGGAGCTTTTATTATAGTTTCCTATACTTTTTTGGGAGGTTTCCTTGCCGTTTGCTGGACGGACCTTGTACAAGGCATCCTAATGTTCCTTGCAATCATTACACTGCCTATAATTGCGCTTGTCAGAATGGGCGGCGCCGCAAAAACATTTGACCTTGCCGCGGCAATTTCAAATGTTCCGGAAGGCTTTGGAGTCACGGAATGGATGGGCATAGGACAAATGAGCGTGCTTGCCATTGTGTCAACCGCCGCGTGGGGACTTGGTTATTTTGGACAGCCGCATATTCTTACACGTTTTATGGGAATCAAACGTCCAAAAGACATAAAGCCCGCACGTCGAATTGCCATGGGATGGGTCATAGTTTCGCTTACGGCAGCAGTTTTGCTTGGAGTAATCGGAAAGGCTTACATGTATACGGTTCTGCCCGCAGATGAATTTGCCGCTCTTGAAGGCGAAAAAATATTCATATACATGATTCAGCATCTTCTCAAAGGCCCGTTTGCAGCAATTCTTGCCGGACTTTTGCTGACGGCAATTCTTGCGGCAATAATGAGCTCCGCCGACTCACAACTGCTTGTAACTGCTTCGGCGGTATCCGAAGACATATGCAAAAATATTTTTAAGAACAAATTCAGCGAAAAAGCATATTCTCAAATAAGCCGAGCCGCAGTTTTAATAATTTCAGTTATTGCAATATTCCTTGCATCCGACCCAAACAGTTCTGTTTTTGATTTGGTTTCATATGCATGGGCAGGCTTTGGAGCGGCATTCGGCCCCGCAATCCTGCTTTCACTTTATTGGAAACGCATGAATTGGCAAGGTGCTCTTGCCGGCATCATATCCGGCGGAATTGCCGTAATCGTATGGAAAAACTTTATTAAAGCATACATCAACCTTTACGAAATACTTCCCGCATTCATAATATCGGCAGCGGCAATTATTATAGTAAGCCTTTTAACCAAAAAACCGGACTCGGAAATTGAAAAAACATTTGACGACTTTGCCGCAATGGAAGATTAAAAAAATCCGGCTGAACCATATCAGGTTCAGCCGGTTTTTTTATCCCTTTAAAAACAAATCCATTATTTCATAGCCCTTTTCAACAAAAATTCCGGTTGAAGCGGCATCTTTCTCCGAAAAGCTTTCCGTCCCGCTCTCCGGCCTACTTTTTGAGTAAATTAAAAACGGAACAGGGTCATTCGTATGAGTTTTAAGTGCAAGCGGGGTTGCATGGTCAGGCAAAATCATCACTTTATAGTCCCCATATTTTTCAAGCCCTTTCAGCACCGGCCCAAGCACAAGCGAATCAATAAGTTCTATTGATTTGACCTTATTGTTTATTTCATGCCTATGTCCGCATTCATCCGGAGCCTCAATGTGGATATACACAAAATCCTGTCCTTTTTCAAATTCTTCAAGCGCAGCGGCGGCTTTTCCAGAAAAATTAGTATCTATATAGCCAGTTGCCCCCTCCACGTTAACAACATTCATCCCGCTGAATTTTCCTATTCCTTTAAGCAAGTCAACCGCGGAAATCATTGACGCAGAAAGTCCGTATTTTTCCTTAAACGGCGCAAGGCTTGCCTTTTTGCCCTCTCCCCAGAGCCAAATGGAGTTTGCCGGGCGAAGCCCTTTTTCCCTCCTTTTTTGGTTTACCGGATGATCCTTTAAAATATCATAGGACTTTACCATCATTTCATAAAGCTTTGCCGCATTGGGATGAGATGGTATGTATTCCCTTATCTTTTTGCCGGTTATATCATGTGGAGGCGTAAGCATTCCCACATCAAGCGTGCCATTATGCCAAATAAGGCAATGGCGGTAGCTTACCCCACTGTAATATTCAAATTCATTGCTGTTGAATTTGCTTGCTATGAAATCCACAAGGATTTTTGCCTCCTCGGTGGATATATCATCGGCGCAATAATCCAAAATGGTTTTATCCTCGTAATTTTCCTCATCAGAAAGAGTGACAAGGTTGCAGCGGAACGAAACATCCCTCTCCGACATATCAATGCCTATGCTTCCGGCCTCAAGCGGAGAACGTCCGGTATAGTAAATTTCAGGATTGTATCCAAGCACAGAAAGATTTGCAACATCGCTTCCCGGTTTCATTTTATCGGCAACAGTCTTTACAAGACCTGTCATTGAGTTCCTTGCAAGCATATCCATATGGGGTTTATTTGCAGCCTGCATGGGAGTTTTTCCGCCAAGCTCCTCAACGGAATAATCTGCCATTCCGTCGCACAAAAGAACCAAATACTTCATATTAAGCCTCATTCCATAAAATTTTGCTCTTTTAATTTTAGCACATTGACAAGGCAAATGCAATAAAAAAGGAGGATAAAAATCCCCCTTCAAAATTACAACTATCTCGTCTTCATAAGCTTATATTCTATACTGTCCACAAGTGCCTGAACGGAGGCATTGATTATGTCAGTAGACGCTCCGACCGTAGTCCAAACATCGCTGCCGTCTGTTGTTTCAATCAAAACACGCACCATTGCCGCCGTTGCGGAGCTTGAATCAACCACACGCACCTTATAGTCGATAAGGCGGACTTCATCAAGCTCTGGGAAGAATATTTTAAGCGCCGTACGCAGGGCTTTGTCAAGCGCATTTACAGGGCCGTCGCCCTCATCTGCGGCAATTTCATTCTTATCTCCAACCCTTACCTTTACTATTGCACTTGACGGATTTTGCTTTTCACCGGATTTTTCACCTATTACCTTAAAATATTCTATTTCAAAAAAGCTTGAAAGCTTTTTTAAGTGCTTTTTGACCAAAAGCTCAAAGCTTGCTTCCGCAGCTTCATATTGATAGCCTTTATACTCTTTTTCCTTTAAAAGCTCTATGATTTCCTTTGTTTCCGGACTATCTTTTGTAAGCTCAGGAGCTATTGCAGACAGCTTTGAAAGAATTACGGTCCTTCCTGAAACCTCTGAAAGCAGGAAATTCCTTTCATTGCCTACAAGTTCCGGCGGGATATGCTCAAAGCTCTTTGGATTCTTATTTACACCATCCACATGCATTCCGCCCTTGTGTGCAAAAGCGCTTTTCCCGACATATGGCTTATTATCGGAAAGAATAACATTTGAAACCTCGGCAATATACCTTGCCGTTTTGGTAAGTGAGGAAAGGTTTTTTATCTTTTCACATTCATATCCCTGCTTTAAGCAAAGGCTTGGGATGATTGAAGAAAGGTTTGCATTTCCGCAACGTTCGCCTATGCCTATAAATGTACCCTGAACCTGCAATGCTCCCGCATTTACGGCAGATATGCTGTTTGCAACAGCGCAATCCATATCGTTATGGCAATGTATTCCGACAGGAGTTTTTAAAGCGCCGATTGTTTTTTTGGTGATTTCAAAAATTTCATCCGGAAAGCATCCACCGTTTGTGTCGCAAAGAACAATCCTTGACGCACCGGCGGCCTCGGCTGTTTTTACTACTTCCAAAGCATACTTTTCATTGTTTTTAAAGCCGTCAAAATAGTGCTCCGCATCAAAGAAAACCTCTTTCCCCTGTGACACGAAATACTTTATGGTATCGGTTATCATTTGAAGATTTTCTTCAAGAGTCGTTTTTATGATTTCTGTAACGTGCATATCCCAGCTCTTGCCAAAAATTGAAACTATCGGCGTATTTGCTCCGGCAAGCGCACGCACATTTGCATCCTCCTCGGCTGATATTCCCTTTCTTCTGGTAGAGCCAAACGCCACAAGCTTTGCATTCTTGAATTCATACTCGGAGGCCATTTTAAAAAATTCAACATCCTTTGGGTTTGAAGAAGGATTCCCTGCCTCGATATAGTCAACTCCAAATTCGTCAAGGGCTTTCATTATATTGAATTTATCCTGTGCGGAAAAATTTATATTTTCACCCTGCGCCCCGTCACGAAGCGTAGAATCAAATATTTCGACCTTTTTCATAGCTAAAACTCCCCTAATCAGTCATCTATTTCAATTTCAAGTATCGGATTGCTTATCGGCGCTCCCGCCGGAACCATAGGCAGAACGTTTATATCCTTATCTATCTTGCAGTCAATAAGTGCAGGACCTGCGTTTTTAAGCGCCTGTTCCAGCACCGGCCTTATATCATTGCGTTTTTCTATGCGGTAAAATTTAATACCGAAAGCCTTTGCAAGCAATTCATAATTGGTTCCCCTGTCAATATCCGTCTGCGAAAACCTTTTGCCGTAAAAGAGCCTCTGCCATTGGCGAACCATGCCAAGCACATTATTGTCAAAAAGCAGCTCTATTACGGGAATATTAAACTTTGCAAGGGTGGACATCTCATTCAAGTTCATAAAGAAACTTCCGTCACCCGCTATATTGACAACAGTCCTCCCCGGATTTCCTATGGCGGAGCCTATTGCCGAACCAAGCCCAAAGCCCATTGTTCCAAGTCCGCCGGAAGACACAAAGCTTCTTTCCTTTTTAAAATTGTAGTACTGTGCCGCCCACATCTGATGCTGGCCGACTTCGGTTGAAATTATTGCTTCTCCGTTTGTAAGTTCGCAAAGGGTTTCTATAACGTCTTGCGGAAGAACGGCATTTTCATCGTTTGAAACCTGCTTTAAAGGATACTGCTTTTTCCAAGCCATAATCTTTTGCATCCATTCGTCATGGTTCTGCTGAGGAAGAATGCTGTTAAGCTTTTGGAGGACATATTTCAAATTTCCGACAACTTTATGGTCTGCGCACACGTTTTTATTTACTTCGGCTGGGTCTATGTCAATATGAAGTATCTTTGCATTTTTTGCAAAGGTATTTATATTGCAAGTAACCCTGTCAGAAAATCGTGAGCCAAACACAACCAAAAGGTCACATTCATCTATTGCAAGCGAAGAAGTCTTTGTGCCGTGCATTCCAAGCATGCCGATATATTTTTCATCAGTATTGTCAAATGCACATTGGCCCATCAGCGAAAGCGAAACCGGCGCATGCAGCAAATCGGCAAAAGTTTTAAGCTCAACAGAAGCATTTGCCGAAACCACGCCTCCTCCTGCGTAAATAAATGGCTTTTTGCTTTCTTTAAGCATCAATGCCGCCTGTTCTATTTCCTCATCGACACTATCAGGCTTTTCCCAAATTATTTCTTTTACCGGCTTATTTTCAAACTCACACTCCTGCTGGGTTATATCCTTTGGAATATCAATCAGCACCGGACCTTTTCTTCCCTCATTTGCAATATAAAAAGCCTCTCTGATTGTATCCGCAAGCTTTGATACATCCTTTACAATGTAATTATGTTTTGTTATCGGCATTGTTATGCCGGTTATATCAACTTCCTGAAAGCTGTCAAGTCCCAAAAGGTGAGTGGCAACATTTCCGGTAATGGCAACCAGCGGAACAGAATCCATATATGCGGTTGCTATCCCGGTAACAAGGTTTGTTGCGCCTGGCCCGGAAGTGGCTATTACAACTCCGGTTTTTCCCGTTGAACGCGAATACCCGTCCGCCGCATGACACGCGCCCTGTTCATGGGCAGTTATAATATGTCTTATCTTATCGCTGTATTTATAAAGGGCATCATAAATATTCAAAACCGCCCCTCCGGGATAACCGAACACATTCCTTACCCCTTGCTCCAAAAGACATTCAACGATTATTTCCGCTCCGGTTAATTTCATTTAAACGCTCTCTCCTTTAAGTTTTTTTGGCAAATAAAAAGCCTTCACCTCTTTTTAAGAGGTGAAGGCATAAAGCTCTCCACGGTACCACTCTTATTGCCCGCAAATGCGGGCCGCTTTAAGCACATCAAACAATGTGCATCTCTATAACGGGAGAACTCCGGTCAAGCTTAATCGCTAACGCTTTAGGCCGACTGCTCCGAGGTGATTTATTCACAAGGACGTTTTACCGGCTCACACCGCCCGCCGGCTCTCTGGAAAAACAAATTCCATGCTTTTTTCCTCATCATCGCATTTAATTATTTTCAAATATACCATAACCCCGCCCCTTTGTCAATAGCTATATTTTAACCTCGTCTATACTTTTTATTGAACTTATTTTAATAAATGTGTGAAATTCTTGACAAACGCGGTGCTTTTATTATACAATGAATAATAAATGTCTTTTAATGAAAGGAACGATATTTTAATGGGACTCACTTTAACCGAAAAAATACTGAAAGACCATCTTGTTGCCGGAGATTTTGTCAAAGGCTCTGAAATTGGCATAAGGATAGACCAGACCTTGACTCAGGACGCTACGGGCACCATGGCATATCTTGAATTTGAGGCAATGGGAGTCCCAAGAGTTAAAACTGAACGTTCGGTTGCTTATATAGACCACAACACGCTGCAATCAGGTTTTGAAAATGCCGACGACCACAGGTTTATAGGCTCGATTGCCCAAAAGCACGGGATTTATTTTTCCCGTCCCGGAAATGGAATCTGCCATCAGGTTCATCTTGAAAGATTTGGAATTCCCGGAAAAACGCTTATAGGCTCAGACAGCCATACTCCAACCGGCGGAGGAATCGGCATGATAGCTATTGGCGCCGGTGGACTTGACGTTGCCGTTGCAATGGGCGGAGGAGCTTATTATATCACCTACCCGAAAATAGTTAAAGTAAACCTTACCGGAAAGTTGCCGGATTGGGTTTCCGCAAAGGACGTCATTCTTGAAGTTTTAAGAAGGCTTTCAGTAAAGGGAGGCGTCGGAAAAGTAATAGAATACTGCGGAGAAGGCGTAAAAACACTTTCCATACCAGAACGTGCAACTATTACCAACATGGGCGCAGAGCTTGGCGCAACCACTTCCATTTTCCCGTCGGATGAAATTACAAGGGAATTCTTAAAGGCACAGGACAGGGAAAAAGATTGGGTTCCTCTTTCTGCGGACGAAGACGCAATTTACGATGAAACCATTGAAATTGACCTTTCCTCGCTTGTTCCGCTTGCCGCATGCCCGCACAGCCCCGACAATGTTAAATCCATAGAGGAAATAGGAAAAATAAAAATAGACCAGGTCTGCATAGGCTCATGCACAAATTCCTCGCTTACGGACATGCTTAAAGTTGCGCATATTCTTAAAGGGAAGACAGTTCATCCCGACGTAAGCCTTTCAATTGCTCCCGGCTCAAAACAGGTATTTAATATGCTTGCCCAGAACGGCGCACTTGCAGATTTGATTGCAGCCGGAGCAAGAATTCTTGAATGCGCCTGCGGCCCTTGCATAGGAATGGGACAATCCCCAAACTCGAAGGGCGTTTCGCTGCGCACATTTAACAGGAACTTTGAAGGGCGTTCAGGCACAAAGGATGCACAGGTTTATCTTGTAAGTCCCGAAGTTGCTGCAATTTCCGCCATCGAAGGCGTACTTTCCGACCCGAGAACACTTGGAGAAATGCCAAAATTTGAAATCCCCGAAAAATTCCTTATAAACGACAACATGATTGTTCCACCAGCCCCCGAAAGCGAAATGGACAAGGTTGAAATTTTAAGAGGGCCTAACATAAAGCCTTTCCCGACATCACAACCAATGGAAGAAAGCATTTCGGCTGCTTGCGCGCTTAAAGTCGGCGACAATATAACTACCGACCACATTATGCCAGCCGGAGCAAAAATACTTCCCTTGCGTTCAAACATTCCGGCGATTTCAAAATACTGCTTCTCAGTATGCGACGAGAATTTCCCTGAACGTGCGCAAAAGCTTGGAAAAAGCATAATCGTCGGCGGAGCAAACTATGGACAAGGTTCTTCAAGGGAACACGCCGCACTTGCACCGCTCTATCTTGGTGTAAAGGCAGTGCTGGTAAAATCTTTTGCAAGAATACACCGCGCAAACCTTATAAATGCCGGAATCATTCCCCTCACTTTTGCAAACGAATCGGATTATGAACTTATTTCCCAAGGCGACGAGCTTGAAATGCCGAATATAAGGGAAAAAATTAAAAACGGCGAAGATATTGTAATAAAAAACAAGACCACAGGCAAAGAAATTATTGCAAAATGCGAACTTAGCGGACGCACAAAACAAATTCTTCTTGCCGGAGGATTGCTTAACTTTACAAAAGAAGGCGGAAAATGATGGCTGATGACTCAAAACAGCTCCGCCTCAGCGCAAACGCTTTAAAATTTATTGCGATTATAGCAATGCTAATAGACCATATTGCTTGGGCCTTTGTTCCGTTTGCCTCCCCTTTGGGACAAATTATGCACATAATAGGAAGGATAACGGCCCCTACAATGTGCTTTTTCATTGCAGAAGGCTATTTCCATACAAGAGACGTAAAAAGATATGCATTAAGACTTGGAATTTTTGCGGTTTTATCCCATTGCCCTTTTATCTTGTTTGAATTTGGGCGCCCCTTTTCAAACCACCTTTATACAAGCGTGATTTACAGCCTTTTTATGGGCCTTATGGCCCTTTGGGCATGGGATAAAATTCAAAATCCTTTCTTTAAAGCCGGTGCAATTTTGCTCTGCTGCATACTTGCAATCCCCGGCGACTGGGCATTCTTTGCCGTAATTTATGTTCTTATATTTGGCGCAAACAGAGGGAATTTTAAAAAACAAGCAATTTGGTTTTCTGTTGCTTCACTTTTAATGGTGCTAATTGCCTCGATAAGCAGCAAAAGCCCGTATAGTCAGCTTTTTCAGCTTGGAGTTTTTCTTGCCCTTGCGCTTATATCCTTGTATAGCGGCCAAAAAGGAAAGGGCGGCAAATTTGCCAAATGGGCCTTTTATATTTTTTATCCCCTGCATTTGCTCATAATAGGGCTTATTGAAATTTATTTAGGAGGTTTTTAAAAATGGCGGAAAAAATTAAAATGCGCACTCCCCTTGTCGAAATGGACGGGGACGAAATGACAAGAGTTATTTGGAAAATGATTAAGGACATCCTCCTCTGCCCATATATTGACCTTAATGTCGAATACTACGATTTGGGGCTTGAAAACAGAAACAATACCGATGACAAGGTTACTTTTGACAGCGCAAATGCTACAAAAAAATATGGTGTTGCTGTAAAATGCGCAACCATTACCCCAAATGCCGAAAGAATGACCGAATACAACCTTAAGGAAATGTGGAAATCCCCCAACGGAACCATCAGGGCAATACTTGACGGTACCGTATTCAGAACGCCCATAATCGTAAAAGGGATTACCCCATTTATACCCTCCTGGAAAAAGCCTATCACTATCGCCCGTCATGCCTACGGCGATGTATACAAAAACACCGAAATGATTGTCGCTCCAAACTGTAAAGCGGAACTTGTTGTCACAGATGAAAACGGAAAGGAAACAAGGCAGGTTATACACGAATTTAAAGGTTCCGGAATCATTCAAGGCATGCACAACACTGATAAAAGCATTTCCAGTTTTGCAAGGTCATGCTTTAATTATGCCCTTGATTTGAAACAGGATTTGTGGTTTGCCACAAAAGATACCATATCCAAAAAATACGACCACAGATTTAAGGATATTTTTAATGAAATCTACGAAAAAGAATACAAGGAAAAATTCAGTGCCGCAGGAATAGAATATTTCTATACTCTCATTGACGATGCCGTAGCAAGAGTAGTGCGTTCAGAAGGCGGATACATCTGGGCCTGCAAAAATTATGACGGCGATGTAATGTCCGATATGGTCGCAACAGCATTCGGAAGCCTTGCAATGATGACTTCAGTGCTTGTTTCCCCGGACGGAGTATACGAATACGAGGCGGCCCATGGCACCGTACAAAGGCATTATTATAAATATTTGAAGGGTGAAAAAACCTCCACAAACCCGGTTGCTACGATATTTGCATGGACGGGTGCACTTAAAAAGCGCGGAGAGCTCGACGGCACACCTGAGCTTTGCGCTTTTGCAGAAAGCCTTGAAAAGGCAACTGTGCAAACCATTGAGGAGGGCATCATGACCGGAGATTTGGCATCGCTTTCTTCGCTTGAAAACAAAAAGACTGTTGACACCGAAACCTTCCTCCTTGAAATAAACAACAGGCTTGCAAAATTGATTGAATAGGAGACGAAAGATATGTCAAAGGGCGGTTCTATTTCGGTTTCGGTCATAAAGAGGCTCCCACGCTATTACAGGTTTTTGGGCGAGCTTATGAAACAAAACGTGATACGCATTTCTTCAAGGGAATTATCTGAAAAAATGGGGCTTACCGCTTCACAAATACGCCAGGATTTAAACTGCTTCGGCGGATTTGGACAGCAGGGCTATGGCTACAATATTGAGGATTTGCACAACGAAATAGGAAAAATTCTCGGCGTTGACGCAGGTTACAAAACCATACTTATAGGTGCCGGAAACCTCGGAAAAGCAATAGCCACACATATGAATTTTGAAAAAAGAGGCTGCAAGCTCATAGGAATTTTTGATATAAATAAGACAATTATAGGTGATACCGTGGCAGGACTTCCCATACGCCATATGGACAGCCTTGAAGAATTTTGCCGTGAAAACAATCCGGTAATAGCAATTCTTTGCATACCCAAGGACGCCGCTCAGGAAATTGCAAATACTCTTGTAAATTTAGGAATAACAGCCTTTTGGAATTTCAGCCACTATGATTTAAAAATGGATTTTAAAAATATTGCTGTTGAAAACGTGCACCTTGGCGACAGCCTTATGACTCTTACTTACAATGTAAAAAATCTTTTAAATGAGAAAAAATAAAAAAAATCCGTCCGAAACGGGCGGATTTTTTTTATAAAAACAAACAAAACACAATCTGTAAATTAAGCTTAAAAACTTATATTTTTGTGCAAATTAAAAATCTAAAACGTTTATTGTTTAAAATATTTTAGCATTATCAGAATTAAAAACAAATGCCCATGGGTGTTTTATGTGCAAAATGCACTAATAAACGTTTAAGTATTTTGCGATTGCGCCAAAGTTTTGGAACGGTTTTATAAAAACTATTGACATTGCACAAAAAAGGTTGTATATTAAGCTTGTCGAAAACGTTTAGTGTATAAATAAATGACAACAATTTTCAAAAACAATTTGTTTTTGAAACAAGCAGGGTGAATTATGGTTTCAATTAAAACAATAGCCGCTGCCTGCGGCGTTTCAATAGCAACGGTAAGCAAAGCGCTTAATGACCACAACGATGTCAGCGAAGCAACAAAACAGCTCGTGCGCGAAACTGCAAAAGAACTCGGTTATCTGCCAAACTCTCAGGCAAGAGCGCTTAAAACAAACAAAACTTTTAATATAGGCGTGCTTTTTGTAGATAAGGCCGAAAGCGGACTTACACACAATTATTTTGCTTCAGTTTTGGACGGCTTTAAGGTTGAAGCCGAAAAAATGGGTTATGATATAACTTTTATAAGCAAAAATTTGGATTCTTTCAGCATGACATACCTTGAACATTGCAAATACCGCAATGTTGACGGAATTGTAATCGCTTGCGTGGATTTCAGCCAACCGGATGTTCTTGAACTTATAAACAGCGATTTTCCGGTGGCAACAGTTGATTTTACCGGCCACGAAAAAATTTCGGTGGTGTCAGATAATATAAACGGAATGCGCGAACTTGTAGAGTATATAATTTCTAAAGGGCATAAAAAAATTGCTTACATATACGGAGACCTTTCGGAAGTTACGGCAAATCGTATGGATAGCTACAAAAAGGCTCTTTCAGCCGCGGGAATTGAAATACGTGAGGATTATCTGGTTGAAGGCAAATTCCATGACCCGGTTTCTACGGAGGAACTTACAAAAAAATTACTGTCACTGCCGGACCCTCCTACTTGCATAATTGCTCCGGACGATTTTTCGGCAATAGGAACTATAAATGCAATTGAAAGCAAAGGTCTTTCAATCCCAAACGATATTTCAATAGCCGGATATGACGGAATTTATTTGTCGCAAGTATTAAAGCCAAAACTTACAACAGTAAGGCAGGATACTAAAACAATCGGCAAAGAAGCTGCAAGCCTGTTAATAAACTTAATAAAAAAACAAATCAAATGCCCTTGTCCGCCCAAAATAGTTAAAGGCGAGCTTTTAAAAGGGGAAACCATTAAAGACCTGACGAAAGAATAAAACCTTTCAAAGGTTTTTAATTTGTGGTTTATTTTAAACGTTTACTTCATTTTTTGGCTAAAATCTAAAACGTTTAAAATTCGACATAAAAACCCTTAAACGTTTTAAATAGCGCTGGCATGAGATATTGTATTTTTTAAATATAATATAAATTTAAGGAGGAAATTATACCATGAAAAACATTAAAAAAATCCCTGCACTTTTACCGGATATTCTGAAAATTTCCGCAATATATGCCGCAGCAAAGGATGATGGAGGGATTTGTGAAACTATACTCTGTTAAAACTCAGGCGTTAAAGAAATTCTGTACAAATTAAAAGCATAAAAGTACATGAAATTTCTTTACATAATTATTTTAATTCATGTTGCAACGACAAGGGGGAAAAACAATGAAAGATTTTTTAAGCAATACTTGGAAACACAGAGTGCATTTCCTTATGTGCATTCCTGCGGTTTTGGTTTTGTTCTTTTTCAGCTATATGCCAATGGCCGGTTTGGTTATGGCATTTAAAAACTTTGACTATAACTTGGGGATATGGAAAAGTCCCTGGGTTGGATTTGAAAATTTTAAGTTCCTTTTGGCTTCCGGAAAAACTTTCTGGAGAATGACTTTCAATACACTGGAGTATTATCTCATCTTCACAATACTTGGCACCGTATTGAATATTGCTTTGGCAATTGCAATTGACCAGTTCGTTTTCAAAAAACTTGGAAAAGCATTTCAAAGCATTATGATAGTTCCTGTTTTCATTTCATATGCAGCCGTACAATTCATTGTTTATGCGTTTTGCAGCAATAACGGCATGGTCAATAATATAATTCTGTTTTTTGGAGGAGATCCTGTACGCTGGTACACCAGCGCCAATTATTGGCCTTACATATTGACAATAGTGAAAATGTGGAACAGCGTCGGATATGGCTCCGTACTTTACATGTCCGTACTTGCCGGAATCGACCAGCAACTGTATGAAGCAGCTGTTATAGACGGCGCAAATAAAAGGCAGCAAATTATGCACGTTACCCTGCCATC
>JAJUHO010000094.1 GCA_029267825.1 Oscillospiraceae bacterium
TACCCTCTAAACGAACTGCACTCCAACTTTGAATAAAACTGAAACCCAGCCTTTTTATCCTTTTTAACCCTGTAAAGCGCCACATCCGCCTTGTCTATAAGCGTTATCGGGTCCTTTCCGTCAAGAGGGAAAATGCTTATTCCAAAACTGCATGTAGCAGAAACCGATTCGCCGTCAATCTCAAAAGGCTCTGAAAACTTGTCAAGAATTCTTGCCGCAACTTGAAATATTTCGTTTTTTGAGCGGATATTGTCAAAAACAAGCACAAACTCATCTCCCGCAAGCCTTGACACAAAATCGGAAGACCTTACCGCCGTCAAAAGCCTTTTTGCAGTCAAAGCCAAAAGATTATCTCCGCCAATATGACCATAAGTATCATTTATGTACTTAAAATTATCTATATCAAGATAAGCAACCGCAAAACAAGGGCTCTCAGGAGCATGCCCCTTTATTTTCCTTTCAAGCAGCCTCATAAGCGAAAGCCTGTTCGGAAGGCCGGTAAGGGCATCCTTTTCGGCAAGCTCTCTTGCTTCAATCTCGGCTTGACGTATTTCCTCTTTTTCCAATTCAAGATTTTTCATAAGGGCCCTCATATGGTCAACCCTTCTGTAATGGCTTGTAACATCGGAAAGCTGGATTAAAACAAAACTGTGCCCATTATCAAGCACATGCTCAATCTGCACGTTTTGCAGGCTTTTGCCCCCGCTTTGCGCTTCTGGGAAAAAATCAAGAAAACTGCCATGCATTGCCCCAGAAAGGAACCTTCCCTGCCTTGTTTGCAATACGCTATGAATTATTTTTTTGTATCTTTCCTCTGAAAATTTTGGACAGACTTCGGTGAGCTGCTTACCTTTTATTTCTGCCGCCGTTTTTCCGGTCTTTTTTTCCATCCAACAATTCCAAAAGATAATTTTCCCTCTCTCATCGGCAAGAATTATCCCAACCGAAAGTTTATTCAGAATATCAAGAGTTAAATTGTCCATCAGCCTCACCCAAAACTTCATCAAGCTTTGCAATGAGCATATTAAGCGAATCCATGCCCAAAGCAATAACCACAACGCCGTCCACCTTTGTTTCCGCAAGCGTAAAAACTGTGTAAAGCATTAAAATATAGACATTGTTGTTTTTCAAATACATCTTCTGCTCAAATTCAGACACAAAAATAAGTTCCACATCAGGCAGGGTAAAATCAAGCTTTACTCCAAGCATATTTGCAAATTCGCCGATTATCGAATTAAGCAGCACATTGCTTATTTCTTTAAGCACATCAAAATCAGTGTCTTCAAGCACAGTCTGGGCGGGATTTTCTTCTGAACCTTCACCAAGGCAAGCGTCCACAAGGTTCTTTGCCTTTTCGGCGGGAAAAATCAAAAGCGCCCTGCCGGAAAAATCATGCCCAAAATTCATCACCGACGACACAATATGCCCATTGCTGAAAAGTGAAATCTTTTTCAACGCATCCGTTTCGTTTTGCGCCATATGCAAAACTTCCACTTCCGGCACACGCAGCAGTATTTTTTGGTTTGCCATTTCGGAAAGCATGCTTGCCGCCTTGCCGGTAAAAACATTTACATATTCCTTTAACAAATCACTTTGTTGTTCGTTAAGCATCTTCAAATCCTCTTATAAGATTGATTACCGTTTCAAGCTTATCCGGAGTAACAGGCTTATTTATAAACTCCAAAACGCCCAAGGCCTTTATTTCATCTCTTGTCCTGCTTTGCACATCGGCGGAAACAACTATCGCCTTTGCGTCATACCCCTCGCTTTTAAGCCTTTTAAGCAGTTCTTCCCCGGTCATTTCCGGCATAAGCAAATCGGTCAGCATTACATCCGGCTTTAACGAAACAAACTTTTCATAAGCCTCTTTTCCATTTGTGCAAGGTATGATTTCCGCCGCGGGGAATTCATCTTTAAGCTTTTTCACAACAACATTCCGTATAAAAAAAGAGTCGTCTGCAACAAGTATTTTCATCATAAACCCCCGAAAAACACATTTATATACAATATACAACCAAAAACTCTGTCTGTCAATAATATTAAATTTTTGTAAAACAAACATTTTGTGAATGAAAAATCAGCCAAGAGCGGTATCCAGCACCATCATCAAAACAAAGCCGGCCATTACCGAAAGCGTGCCCATGTCGGAATGTTCTCCAAGCCGCGCCTCCGGGATAAGCTCCTCAACAACCACAAAAATCATTGCCCCCGCAGCAAATGACAAAAGCCACGGCATTGCCGCAGAAACGCTTCCCGCAAGCAAAACCGCCAAGACCCCTCCAACAGGTTCAACAATACCGGAAAGGGCGCCAAGGACAAAAGCTTTTTTTGATGAAACCCCCTCTTTTTTTAATGGCAGGGATATTGCAGCACCTTCCGGGAAATTTTGCAGACCTATTCCGAGGGCAAGCGCCGCCGCCGCAGAAAATGTCAATGCCTTGCTTTCTCCCGAAAGCCCAAACGAAAGCCCTACTGCCATGCCCTCCGGTATATTGTGCATGGTGACCGCCAAAACAAGCAAAGTCGTTTTGGTGAAAGAGGATTTCAATCCCTCTTTTTCGCCGCTGTTCGGATGCATATGCGGCAACAGTTTGTCAAGCAAAAATAAAAATGCCCCTCCAAGTATAAATCCAACTGACGTGCATAAAATTTCATTCTGCCCCTGCTCCGCCGCCATCTGCTGTGCCGGAATCAACAGCGACCAAACCGATGCGGCAATCATTATCCCTGCCGCAAAGCCAAGGAACGCCTTTTCGGTTTTTGGGCCGATTTTGTCTTTAAAGAAAAAAACAGTAGCTGAACCAAGCACCGTTGCAAAGAAAGTAAATCCAGTTCCCATCAATGCGAGAAGAATCCTGTCCATAATCCACCTCTTTTTTTAAAAAATGATGCCCCTCACATTTATAATAGCATAAATGTGAGGGGCATACAACCTTATTTGCCTCAGCCCATTACAACCTCAACCAAATGAGTTTTGCCATCGCCAAATGCGGGCAGAACATTGCCCTTTATTTCCTTTCCATCAACAACAACCGATTTTACGCCCTTTGAAACATGGCTTGGATTTTTAACTTCAATTTCATAAACCGCCCCGCGGAATTTCCTTGAAACCTTAAAGCCGTTCCATTCCTTTGGTATGCAGGGATTTACTTTAAGTCCGTCCCAATCGGGAGCTATTCCAAGTATAAACTGCGAAACCGCAACAAAGTTCCATGCCGCCGTTCCTGTCAGCCAGCTGTTTTTAGCTTCACCATGGCGCTTTGCATCTTTTCCCGCAATCATTTGCGCATAAACATACGGTTCCATGCGGTGCAAATCTGAAATTTCTTCAAGATAAGCCGGAGCAATCTTTGAATAATATTCAAAAGCCCTATCTCCCCTGCCGACAACCGCCTCGGCGCAAATTATCCAAGCATTGTTATGGCAGAATATTCCGGCATTCTCCTTGTATCCTGCGGGATACGTTGAAATCTCGCCGTATTCTATATAATATCTTGTAAACGCCGGATTTTGCAGCACAAGCCCATAAGGAGTGTCAAGATATTTTTTCACGCTGTCAAGAGCCTTTATGTCAAGTCCCTGCTCCCTGCCGATTCCGGCCATAGCGCAAAAGCCCTGCGGCTCTATAAAAATCTTTCCTTCCTCGCATTCCTTTGAGCCGACCTTTCTTCCAAAGTCGTCGTAAGCTCTAAGGTACCATTCTCCGTCGTATCCGTAATCAATTACGGCTTTTTTCATTTTTTCAATTTCAATTTCAGCAGCCTTTGCCTCGTCTTCAAGTCCTTTTCTCCTGCAAAGAGCCACATATTCGGGACCTATGTAAACAAGCATTCCCGCAACGAAAACAGACTCGGCAACCTTTCCGTCCTTTGATGTGGTGGTCTGGAAGCTTTCTCCCGGAGTCATTGAAAAGCAGTTAAGGTTAAGGCAGTCGTTCCAGTCCGCCCTGCCTATAAGCGGAAGTCCATGCGGCCCCACATTTTTTACCACACGATAGAAAGACTGCTTCAAGTGGTGCATCATTGTCTGTGCTTTTGAAGGGTCGTTGTCATATGGAACCATTTCGTCAAGTATTCCATAATCCCCCGTTTCCTTTATATAAGCGGCGGTGGAAAGAATCATCCACAGCGGGTCGTCAGAGAAATCCCCGCCTATTTCGTCATTACCTTTTTTGGTGAGCGGCTGATACTGATGATAGCAGCCTCCGTCCTCAAACTGCGTTGCCGCAAGGTCAAGAATTCTCTCCCTTGCCCTTTCTGGTATCTGATGAACAAATCCAAGCAAATCCTGATTGCTGTCCCTGAATCCCATACCCCTGCCTATTCCGCTTTCAAAATAAGAAGCAGAGCGCGACATATTAAATGTAACCATGCACTGGTATTGGTTCCAAATGTTTACCATTCTGTCAAGCTTTTCATCACCTGAGCAAACCTTGAACCTTGAAAGCAAATCATCCCAGATTTCTTTAAGCTCCGCAAGAGCCTTATCCGCTTTTTCGGAGGTGTCAAACTTTTTAAGCATTTCATAGGCCTGCGCCTTGTTCATCGAACCGTCCGGATTCCACTTGTTTTCGCCGTTTTCAACATAACCAAGCACAAATACGAAATCTTTTTGCTCGCCGGCTTCAAGCGAAACCTCAATGCAGTGCGAAGCTATCGGCGACCAGCCGTCCGCAACGGAATTGCCTGGCTTTCCTTCAAAAACCGCCTGTGGCTTGTCAAATCCGTTGTAAAGCCCGATAAAGCTTTCCCTGTCCGTATCAAATCCGTTTATAGGAGCATTTACGGCATAAAAAGCAAAATGGTCGCGCCTTTCCTTGTATTCTGTTTTATGATAAATTACAGAGCCGTCTATTTCAACTTCTCCCGTATTGAAATTCCTCTGGAAGTTTGTGCAGTCGTCCCAAGCGTTCCAAAGGCACCATTCAAGGAAAGAAAAAAGCTTTATATTTTTCTTTTTGCCGCTTTCATTTTTTAAGACAAGCTTTTGCACTTCTCCGTTAAAATCATGCGGCACAAAAAATGTTACCTCTGTCGATAGCCCGTTCCTTTTACCGGATATGACAGTGTATCCCATTCCATGGCGGCATTCGTAGCTATCAAGTTCAGCCTTTACAGGCGCCCAACCGGGATTCCAAACATCCCCGCCATCGTTTATGTAAAAATATCTTCCCCCTACATCAACGGGAACATTGTTGTAGCGGTATCTTGTAATCCTGCGCAGTCTTGCGTCCTTAAAAAAGTGGTAGCCGCCTGCGGTGTTTGAAATAAGTGAAAAAAAGCTTTGCGTACCAAGGTAATTTATCCACGGATAAGGAGTCCTCGGCGAAGTAATTACATATTCTTTGTTTTTGTCATCAAAAAAGCCGAATTTCATAAAGCATTCCTCTTTAACACATGTATTTTTTCAAAAACGTTTAAGTTTTTTCCCGCACAGAAATGTAAACGTTTTTACTATCATATTATACAACATTAAACGTTTTCGGTCAAGGGCAATCGGCATTTAAATCCGACAAACTTTAATGGTATTTATAGTTCAGTCTGCTGAAAAAAAGTGCTGGTATGCGGTAAAGCTTGTCCCTGGTGCAATTTCCCTGTATCCGGTGATTTTTGCCGGAAGTTCAAGGTTCGGTGCGTTTACCATCCAAGTCATAGGTTCCGGACAAAAATACCCTTTTCCTCCCCATTCGTTCCATAAAATCCAAAAGCCGTATTCCTCTCCGGTTTCATAGAAGATTTTTTTACCTGTCCTTACGTTTGAAATTATCGCCCCATGAAAGGTTTCGCCGTTTAAAAGCATGGTTTTGGCAGTATACATCTCGTTGTCTATGGGAGGTATTGCCGGGTTTGCCTTGCCTTTTTTATACTTCAAGTCGTGGTCCAAAAGCGGCAGAAATTTTCCTGTTGAAAGACATCTTGAATCAAGTTCTACTCTTTCGCCGACCGGAAGGCATATCCTTATATCCTCAGCCCTTCCCCCCTCATCAAACGGAGCTTTTATTGCCGTATGCGAACCAATTCCCACTGGTAGCATTTTCTTTGAAAGATTTGTGATTGTAAAATATTGCTCTAATCCGTTCTTAGAAAGGATGTAGTTTATTTCTGCCCGAAATTTCAGCGGGAAATAAGGAAACATAGGGTCGTTTTCGCCATAAACATATTCCGTCGACGCAACGGCGCCGTTATTGTTTTCGGCAAGCTCTATAAGCCTATGCTCCCTTCTGTGCAAAAATCCGTGTATGTAGGTATTCAGCGGCTCACCCTCGTTTTGCGGGAAATGGTAAATCCCGTCGGAGGTTTTTAAAATTCCTCTGTCCAGCCTGTTTGGAAGATACAGCGTCGGAAAGCCGTAAATTTCGCATTTGGCCTTTAATTCATCGGCTAAAACGTTTTCGAAAAAGCGAAAAAAATCGAGGCCTCTCCTTTCGTCATACAGCCTTAAAACGCTGCTGCCAACAGGCGGGGCAATAAGCGCATAATACCCACCCGCCCTTAATTCGACGCAGTCAATGCCATTATAGCCTGCCATTTTTGCAGACGTTTCTTTTTGCATAAGCATCCCCCTTATTTAAATTTTTATGAATTATATTTCCTTATCTTAAGTTCTATGCCGGTATCCCTTGAAATCCCCCTGCATTTTTCTATTTCTTCTTCGGGAATCACGTCAACCACTGTAAAAACGACCTTAGGCACATAATTTTTGCAATCCTTTGCAAATTTTATAAGTGCGTCAAAAGAGCCAATCCCAAAACGCGGACGTGTAACCTTAAAATATTCCTCTGCTGAGCCTGCGTTAAGGCTTACTGAAACAATATCCACAGCGCCTTCAAGCTCTTTTGCGGTAGGCCTTTGGTGTATCAGGTCGGAGAGTCCGTTTGTATTAAGTCTTACGGGAGTTTTCGACACGGATTTTAAATACTTTCCCACCTTAACAACAGTTTCCAGCCTTTCAAGGGGTTCTCCAAAGCCGCAGAAAACTATTTCATTGTATTTTGAAAGGTCCGTTTTGCCAAGCTCGGAGATTATTTCATCATCGGACGGTTCCCTTTCAAGCCAAAGGCTGTCCGAGCCATAAGCTCCCTCGCCGTTGTTTCTTATACAGAAAACGCATGCACAAGGGCAGCGGTTAGTAATATTTATATAAAGATTTTTCCCAACTTCGTAAAGTATGGTCATTTTCTTATTCATTGAATTTACTCCTTTCAAGATAATCTGATTATAAACCTTTTTGCAAAATAAATCAACACATTATAGAAATTAGA
>JAJUHO010000019.1 GCA_029267825.1 Oscillospiraceae bacterium
TGGCTCTCAGACGCAACTTTTATATTTTATCACTTTCTTTCGGGTTTGTCAAGAGGTTTTTTCTCCCTCTTTTCTCCACCCCGGAGCCTCTATCTCGGCCCCGCTCAAAAGCGACTTGATTATATTAACACAGTTTCAACTTGGTGTCAAGCGTTTTACTCAAAAAAATATAAAAATCTTATTTTTTAGTCATTTTAGTTATTTTATTTTTATATTTCGGCATAAAAGAAGCAAACTTGCACATTTTAATAAATCATACTATTGTAAAATTGAAAGCTATCTGCTATACTTATTTTTATTAGTAAAAATTTTCGGAGGTTTTTATGCCTATAAACATATCAAACAACCTTCCCGCCTATAAAACATTAGTAAACGAAAATATCTTTGTCATGACCGACGAAGTTGCAATTCATCAGGACATACGCCCTCTTGAAATAGCAATTTTAAACCTCATGCCCAAAAAAATTGAAACTGAAACGCAGCTTTTAAGATTGCTCAGCAACACGCCACTTCAAGTTAATATAGATTTGGTGCAGGTGGCATCCCATGTTTCAAAGAATACTTCCATTGAACATATGCTTAAATTCTACAATAATTTTGATGAAATAAAGCATAAGAAATATGACGGCTTCATAATAACAGGCGCTCCGGTAGAACAAATGGATTTTAACGAAGTTGATTATTGGGAAGAAATCTGCTCGATATTTGAATGGACAAAGTCTAATGTATATTCTACTCTGCACATCTGTTGGGGGGCGCAGGCGGGACTTTATTATCATTACGGCATCCCAAAATATCCGCTTGACAAAAAAATGTTTGGAATTTTCCCGCATAAAATCGAAAAGCCTAACCATCCCCTGCTTAAAGGCTTTGACGAAATTTTCATGGTACCCCATTCAAGGCATACCGAAATACGGCGCGAAGACATTGAAAAAAATCCATCGCTTGAAATACTCACAAGCTCGGACGAGGCCGGGATACACATTGTAGCGGACACAACAGGCAGGCAATTCTTTATAACAGGACATTCAGAATATGACCGTGACACAATAGCAAATGAGTATTTCCGCGACAAAAACAAAGGGCTTGAAATTGATTTGCCGCTAAATTATTTCCCGGAAAACGACCCCGGCAAAATGCCGCTTTATACTTGGCGATGCCATGCAAACCTTATGTTTTCAAACTGGCTTAATTATTGCGTTTACCAGCCTACCCCATTTAATTTGGATGAACTTAAACCATTATAAAATTAAAAAGCCAAAGTCCGATTATAAAAATTTCGGCTTTGGCTTTCTTTTTTAAGGTTTTTTAATGGATTTCCTTTATTTTCTTTTCAAAGTTGACAATTTGATTGAACTTATTTTTTTAAGGACTTATAATTATTTTATATATTGTTTAAAGGAGAGAGTTTAATGGAAATCCTTTCAAAAAAAATCATGCCTTATTTTCAACCAATCGTATCAATTGACACAGGAGACATCTATGGCTATGAAGTGCTCGGCAGATATGTCGACAACGACGGAAAAGTAAAATCCCTTGGAGGATTTTTTTCTGATAAAAATGTTCCAAACGAAGAAATGCTTGAAGTTGACAGAAGGATAAGGGAAGAAGCTCTCAAAAAATTTTCGGAAGACGGTGCCGGCAAGCGGATTTTTATAAATATGAGGCTTGCATGGCTGTCTAAATTTGCCGCAAACCCATCCGAAATGCCTACAATAAAATGGGCCAGACAATATGGAGTTGATTTGAACCGCATTATTATTGAAATAACAGAGGAGGAATTCAACGAAAGCAACGCTTCTTTTATAACCGCACTTGCTTATTACAAAAGTGTCGGATGCAAAATTGCAGTGGACGACTATGGAAGCTGTTGCAGCAACATTGACCGCCTTGCGGATTTATGTCCGGATATCATTAAAATTGACATGAAGTACATCCAAAAAAGCGAGAACCTTTATCAATTCAGGGAGTATTTAAGAACCATTTCAGATTTTGCCCAAAAGCTTGGAATAGAAGTGGTATACGAAGGAATTGAAACCCAAAATCAGCTTGACAACTGTATTTCCGCAAAAGGACGGTTCTATCAGGGATTTCTTTTATCAGAGCCTTTGCCGTCAATGAAAAATGCCCTTTTCAATGAACAGGTCTTCAAGCATTCCATGTTCAAATCCGTTGCCGAATATCAAAGATCCATAACAAAAAGCATGACACTTAAAAACTCTCTTGATTACATTATCGACCAGTATTTTGCAGAAAAACCTTTTGACGAAAAATTGGATGAAATCAACGAATATTTTTCAGAACTTTGCCTGCAAATGCCAAGCTGCGTAAAAAGAATTTATCTCTGCAACAAATTCGGATATCAAATTTCCTCAAATATGGAAAAAGGCTCCGACACAATAGAGCTTTGGGATTATAAAAACCGCAACTGGGCATGGAGAGGATATTTCCAAAGCGCCCTGACAGCAATATCATTTGGACAAAAAAGCTATCTTACAAAATCCTATCGCGATGCAACCACAAAAGAAAAAATTTATACATATGCAAGGCAAATCAAGACAGATATGCTCATGTTCGTCGACATTATAAGAGATGAGTTATAAATGCTAAAATCCCGTAAAAATTGCGTTTGATGGCTAAAAATGCTTGTAATTTCATACTGATATGATATAATTTTAAAAAAAGAATCAAGAGGTATGAAATGAAGCTGCATATTTCAACTCAAAATCTCGTGCTATCGCTTTCGGAAGCAATTGACCTTATATCTCCGTCTGTTTCGTACCACCACAAGTTTGTGGCGTGCGCTGCATGCCAAATTTGCGATGCCGCTGGAATTCCTCTCCACATAAAAAAAGAAATAATTTATGCAAGCGCACTGCACGATATAGGTTCGCTTTCCGAAGCCGAAAGGCTCAGCCTAAGCAACTTCAATTATGAAGAAGAAGACGGCTGGCATGCTAAACGCGGCTATCTTTTTATAAAAGAATACAGGCCCTTTGAAAAAGTGGCGCAGTTTATAAGATACCACCACTCAAAATGGGGCGAAAATGAGTTTGATTTGCAAAAAAACGAAATCCGGATTGGCGCGAACATAATACTTCTCGCCGACCGGATTGCCGTGCTTATAAATCAAAACAAAAATATTTTGGAGCAGGTTCCTTATATTGTCGAACGCATTTTTAAAATGCCGCAAAACACCTTTGCGCCCCAGCTTTTGAATGCTTTTTTAAAGCTTTCGAAAATTGAGGCATTTTGGCTGAACATAGTTACCAAAAGCATGCCGGAAATATTTTTGACAAACGGCATTGCCGAAGATGATTTTGACCGTGTAGACAATTATGAGCTTATTAAAATTTTCAGCCGCATAATAGACTTTCGCAGTCATTTTACCGCGGCGCACTCAAGCGGAGTAGCCGCCTCTGCAATGGCGCTCAGCAAAATCGCCGGGTTCTCCGAGGAAGAAGCGGAAATGATGGAGCTTGCAGGATTTGTCCACGACATAGGAAAGCTTGCCGTTCCGGCCGAAATACTTGAAAAAGCAGGACCTTTGACGCATGAGGAAAGAAATGTTATCCTAACCCATACATACTATACCGATATGATACTTTCAAGAATAAAAAATTTTGACACAATAAGGCAATGGGCCGCATATCACCATGAAAAAATGGACGGCAGCGGCTATCCTTTTCATTTAAGTGAAAAAAATCTTCCCATAGGTTCAAGAATAATGGCGGTTGCGGATATTTTTGTCGCACTTTTTGAAGACAGGCCGTATCGGAAAGGCATGACAAAAAAGCAAGCATTTTCAATAATTGAAAACATGGCACCAAAAGCCATTGACCCTTTAATTGTAAAACTCTTAAAAGACAATTTTGAATACATAAATTCATGCCGTCTATTTGCACAAGAAAAGGCAGAAAAAGAATATTTGGATTTTTTCTCAGCTTAACAGCTTTCAAACTGTGAGTAATAAAGTCGGGAGTAAAAACCGTTCATTTCCATAAGCTCCTCATGACTTCCCTGCTCAATTATATTGCCATCCTTTACAACCAAAATGGTATCTGCATTTTGAATCGTTGAAAGTCTATGCGCAATCACAAAACAGGTCTTGCCCTCCATCAGTCTTCTCATTGCCTGTTGGATTTTCATTTCCGTCCTTGTGTCAACATTTGAAGTTGCTTCGTCAAGAATTAACATTTTTGACGGAAGGAGCATTGCCCTTGCAATTGTTAAAAGCTGTTTTTGCCCCTGCGAGATATTTATGCCGTCTTCGTCAAGAACGGTATTGTATCCATCTGGCAGCCGCGAAATATAGCCGTGTATCTTTGCCGCCTTTGCCGCCCAAATTATTTCATCCATTGTGGCATCCGGCTTGCCATAAGCAATATTTTCGGCAATTGTTCCGCCAAAAAGCCAAGTATCCTGCAAAACCATGGCATAAGAAAGCCTAAGGCTCTTTCTTGTGCCTTTTTTTATATCAACACCGTCAAGCGAAATAATTCCTTTATCCGGGTCATAAAAACGCATAAGCAGGTTTATTATCGTAGTTTTTCCGGCTCCCGTAGGTCCGGCGATGGCTATAAGCTTTCCCTTATCCGCTTTTAAATTTAAATTCTTTATTATTGTCTTTTCGGGAGTATAGCCAAAGCTTACCCCTTTTATTTCTATATTGCCCTCTACATTTTCAAAAACATGAGCGCCTTCAACATCATCCTTTTCCGGCTCTTCATCAATCAGCCTGAACACCCTTTCGGCGGCGGCGCAGGCTGATTGAAGCTCGCTTATTATGTTTGCAAATTCATTTATCGGGCCTGAAAATTTGCGCGAATAAAGCAAAAATGACGCAATGTTTCCAAGAGAAAGCATTGAAAAAAGATACATAAGCGCTCCAAGCACGCTTACAAGTGAAAGCGACAAGTTGTTTATAAAATTTATCGAAGGCCCAACCATACTGCCATAATATTCCGCATTATAGTAAGCATCAACGGCTTGCAGATTTTTTTCATTAAAGCGCTCAACCATTATTTTTTCTCTGCCGTAAGCCTTTATTGTTTTGTGGCCGGAAATAATTTCTTCAACAAATCCGTTAAGCTCTCCAAGCTTTGCTGAACGTTTTCTAAAAAGCGGTCTGACTTTGTTGGTCATAAATTTTGTAAAGGCAATCGACGCCGGAATCGTAACCGCAAAAACAAGCACCATGACAGGAGAAATGGCTATCATCATAAAAAGCGAGCCAAACACGGTTATTATGCTTGCGCAAATTTGAACCAAGTCATTTGAAAGCGAGGTATTTACCGTATCTATATCATAGGTTATCCTGCTTATTAAATCTCCGGCCTTGTTTTTATCAAAGTATCCGACCGGCAAGTCCACAAGCTTTTCAAAAACGTCTTTTCTCATTTTAACAATGACTTTTTGGCTTAAATTAACCATAACAACCGACAAAAGATACATCATTGCCGAAGAAACGGCATAAAAAACAACCATTAAAAAACAATAAAAAAACACCTTTTTAAACTCTACCATGCCTTTTCCAGGCTCTATTGCGTCAATAGCACGTCCGGAAAGTACAGGTCCCAAAAGCGAAAGCAAGTTTCCGGCAATGGAAAGGAAAATTGCCGAAAATACAAGCCATTTATGCTCATAAAGATATTTCCAAAGGCGGAGCAGCACGCCGCTTTTAAACTTTGCCTCACCCGAGCTTTTTATTTCCCGCATATTCATTCCGTATTGCATCGGCAATTCCTCCCCCCATCTGCGAAGCATAAATTTCACGATATATTTCGCAATTTTCCAAAAGCTCATCATGTGTTCCTATTCCGGCAATCCTGCCGTCTTCAAGCATTATTATCTTTTCGGAATGCATAATCGAGCTTATCCTTTGCGCCACTATAATTTTAGTTGTATCTTTGAAATTTTCATAAAGGCTCTTTCTAAGCCTTGCATCCGTTGCATAGTCCAAAGCGCTTGAAGAATCGTCAAGCAAGAGTATTTCCGGCTTTCCCGCCAAAGCCCTTGCAATAAGCAGCCTTTGCTTTTGCCCACCGCTTAAATTTGAACCCTTTGCCGAAATTTTAGCATCATAACCGTCTTCAAGAGAATTTATAAATTCCTGTGCCTGTGCAAATTGCGCCGCCGCAGTTATATTTTGTTTTGGCAATCCCCTGCCAAAATCAATATTTTCATAAACTGTATCCGCAAAAACAGTATCGTTTTGAAAAACCACCCCGAATTTTGAACGAAGTTCTTCTTCCGGAATGTTCCTTACATCCATGCCATCAATTTTTATACAGCCCTCATCCGGGTCATAAAATCTCATAAGCAATTTTAATATGGTGGATTTTCCTGCTCCGGTGGCACCGATAATGCCAAGCGTTTCTCCCTTTTTAAGCTCAAAATTTATATTTTCAATATTATTTTTGCTTTTAAGATAAGAAAACGACACGTTCTCAAAAGAAATATGTCCCTTTTCTTCATCATTAAAAGCTTTGCTTGAAAGAAGCTCCTCAACAGGCAAATCCTTTGGAGCTTCAAGCACAGCGCTGATTCTTTTTGCCGATGCCGCGGCCTTTGTATACATTACAAAAAGTCTTGTCACGGTCATTATTGCAGTTAAAATTATGGTAAAATAAGTAAGGAAAGCTATTATCTTTCCGGTTTGTGTCAGCCCGGCATTTACGCGGAAAGCTCCGACAAGCACCACCATCACAAGGCCTATATTAAGCAGAAAATTCATTATCGGGTCGGTCATTGCCATTGTAACTGACGCCTTTTTTTCGGAGCCGGAAAGTTCAGAATTTATTCCGCCAAAGCGTGCCTTTTCATATTCGGTTTTAGAAAGCGCCTTAATCACCCTTATTCCGGATATATTTTCTCTTACAATTCTAACCAGCCTATCAAGGTTCTGCTGCAATCTTGAATAAAGAGGAATCCCCTTTTTAGAGAAAAAATACACTACAAAGGCCATTAACGGCATCAACACAATCAGCACCAAGGCAAGCACCGGTTCAAGGATAAGAGTAACGGCTATCCCGCCTAAAATAAGTATCGGAGCCCGCACCCCAAGCCTTTGCATCATGCCTATTGCATTATGAAGGTTGTAAGTATCCGAGGTAAGCCTTGAAACAAGCGATGGTATTGTAAATTCATCCGTTTGCCCCGCCGAAAGCGACAAGACCTTTTCAAACAAATCATGCCGTATCTTTTCGGTTGCATCGCGGGCAACCTTTGACGCCATTCTGTTTGCAACAATATTTGTAATCATTGCTCCCAAAGCGCATGCAAGCATTGCAACTCCCCATACGATTATAAGTCTGATATTTTTCATGGGAACTATTTCATCTATCATATATGCAAGAATCCATGGTATAAAAAGGTCTATAATTGTCCCGAAAAACTTTATTCCAAACCCCAAAAGCATTTGCAGAACATATGGTTTTAAGTAAAATGCTATCCTTTTCATTTTTCCCTATCCCCACAGCTTTCATCAATAAGTTTTATTGCCTTGTCCGTAACACGTTCCATCATTAAAAGAAGCAGATTTTTCTCCTCGTCCGAAAAATCTTCCAAAAGCTTTTCGTTAAGCTCATCCAGAACCTCAATAACTTTCGGCAATATATCAAGTGCTTTTTGCGTAGGGAAAACCATCATTTGCCTTTTATCGCTTTCACAGGCTTCCCTTGTTATAAAGCCGTTTTCTTCGAGCATGGCAAGCTGACGTGCAACATTGCTCTTGTTTACAAAAATCAGCTTTGCAAGATTTTCTTGCGAAATCCCCGGATTTTTGCATATATTCAGCAAATAAGCATGCTGCACACCATTAAGCCCATATTTTGAAAGTTTCTTTTCACGATACAGTATCCCGCATCTTGAAGTCCTGTTTATAAATTTAGTAAGAGAATCCATGAACATCCCTCTAAAAACAATATTAGTTGCATGCGCAACTGTTTTTTACAGGATAACACATTTGAAAACCAATGTCAATATTTTTCCAAACGTCTTTCTAAAACAAGCCATGCAAGATGCTTATTTTGCTTGTTTTTTACCAAAGTTTCTTTTAAATTTTATATAAAGAAGCTATTTTATTTTTGATTGTTTAAATTTAAAATGTCAGCCATTATGCGGAGGAAAGAAAATGGATTCAAGCACACTTTCCCAACTGAATGACGTTATAGAATACGACAGGATAAAAACAGTCTTTCAGCCTATAATATCGCTCAGGGACGGAATTTTGCTCGGATATGAATGTTTTGCAAGGATTGCCGGAAAAGGAGAGCCGGCCTTCAAGAATATTGCAGACCTTTTTGACGCCGCCTGCCGCTATGGCAAGCTATGGGATTTGGAAATGCTTTGCAGGACAAAAGCTCTTGAAACAGCAAACATACAGGGAATTGCTCAAAACAAAAAGCTTTTTATAAATGTGCATCCGGACTTAATGAGGGATTTAAAATTCAAAGAAGGTTTTACAAAAAAATTTCTTGATAATTTCAATTTAAAGCCTGAAAATATCGTCGTTGAAATTTCGGAAAAGGGCGCTTTGAACGGCATTGAGGAATTTAAAAGCCTGCTTTTGCATTACAAGCAGCAAGGGTATAAAATTTCAATAGACTGTGCCGGTTCCGGATATGCCGGGCTTAATTTAATATGCGACATAGGCCCCGATTACATAAAGCTTGATATGGATTTAATAAGGAACATAGATTCCAACAAGATAAAATATACACTTGCAAAAAATTTAGTTGAACTTTCCCGCCTTATAAACAAACGCACGATAGCCTTGGGAATTGAAACGGAAGATGAAATGCTAACCCTTATAGACCTTGGCGTACAATACGGGCAGGGATATTTCATAGGCATGCCAAACGACAAAATACTTCCCGTCGGTCAAGAAGTGCTTGATTTTATAAGGGACGCAAACCAAAAGAAAAATCAAAAATTTGGGAATTTGCTTTCAAACATATACATAGGCAATCTTTGCCGCAACAGCGCAACCGTTGAAAGCAACGTGATTGTTGAAGAAATTTACAACATGTTTTTTAAACACAAGGATTTGCTTTGCATAAGCGTAATTGAAAACGAAAGCGCAATCGGAGTTGTAACAAGGGCAAAGCTAAGCCAGCTTGTATGCGGACAATACGGATACAGCCTTTATCAAAAAAAGCCCGTAACAAGAATCATGGACGATGATTTCCTTGAAGTGGACTTTCAAATGCCGATAAGCAGTGTCGCTCGCCTTGCCATGTCAAGAAATTCAGAAAAGCTTTACGACCCAATAATAGTATCAAAAGAAGGAAAATATCTTGGAATAGTGACTATCAAGGATTTGCTTGAAAAAACAACTGAAATTGAAGTGATAAACGCAAAGCACCAAAACCCTCTTTCCGGCCTTCCCGGAAATGCAATAATCGAGCAGAACATATTGCAATGCATTAAATCAAATTCGCCTTTTTGCGCAATATACCTTGATTTAGACAATTTTAAGGCATACAATGATGTCTATGGCTTTGAAAACGGGGATTTAGTAATAAAATTGCTTGCAGGCATTATTGAAAAGCATACTCCTCCTGATGGTTTTAAAGGCCACATCGGCGGAGATGACTTTATCATTATAATTTACAACTATGACTGCGAAAAAATATGTGAAGCAATAATAAAGGATTTTGACTGCGAAATAAAAAAATATTACTCTGCCGAAGATGTGGAAAAGGGCTATATAGAAACTAAAAATCGACGCGGAGAAACTGAAAAATTCCCGCTTGTATCGGTTTCAATAGCGGTACTAAACAACCGTACCGAGCATTTTCCCGATATCTACAGCTTTTCAGAAAAGCTTGCACTTGTCAAAAAAATGGCTAAAAAAGCAGGCCGCAGCAATTTTTGCATTCTATAAAACGCGCAATTGAGCGCGTTTTTTATTTTTAAAAAAATCTGCCGATATGTGGTTTAAAAACATTAAAGGTATGGCAAAACTAATCAAAATATAGTATAATATCAAAATACAATACAATAAACTATACCTTATGGAGTTTTGCAGATATGAATATTTACCTTGATAACGCATCAACAACAAAACCTTGCGAACCTGCGGTTTCAGCGGCATTTTACTGCATGGTGGAGAATTACGGGAATCCATCTTCGCTGCATAAAATGGGAATTGAAGCCGAAAAGGTTTTAAATGATACAAGACGCGCTATTGCCTCGGCCATTGCATGCGCTCCGGAAAACGTGTATTTTACATCCGGAGCAACGGAAAGCAACAATGCCGCCATACTTGGTGCAGCTGAAATTTACGGAAAAAGAAAGAAAAAAATAATCACTACATCAATTGAGCATCCGTCTGTTGCGGAGCCGATAAAGCGTCTTGAAGAACTTGGATATGAAGTGGTAAGAATTTCACCAAGCCCCAACGGGGAAATCGAATATGATGACATAATTTCCGCTGTGGACGATAATACTTGTCTTGTAAGCTGCATGCTTGTCAATAATGAAAACGGATATATCCTGCCGGTAAAGCGTGCATTTATGGCAATAAAAAGGAACTTCCCAGAATGTATCACGCATTGCGATGCAGTGCAGGGGTTTATGAAAATTCCAATAAGGGCAAATGAGCTTTACGCCGACCTTATTTCTATAAGCGCACATAAAATCCACGGGATAAAAGGTGTGGGAGCGCTGATAATGAAAAAAGGCATACGAATTTCACCAATATTAAGAGGCGGAGGACAGGAAAAAGGTGTACGCTCCGGCACTGAAAGCGTACCGCTTATTGCCGGGTTCGGAGCGGCGGTTTCGGCTCTCTCACCAACCTTGCAGCAGGCTATTAAAAATGCCGAGGAAATCAACGAATATTTAAGGTCAAAGCTTTCCGATATTGATGGAATTTCAATAAATTCCAAACAGGAATCATGCTCCCCGTTTATAATAAATATCTCCGTGGAAGGAATTCGTTCCGAAATAATGCTGCACCATCTTGAAAGCAAGGGAATTTTTGTTTCAAGCGGTTCGGCATGCTCAAAAGGAGCAAAAAGCTCTATATTGAAAGAATTCGGACTTTCGGACAAGCTTATTGATTCGGCTATAAGGGTAAGCATTTCAAGAGAAACCACATGGGGCGATATAGATGCCCTTGTTTCCGGAATTCGCGATGGAAAAGAAAAACTTTTAAAATAATTTGAGGAAGATTAAAATGGGAAAAAAAGAAATTATACTTGCAAAGCTTGGCGAAATAGCCCTTAAAGGACAAAATAAACACATCTTTGAGCAAATGCTCGTTTCAAATATAAAAAGAAGAATTAAAAGCCTCGGAAAATTTTCTTACACCCGCGCGCAATCAACAATATATGTTGAACCGCTTGAACCGTCCTGCGACGTTGGGGAAGCTTTAAGCAGGATGCAAAAAATCTTTGGAATCGCATCCCTTTCACTTGCTCTTGAAGTAGAAAAAAATTTTGATGACATTTCTTTAAAAGCAGCTGAATATTTAAAGGATGAACTTGATTTTGCAAGGACTTTTAAGGTTTCTGCAAAGCGGGCCGACAAAAGTTTTCCAATGAAATCCCCTGAAATATGCGAAAGGCTTGGCGGATATATACTGGAAAAATTTCCTCATTTAAAGGTTGACGTAAATCATCCAGATGTAAATATAATGGTTGAAATAAGGGAAAAGCATGCCTACATCCATTCCTCAAAGCTTGACGGTGCCGGCGGAATGCCGGTGGGCTCATCGGGAGAGGCTTTGCTTTTGCTTTCCGGAGGAATTGACAGCCCGGTGGCCGGATATATGATGGCAAAAAGAGGGATACACATATCTGCGATACATTATGTAAGCCCGCCGTATACATCCGAAAGGGCAAGGATGAAGGTTGAGCGGCTTTGCGAAAAAATGTCGGCTTATTGCGGGAATATACGTTTTTATTGCGTTCCCTTTACGGAAATACAGGAAAAAATAAAGCAGCATTGCCCCGAAGAACTGTTTACCATAATCATGCGCAGGCTTATGATGGAAATAGCCCAAAAGATTGCCGCAAAAAATAATCTGCTTGCCCTTATTACAGGCGAAAGCGTGGGGCAGGTTGCAAGCCAAACCTTAATGGCAATAAACTGCACCGATGCAGTTTGCAAAATTCCGGTTTTCCGCCCGCTTATAGGCATGGATAAAACAGAAATAATAGAAATTGCAAGAAAAATAGATACCTATGATATTTCCATTGAGCCTTACGAAGATTGCTGTACGGTATTTACGCCAAGACATCCCAAAACAAAACCGCAGCTTGCCGAAGTGGAAGCCGCCGAGACTGCATTTGATTTTTCTGAGCTTATAGAAACAGCGGTTGAAAACACCACCGTAACTACATTTAGTCCAAATCCATGAAAAAGAGGTATTCATTTTATGGAAAAAAATGAATTTAAGCCGGAAAGCGCCGAAAATATGGGCTTTTGTAAAGATGAAAGCCTGAGTTCCCGCCTTGACAAAGAGGCATTGGATGTTGTAAAATTATTGATATCCAAAGGCTTGAAAATAGCAACGGCGGAAAGCTGCACAGGCGGACTTGTTTCACAGCTGATAACATCGGTTGGCGGCGCTTCGGAAATTTTTGAATTGGGGCTTTGCACTTATTCCAACCGTTTTAAGCATAAGCTTTTGGATGTGCCGGAGGAAGAACTCGACAAGTATGGCGCGGTTAGCGCACAGGTCGCCATATCAATGGCAAAGGGGCTTAAAAAGCTTTCGGGCGCCGACATAACCGTTTCGGTTACCGGAATTGCCGGTCCGTCGGGAGGAACAAAAGAAAAACCGGTCGGCACTGTTTATATGGGATATTGTTTTGGGGACAGGTGCGAAAGCAAGCTTTTGCGCCTATGGGAACTTGAAGATAAAAGCCGCATTGGCATAAGAATGAATACCGCTCTGGCGGTGCTTGAAAAAATTAAAAATATTGCAAACGGAAATTTTTCGGATTAGAGGTTGATTAAATCAGGTGGCATTGTCAAACGAAGCCTTAAAGGCTTACAAAAAGGCGCAAAAAGTCAAAAAAAAGCGTCACAGAAACAAACATTGGTTTTTTTTGCGCAAGGGCGACAGCACAAAAGAAATAATAAGCAAACTTTTTACCCAGCTTATGGCTGTTGTTTTAATTGCCTGCATTTTAATACTTTTTGATTACTTTAAGGCAATCTTTGTAAACGCAAGGGTAAACAGCGCCTTACAGGGGCTTTATGGAAATGTAAGCGGTATCTTTAATTCGGGAAAGCTTCTGCCAAATGCGGAGGCTTTGCTCAAAATAAATCCGGAAACCGCAGGATGGATAAAAATAGACGGGACAAACGTTGACCTTCCGGTTGTTTTGAGAAAAAATCCGGAAGACGGGAATACATATTACCTTACCCATAATTTTTATGGCGAGGAGGCAAAGGCAGGAACGATTTTTGCCGATTACCGCACAACAATAGAAGCAAAAAAGCAATCCGACAATATTGTCCTT
This sequence comes from Oscillospiraceae bacterium, assembly GCA_029267825.1. Taxonomy (GTDB): domain Bacteria; phylum Bacillota; class Clostridia; order Oscillospirales; family Ruminococcaceae; genus JAIHAL01. The sequence goes on from JAJUHO010000019.1 coordinate 13,482, forward strand.
TATGGCCACAACGAAGCCGACAATTCAATGTTCGGAGATCTTGACAGGTACAAGAAAAACCTTGATTTTTACAAGGAACATCCGGTAATACAGTTTAATACCAACTATGAGGCAGGACAATACAAAATAATCGGATACTTTGTTACAAACGTTCTGGCAAGCCAAGCAAAAGATGGCGTGGTTTTTGATTACCATAATTACATAGATATGGACGAAAGCAGATACAATGACTTCATTTACAACGTAATGCTTAGAACGCAGATAAATACGGGTGTTGACTGCAAATATGGCGACAAGTTCCTAACCCTTTCAACATGCAGTTCCGAATTTGAACCGTCAAGATTCGTGATTGTTGCACGCAAGGTCAGGAATGGAGAAGACCCTAACGTGGATACTTCTCTTGCATCAATAAACAAAAACGCAAAAGAACCTGACTGGGATGTAATATACAAATAAAAAAGTGAGGGGTTTCGGTATTGGCAATACAAGATGAATATAAAAGAACTCAGCCGAAGCCTGTTTTAAAAAATGACTTCGGCAAGCCGATAAAGCAAAAAAAGGCCGTGCTTCCCAAAAAAGGCGACAGCTTGGGGCAGATTATGAGCAAGCTGGTTTTCCTTGCAGCAGTAGTAGCACTTATCGGCTCGCTTTTGATTATTTTTGATTATGTAAAACAAATTTATGATACGCAAAAATTAAACAGGCAGCTTGCAAGCCTTTCAAGCGAAATAAGCGAGTCCCAAAACGAAGAAACAAATTCTTCAAGCGGAGAAAAAGAACTTCTACCACTTGCAAAAAAGCTGCTTGAACAAAATCCGGACACTATTGGTTGGATAAAAATAAACAACACCAAAATAGACCTCCCTGTCGTGCTTAAAAAAGATGAACCGGAAGGACAAAAAAATCAGTTTTACCTCACCCATAATTTCCTTGGCGAAAAATCACAGGCAGGAACTATTTTTGTCGACTACCGCACAACAATAGAGCCGGATAAGCAATCCGACAACATCATCCTCTACGGGCACAACGAACAAAGCAATGAAATGTTTGGGGACCTTGACAAGTACAAGCAGCAAAATGGGAAAAGATGGTCGCAAGAAGCTCTTGATTTTTATAAGCAAAATCCTACATTTGAGTTTGACACAAATTACGAAAAAGGGATTTATAAAATCTTTGCTTATTTTGTGACTCCGGTAGAACAGGATCAGGACCCTGAAAACAAAATTTTTGACTACAACAACTATATTGACTTTGACCAATCACGCTATGACGACTTTATGGAAAACATACAAAAACGCAACATGATTGTGACGGATATAGACTGCAAATTCGGCGACAAATTTGTAACTCTTTCAACTTGCAGCGACGAATTCGACCCATCAAGGTTTGTCGTAATAGGCAGAAAAGTTCGCGATGGTGAATCGGCAGAAGTGGATACCTCAAAAGTAACCTACAACAAAAACGCTTTACAGCCCGATTACGACTATATTTACAATAAAAAATAAAGCAAAAGAGAGGAACGCAAATGGCAGCAAAAAAGAAAAATTCACGCAAAGATTTTGTGGCTTTCAGAAGGACCAGCGCCGCAGTTTCCGCGGCATCTCTCATTATTTCGACAATGCTTATAATTTCAAGCTGTTCAAAGGGAGGGCAAAGTTCCTCCGTTACTGAAACGGAAATGACTTATTCGACAAAGGTTGATACTACTCCCGCAGTGACAACCACAACGGAAGCGCCTCTCGTACTCTTGCCGGAAGCGCAGGAAAGGCTTGCAAAGCATCCGGATTCCGCCGGCTGGATTACCATTGACGGAGTGGTCGATGAAGAAGTTGTACAAAAATTCGGCGATGCCGAACAAGGCAACTCGTTCTACATAGACCACGGCATTGACGGGCAGAAGTCCGAATCAGGAGTGATTTTTGCCGATTACAGAAATGTTTTAAACGGAAGCAAAACTTCTGACAATATTGTCCTTTACGGGCACAACCAAAAGGACAACACAAGGCTTGGCGGGCTTGATTCCTATAAATGGAGTCTTAGAGGCCCCAACGCAAGCATCTCATACTACAAAAAACATGCAATAATAAATTTCAGTACTAATTATGAAAAAAGGCAGTATAAGATTTTTGCCATCTTTACTACAAATACGCTTCCAAAACATGATAACGGAAATGTTTTTGATTATCAAAATTATCTTGAATTTGGCAGCGAAGAGAGGTATAATGATTTTATAACAAAAGTTACGGAACGTTCATATATTAAAACCGGAATTGACGTAAAGTACGGGGACAAATTTTTAACCCTTTCCACCTGCGACACTGATTTTGATGAAGCAAGGCTTGTCGTTGTGGCAAGGCAAGTACGCGAGGGCGAAAGCGCCGATATAGATTTCTCACAATGCTCTGTAAATACAAATTATAAATATCCGGCGGCCTTTTCACATTGATTTGTCTTTTGTATGCCTGTTTTGACGAAAGGAGAGGTTTATTATGAAAATACGCTTTTTGCCGTCCTTTTATGCTGTGGTTTCAGCGGCGGCAGTTTATGCCTTTGCCCTTAGCGGGATAGGAAATGCCGCAGACCCAAAACAGGCATACAATTATACCATTACAAAGCAAAGCGAAACGCAAACTTCATCCGAAAAAAGGACTACAAAAACTTCTCCCTATGAAGGCTTTGCAGAAAGCTCTTATTCATCATTGTGGACAAGCTCTGCTTCAAGCAATGATTATTTGCAGGCAAACCTTTTAAAATCAAGTTTTGCCGCAAACAATCAAGCGGAAAAGGAAGAATCCGAAACACAAACTCAAACAACAACTGCTGCAACGACGACTTCGCAAACGACTGTTTTGACTACAACTACAACAACACCTGCAACCACAACAACAACTATACAAACAACGACCCAAACCAGTCCCCCGCAAACACAAGCGGAAACTGAACCGGCGCCCAAAAATCTTGACGGCGATACGGTGGGATATACATATAACGGTTCAAGGTATGAGGAAAATTCATTTGACGCAGTATGCAAAATCGTTGCGGCGGAAATGAACGAAAGTTTTGAAACAGAGGCTTTAAAAGCTCAAGCGGTTGCGGTATATTCGTATTTAAAATATAATAATGAAAACGGGGTTTTCCCTTCTGTTTCAATGAAAAGCAATGTTCCGTCGAAAATTAAAAATGCCGTAAGTGGAGTTTACGGACTTGCAGCATACTACAACGGAGATTATGCCCAGACAGTTTATTGTTCTTCAACGGGAGGCAGTACAAATTCTGCAAAAAATGTATGGGGCAGCGATGTTCCATATCTGAAAAGTGTACCATCCGAATACGATATGTATGACAGGTATTATGGTGTGCAGAAAGTTTTTTCTGAAGACGAAGTACGCTCGATAATAGAATCCACAACAGGGCTGGAGCTTTCGTCAAATCCCGAAAACTGGTTTACAATACTTCCGGCAGAACAAGGCGGAATTCTTGACAGCGGATACATAGGGAAAATGCTTATAGACGGCAATTCATATTACATGAAAAACGGAAATAAAGTTGCCATAACCGGACGTGTTTTAAGGGAAAATATATTTGCATTCCGCTTAAATTCAGCTAAATTTAATGTTTCTTACAGTGGCGGCCAGTTTATTTTCACTACATACGGATGCGGGCACGGCGTGGGAATGTCACAGCTTGGTGCAAATCTTTATGCCCAAAAGGCCGGATATAATTATCTGCAAATACTTAACCATTATTATCCCGGTGTGACAATACAATAATCCAACAGATACTACTATTAAGTAGAAAAAATTAAATTTATATAAAGGCGGTGTGTGACTATGAAAATTTTTGAAAAGGTAAGTCAAAAAATCACCGACAAAAGCAAAGATATGACACAAAAAGCTAAAGCGGTTGCAGATATTGCAAAATTAAAGTATCAAATTTCTGGTGAGGAAGAAAAAAGAGAAAAATTCTTTGCCCAGCTTGGAAAAGATTTTTTTAATGACAATTCTTCAAATATTCCTGACAAGTATTTATTTATTTGCAATCAAATCTCAGAATCCACACGCGAAATTGAAAAGTTAAAACAAAAGCTGTATTCTCTTAAAGGCATTAAAATATGTGAAAATTGCGGCGCAGAACTTGACGAGGGCTATAAATTCTGCGGGCATTGCGGGGCAAAGCTTCCTGAACAACAAATAATTTCCATAAAGGATGCTCCCGATTTTATTGACGAGGATGCCTGCGACGATGAAAGGCTTGGCGAAATAAAATTCTAATTCCATTCCTGCCTGTTAATAAAACAGGCAGGAACATTTTTGCAAAAAGGATGAAAATGATGATATACGAGTATTCCATAAAAACCGAGCGTGAAAATTTCTACAATATAACCTCAAAAGTGCGTGAAGCAGTTTTAAAAAGCGGAATAAATGATGGTTTATGTGTGGTTTATTGTCCGCATACGACCGCAGGGATAACCATAAACGAAAACGCTGATCCTGACGTAGTGCATGATATGCTTTTGGGTCTTTCAAAAGCTTTCCCAGACAGGCCGGAATTTCTTCATTCCGAAGGAAATTCCCATGCGCACCTTAAAGCAAGCTGCATAGGGTCAAGCCAAACAATAATAATCCAAAACGGACAGCTGCTGCTTGGCACATGGCAAGGCATCTACTTTTGCGAATTTGACGGGCCGCGCAACAGAAGGTTCTATGTAAAAGTAATTTGTGAGTTTTTAAATCATTGAAAAAAAGTCTTGACAAAAAAGTCGAATTGTGATAATATAAATAAGTCGCTTATGGGCGGCTTGCTTATGGAGAGGTGTCCGAGCGGTTTAAGGAGCTGGTCTTGAAAACCAGTGATTCCGAAAGGAACCGTGGGTTCGAATCCCACCCTCTCCGCCATTTATAATTTAAAAATTCACCATGGAGAAGTACTCAAGTGGTGAAGAGGCGCCCCTGCTAAGGGCGTAGGTCGGGAAACCGGCGCGGGGGTTCAAGTCCCCCCTTCTCCGCCAAGAAATAAAAAGAAGTCAATTTTCAATTGGCTTCTTTTTTTGCAATAAAATTATTATGGTGATAAAAATTATTTTTACTTAATGACTGTGAATATAGCTCGCTTAAAAAACAACAGCCCTAAAATTAATTTTGGGGCTGTTGTTTTTTAATATTCCACAATATTACAAAATAAATATTTCAATCCACAGGGATTTCTCCTGAAGAATAATAATAACATAAAAAAGAGAATTAATCAAGTATATAAGATTTATCCGAGAATGCCAATATTTCTCTGCAACGATTTTATATTCATTTAATTTTTAATATTAATTATTGACAAATCAGATAAAAGCTATTATAACAAAAAATGTCAATAAAACCATTAAACGGGAAAGGGGCAGTTATGTGATAGAAAAAATTTATCAAATATCTTTTGAAATCGCTGGTCCGGCTGCCATGTTTGCAAGACCGGATACCGGTTCATCTCCAGTATCTTATCCTGCACCAACCAAATCCGCATTAAAAAGCATATTTGAATGCGTTGCTATGTCAAAAGAAGCTTATTTTGAACCGCAGAAAGTTGAAATTTGTTCCCCTATTGTCTTTCATAAATATTCAACTAATTATGGCGGGCCTCTTAGAAAAAGCGGAACAACCAATTTTCAGCTATTTGCAACAGTCTTGGAAAATGTTTGCTACAAGGTATACGGAGTTACTATGGCATATCAAGCCCCTTACAATGGCAATAATCAACAGCACAAGCTTCAGGAAATATTTCTAAGGCGCTTGGAATCCGGGCAGTTTTACTCTACCCCTTTCCTTGGCTGGAAAGAATTTGTTCCAACTTACTTCGGACCATTGCGAAACAATACCTCCGTCGATTCCTCCATTAATCTCATTATCCCTTCAATGCTTTCAACAATGTATGACCGTCCTACAAAGGGAATTGTATCACCAACTTTTGTTCAAAATGTGGAAATTAATAAAGGGGTGATATTTTATGCTAAATGAGCTTCATGAACTCAGCATTTCTTTAAAAAATTACAATCTATTGCAGTCCATAACACACCCTGATATTGGAAATGTCGGCAAAAACGATTGCATTTTATTTGAACTTGATGATAACGGGATTCCATGTGCTCTTAGGATTCTGCAAAAGGAAGATACTGCTAAGCTTTGGAAGCATAGCAAAGGAAACCATAACAGTTTTCCGGCAATTCGTGTGCAAAAGCCATTGCTATCTTCAAAAGAAAGCCAAAAAATAAACGACGCCATATGGAACGAAGCAAATTTATCCCAAAAAATAGCCATGCTATCTCAATTAGATTATTCTTCTATTAATTTAGAATGCTCTGATATAAAAATTTCAAACTGGTCGCTCAATCAATTAAATCCTGTCCTTCTTTCTTCTCAACCCGAATTTGCCGCACTAAAACAACTTATTTCTATATTCCCACGAAAAGGACAGCAGTCTGTCTTTTTGCCTAAGCTTATCAATCTTCTCCATAAGGAAGTTTTACAATGCGAACAGGAATATTGGATTAATCTGATTAAAAAATTGCTAATTGGTACATATGATTCAAAAAGCGGAAAATATTTAGCCGGATGCATGACTTATTATGATATGTATGAAACTACAAAATATAAAAATTTGGTCTTTTCGTCTGAAACGCGACACGCTTTGATTAAACTTCTCAACAATAATAACACAGGGAATTCAAATAAACAGGCATTAAATATTATCTCACCTTTTTCAGGCATTAAAACTATTGGAATTGGAGAGAAATATCCAAATCCTAATATTCCTGTGCTGGGTCAAACCTATTTATACTCTAAAAAATCTGATACACCATGCCTTTCACGATATAAAATGACTGGTACAATGGCTTTCCAAGCCGGAGAAGATGAAATTCATGACATAAATGATTCTCTTGCATTTTTGACTGAAAGTTCAAGAAAAAATATAACCTGGAACATAATGGCTGACAGCAATCGCGAAAAGCCTAACCTGTTGCTGGCATATCTTAAAGACGACCCTCAAAACAATGCTCTCCTGGCCAAAATACTAACAGATCCATCTAATTTTGAGGATTTTGAGGAATATCGTGAAGCAGCAGAGAATGTATACGAAGAATTATGCAATCAAGTACTTGGAAACTTTGATGATGTTATCCGCAAAAACCCAAATACAAAAGTCAATCTGATACTCTTGGAAACATTAGACACAGGACGAAAACAGGTTGCTTATGAAAACTCGTTTACGGCAGAACGCCTTCGCGAAAATCTGCTTAAATGGAATGAAGCATCAAAAAATACTCCGCCAATAGAAATACGCATATCTGATAAAAAAGGAATTGTTTTCATAAAGCCAATTTGCCTCGGCCCCAGCAATATTTGCCAATTATTTAAAATTAATTATACCATCTCCGGTTTAAAAAAACCAATAAAACAAAGCGACGTTTCTCTTTATGAAATATACAAATTATATATGCCAAATTTGCAAACGGAACGTTTTCAAGTTTTAGAACGTTTTTTTGAACTGACCGTTAAAAAAAGCCGGTGGCTGTTAAAAGATACGGCATATAAAATGATTTTAGATTATGCTTTGCCATCTACAAAGCAATCAATAACCCAAGCAAATCAGGCTGCCATGTTTGCATCATTGCTTTCAATATTGCTTTATTTTGCAGATATAAGAAAGGAGATTTATATGTCAAACACAGCTTTTAATGTAGGACAGTTTTTGAAACTGGCGGACATGCTTCATAAGGAATACTGCGTTCAAGTAAGAAACAGCGGTAATAAGAAAGCAACACTCCCAGCGCAACTTATAGGAAACGAAATGCTAATTATTGCTTCTGAAAATCCTGTGGAAGGACTCACTCGCCTTCGTGACCGCATGAAAATCTATATTTCATGGGCTGAAACTGCAACCGGTGAAAATTCCGGACTTGCAAAATGGATTCTTGCCCGTTTTGAAGAAGTAAGCTTAAAAATTGCAACTGCAAAAGAAGAACTTCCTCAACATTTTAACCCTGTTGAACAGGCTCAAGTACTTTTGGGATATTTGGCAAATATCCCATATGAAAAGAAAGATAGCTATAAAACAAATAATTCAAATGCCGAAAATAACAATGTATAAGTTTGCAAAAATGAATAAATTATCTCTTAATTTTGCTGCGGGAAAAATCCCCACAGCAGTTTATAGAGTTGCCGCCATCTCATAATTTTAAAAACAAATAATGTAAGGAGGAGAATAATAATGAATGAATTCATAAACAGAGGGACAGGTTTGCTTTTAATCGATGTAACCAATTCCAATCCTAACGGTGACCCGGATCGCGAAAGCGACCCAAGAACAAGACAAGACGGACGAGGAGAAATTTCTCCGGTTTCTTTCAAACGAAAGCTGCGCGATTTGGTAGAAGCTAAGGAATCATTGCTATGGAAAGAATTATCTGAAGAATTGAATCTACCGGAAGAAGGTTTTGAGATTTTGGAAAGCAAAAAAACAAGACGCTCCGATATACGCAGCCTTTCTTCCGAAGAATTGCTAAAAAAATACTGGGATGTGCGGGTATTTGGCACTACATTTCTTGAAGAAGAAACCGAAGAAAAAGGCTCATTCATTACCTCCGGCGTTGTACAGTTCGGTTTGGGAGTATCTCTTGATCCTGTGAACATTGAACGAATGACCACAAGCAAAGTTCTTCCTGTCGAAGATGATAAAACCAAAGGCATGGCGCCCTTGGCTTTCCGCATTGTTTCATATGGGCTGTATGCCATGCCTTTTTTCATCAACGCAACGGCGGCGCAAAAAACACGCTGCACAAAAAAAGATATTGACCTGCTGCTGCGACTAATCCCTCATGCTTATAAAGAAACCGCCTCCTATATACGTCCGCAAGTAGATATACGACATGCATTCTATGTTGAACATAATCGGGCACGAGGAACTTATAATGATTTTCGCATAATTGAAGCGCTGACTCCTACAAGAATAGCAAACAAAGAAGGTCCGGCTGCATCCTGGAAAGATTATGATGAAGCAGCACTTAAACGCAGCATTGAAGAACTTAACGAAAAACTCTCCGGTAAAACTGCCCCGGTTGTAGATTTGGTTGAAAACTTATGAACTACCTTGCACTACGTACCAGGGTTCTAAAATTGTTGTACTTGACACAATTAAATCAGCCGCTTTTTTTGCGGATTTCCTGCGTAAACAAGGGAATGATGTGCTGCATCTTTCTTCTGCCCTCACACCTGAGGATAGGGAACGTATAATTGCCGAAATTGAACGAAGATTATGCTCCAAATCGGAGTATCAAAAAAATTGGACACTTGTGGCAACAAGTTGCGTTGAATGCGGCATGGACTTTTCATTTCATTACGGCTTTTGCGAGTTGCGTTCTCTGCAAAGCTACATTCAATTAAGCGGCCGCATACGCAGAAACAATGAAAAAGAATATGAAGACGCAGTTTTGATTGCATTTACAATTTCAGATGATAAATTTTCTGCTAATCCAAGCTTTAATAATTCAAAAAATGTATTTAAAAAAATAATCTCCTCCCAAAAGCTATCTGACCTGTCTATTACTGAAGCTGTTTCGAAAGCATTTGAAGAAGAATGCAAAATTAGCAATAATTTATCACAAGAAATTTGTAAAGATGATAA
>JAJUHO010000158.1 GCA_029267825.1 Oscillospiraceae bacterium
GATAAATATGAATGTAAATTTTCAAGAATTTAATACAATAAAACTTAATAAAAGATTAAACAGTGCATTATTAGATTCCGGCTTTTATAGCAAAACGGCATCAGGAATAAGCGAGAAAGAATATGGTGAGGCTATAGCAAAACAAGCGCAAAGTGATGCGGCGGCAGGATGTTTCCAATCAAGTTTAGGATACAAAAAACTTAATATGAGTTATATTTCAGAAATATCACCGGACAGAAAAAATATTATTTCAGAATACTTTCGCATGTTGTTATCTTCTGGGAAAAAGAATGTAAGATTTGCGATAATTTATGACGAAAACGGCGAAGAGATAGCAACATATGATAGTGTTTATGGCTTGCGGCCTACAATGACGTCCAAAGAAGCGACAAGGATGGAGCAATTTAATAAAATATATAATGATGCTTATTTTAAAGCTTTAAGAAAATCAAAAATTGACATTAAAGACTTGGCGGCACAAGTAGATGTCAGAGCGTAAGTTTATAATTTTGTTTTTGGAAAATCAATAAAAGCTGTTGCTTTGTTGATTTTCCTTTTTTTTAGCTATATAATAATAAGGCATAAAAAATGGAGGTGCGTTGGTATGGAAGAAAAAAATTTTTGTCCCCCGTTGGAGCCGACTTTTGAAGAAAGGAAATGGATAAAGGGTTTTTACGACAAAACGGGGCTTTTTTTGCTGATTCATCTTGGGATATCGTTTGGGGTAGCAATAGTTTTTGGCATAGTAGGATTTTTGATTTTCGTTGCAAAAAACGGATTTAATTTTCATTACATATTTGGCAATATGAATAAAACATCGGATATTCAAATTTTAATAGCCGCTGTGACGCTTTTGTCATATCTTATTGCAAATCTTACGATTTTTATTTTGGGGTGCAAGTCTACTAAAATAAATCCAAAGCCGTTATTTAATTTTGATTTTTCCGCAAAAGCACTACTGGCCGCTATTGCGGTTGCGCTTGGATGGCAGGCGCTTTGCTTGCTTTTCGGAAATCTTTTTTCAGGCCTTCTGCCTGTTAAAACAAGGGAACTGCTTGAAGACATACTTGGCCAAAACAGGGGAAATTCCGGTGTCGCGTGGGGCATCATGACGCTTTATACCTGTATTGTGGCGCCTATAACGGAAGAGTTGGTATTCAGGGTATTTTGCCTTAAAAATCTTTCAAGGGTGAATCTCAGGTTTGGAATAATTGCTTCGTCACTGCTGTTCGGACTTTTGCACGGCAATATAATACAGTTTGTTTTCGCATTTCCGCTTGGGATTGTTCTTGCGCTTTTGACGGTAAGGACAAATTCAATTATTCCCGCAATAGGAGTGCATATGATTGTAAACACTTGCGCTACGGTTTTAAACAAGATTAGTGCATCGGGCGTTTCTTGGAACGAAATGGCAACGTTTTTATGGATTGCCTTTGCCATTGCGGTTGGAGCTGCGGTTTTGATAGCGGCAAAAGCAGTCTTTAAAATTTCCTTGCCAAAAGCAGGGGATTTTGAAAAACGCCGCGGATGGGGAATTTATTTTTCCTCCGGCACAATAATAGCTTTTACCTGCATTTACGGCATTATGATTTTGGCAAGCACTTTGCTTATACTTTTATTTGGAATGTTTTTGAGTTTCTTAAAATAGGGCATTAAAGCCATTATTTTTTAAAAAAGTAAAGACAAAATAAAACTATTGTGGTATAATGAAATTGAAGTATATTTATTATGCACTAAATTCGGAGTGCAGGAAAGGACATTTTACACAATGGTTTTTGAAAAATCCTGTGGAGCAATTGTTTATCGAAAGTCCCACGGGAATACCGAAATCCTGCTGATAAAGCATGTTAACAGCGGGCACTGGTCTTTCCCAAAAGGGCATGTGGAAAGCGGCGAGACGGAAATCGAGACCGCTTTAAGGGAAATTAAGGAGGAAACGGGAATAGATGTCATAATTGACCCGTCTTTCCGCGAAACGGTTTCTTATTTCCCTAAAAAGGATACGCAGAAGGAAGTTGTCTATTTTATAGGCAAGGCTAAAAATTTTGAGTTTACTCCCCAAAAGGAGGAAATAGCTCAAATAAAATGGGTGGACATCGGTCATGCGGCTTCGGTGCTCACCTATGAAAACGACAAAAATATTGTAAACAAGGCAAAGATTGTTATAAAGAATGATTAGCCGCATATTTTACGGTGGTGAATAGTTTTTGTTAAAGCTTTTAAAGGCTTTTGAAAAATCAACGCTCATATTTATTAAATTTACGCTTATAATTATTCTTTTTGCTGTGTTTTATCTCTTTTTTATGGGGGAAAGCGATGAGATGAGGAGGAGCATTAACCGTGTAAGCGCGATTACCTCCTCAACTTTCCTTGTTGTTTGCTATGCTATGATGAGAATTTACGGCGGCTTTTGCATAGGCAAAAAGCGCTCAAAGGAAATAGCCCTTTCAATGTCGCTTGCCGTGCTGATGACGGATGTGTTTACCTATATCCAGCTTTGCATAATGGAAAAGCGGGTAATGAAGGTGGAAATACTTGTGGCCGTTTATCTTGTGCATATCGTTGTAATTCTTGTCTTGACAAAGCTTGCAAATGACCTTTATTACAAGATAAATCCCCCAAAAAAGCTGCTTATAATTCACGACAATGACGAAAGGCTTTTTGCGGTGCTGTCAAAACTGAAATATTATCAGAACCGCTTTAAAGTGGAAAAAGTAATGCGCTGGGGAGAACCGGAAATGCACCGCTCCATAAGGGCGGCAAACAGCGTTATGCTGATTGAGCTCCCCGTTGAGGCAAAAGAGTATATTTGCGAATATTGTTACAAAAGAAACAAGGAAATTTATTTCACCCCGTCAATGGCGGATATTGTGGTCAACAATTCCGAACATGACCTTGTTGATGACATTTCATTGTTCTGTTTTGAAAGCAAGGGGCTTACTATTGAGCAAAGGATTATAAAGCGGGCCTTTGATTTGATATTGTCAATTCCTGCGGCAATAATTGCTTTGCCGATTATGCTGGTTGAAGCTGTCGCTATAAAGCTTGAGGACGGCGGGCCTGTTTTTTACAAGCAGGAGAGGGCGACTATTGGAGGAAAGCTTTTTGAGGTGCTTAAATTCCGGACAATGGTCGTTGATGCCGAAAAGCAAGAGGGTGCTGTTCTTGCGTCAAAAAATGATTCGAGAATAACAAAAGTCGGGGCTTTTTTAAGAAAAACTCGTCTGGATGAGCTGCCGCAGCTTTTCAACATTATAAAGGGAGATATGAGCATTGTTGGCCCGCGCCCTGAAAGAAAGGCTCTTGCTGAGGAGTATGAAAAAGATTTGCCCGAATTTAGTTATCGTTTAAGGGTAAAGGCAGGACTTACAGGTCTTGCGCAAATAATGGGCAAGTACAACACTGTGCCAAAGGACAAGCTGGTGCTCGATTTGATGTACATTGAAAAGTACTCCATAAAGCTTGACCTTAAAATAATGTTTCAGACTATTGTTACTTGTCTTACTCCAGAAAAAACAGAAGGAGTTTAATTTTTAGAAGTTAGAAATTAGAGGTTAGAAATTAGAATTTGGTGTTTTTACATTGAAGGTCTTTTCTTAACTTGCTTGTATCTAACATCTAATATCTAATCTCTAACATCTAAGAGGGGGACGCTGTCCCCCTCTATTACTTTTAAAGACAATAAATTTTTTACTCCCCCTGCCTACTTTTCTTCACCAGCGAAGAAAAGTAGGCAAAAGACGCCGCCCTGCGGGGCTTTTTTGCGTCTACATTCGCCTACCCGCCGGCAACGGGCGCTTACGCTTTCAGCGTGCGCCCTGC
>JAJUHO010000187.1 GCA_029267825.1 Oscillospiraceae bacterium
AATTTTTTGGGGTATATTTGCGATTTCTCTAATTTTTTTTATGGGAAGATTTTTGCTTTTTTTCATTTGGTCCAAAAGTTCGGGATTTTCAAGAACAGTCCGAATTGCCTTTGCACAGGCAAGACGGGTTTTTTCGGCTTTTGGCGAACAGCGTGTCAAATCGTAAAAAGAAAATCCATAGCAGGAAAGCAATTCTGAAATTGCCAAAATTTCATCTTTTAAAGCCGGGGCAGGGAGGGTGATTATTTTTTTAACCACTTCTGTTTCAACCAGATTTATTTCATTTTCGTCTGTTTCTCCCGAAAAAATTTCCGGATTTACCGGAATTTCCGCATTTTTATGCTGATTTGCCCTTAAAAAATCAATTAGCCGCCTTTTTATCACAAGTTCGGCAAAGGGGAGAAATTTGCCCTTGGAGGGCGAATAATTTTTCAGCGCTTCTGAAAAAGCATAAACGGCTATCGACCATTCATCGTCGCTTTTTGATATGTATTTGCCGTAAAGGTTTGAAGCGCATTTTTGTATAAATGGTTCATATTCTTCTATAAAATCTTCAAACAATGACGGGTTTTGAGAGGCAATCAAGGCTTTTTCATCAGTTGTCTGCAAAACATGTCACCTGCCAAAATAAAATAAAACAGCTTTCCCGAACATATTTTATCATGGAAAGCTGTTTTTTTACAAGCTTTTTATAAATAAAGCTTTTTGGTATTTTTCATGCAAAGATGTATTTCTTCAAGTGTTGGAATTGCGGGAATGGCGCCTTTTTTTGTCGTAACAAGAGAACCGGTTGCGTTTGCAAAATCAAGGGCGTGGCTTATTTCTTCATCAGAAAGCATATTTGCGGGCCGGTCAAATTTCAAAAGGCTGTATAAAAAGCCCGCAAGGAAAGAATCTCCTGCGCCGGTGGTGTCAACTGTTTTTACGTCGTACGCCGGTGAAAAATAATCCTTATCGTTGACAAAAGCATAAGCACCTTTGGCGGCGAGTGTAATTAAGATTATTTTTGTTCCGTATTTCTCTTTAATTTGCCTTGCCGCCTTTTTAAAATCAGTTTCTCCAAACAAAAACAATGCTTCTCCTTCTGAAATTTTTAAAATATCCGCAAGGGGAAGAGCCTCTAAAATAGTATTTTTTGCCGAGTTGGAGCTTTCCCATAAAGGCAGGCGCAGGTTGGGGTCGTATGAAATTATCGCGCCGGAGCTTTTGGCGTTTTTGGCCGCTGTCAGGACAGCACTTTTGGACGGCTCTTTTGTCAGTGAAACCGAACCAAAGTGGAATATTTTTGCTTTGGCATCGGAGAGCCTTTTTGCATCTTCGGCATTTAATCCCACATCAGCGGTTTTTTCACGATAGAAGGAAAAGTCCCTGTTGCCGTTTTCGTCAAGGCAGACAAAGGCAAGAGTGGTAGGCTCTGAGCTGGAAACGAACAGGAATTCCGTTAAGACTCCCGCATTTTCAAGAGCCTTTTTGCAAAGCTTTCCGAAAGCGTCATTTCCTATTTTGCCTGAAAAAGCGCTTTTGCAGCCAAGCTTTGCCATGACGCAGGCGACGTTTGCGGGGGCGCCTCCGGGGTTTGCCTTGTATGTGTCCGCTTCTCCCGAGGGGGAGAAGTCAATTAAAATTTCACCTATGCTTAAAAAATCCAGCATATTTTTTCCCTCCATTAAACCTGCATTGGAGTTGAATTGATATAAAATTCATGGGTTTTCAAATCTGCGTCCAAAACAGCTTCGTGGCCGTTCCAAATGCGTTTTATTTTGATTTTTGAACCGTCGATTTCGGTCAGGCATTCACCGTCAATGTTGAATGCAGGATGGGTGTTGCGGAAAATCATCAAATCCCTTAAATCGCGGACGATTTTGCGTTCAAAATTCTTGTCGACTTCTTCCGCCGAATAATAGTGGCGGTTGATGTTGCGGCCTTCCTTGGTGCTTTCAAGCAATTCTATGTCGTTTTCCCCGGCAAGCATTCCGACATAATAAACCTGTGGTATTCCGGGTGCAAAAAATTGTATTGCGCGGGCAAGGAGATACGCTTTGTCATTGTTGCCCAAGGCAGAGTAGTATGTGCAGTTTATTTGGTAAATGTCAAGGTTGTTGTATGCTGCCGTGTTGTAGATTTTTTTTACGTTTGCGCCCTTAGTAAAGAGATTTTCTTTTGTTTCTTCAATTTCTTCATCGGTCATCAGGTCGCGCACGTCAACAACGCCTATTCCGTCGTGGGTATCAAGGGTGGTGAATTGCTTTTTGGGCGACATGTCAAGCCATCTTTTAAGGTTGTGCCCTTGGCCTGAATAAAGGGCATGGAGCACAAGCATGGGCAGGGCAAAGTCGTAAATCCAGAAATTCTGGCGGGCTATTTTCATTTGTATGCTGTAATGTTCGTGAATTTCGGGAAGTATGCAAACATTATATGGCTTTAAAATATCTTCTACTTCGTGCAGGAGCTCCCATATATCTGGTTCAATGAAAAAGCAGCTTGTTCCGGCCTTTTTGACCGCATAGGCAAAAGCGTCAAGCCGGATTATTGAGGCTCCGTTGGAGCACATGGAAGTAAGTGTGTCGCGTATGAATTTTTTAACCGCTTCGGATTTCACGTTCAGGTCAACTTGTTCTTCGCTGAATGTGCACCAAAGCTTTTCTGATGTATTGTCTTCAAAATTGATTTCAATGTACGGCGCACGCGGTTTTCTTTTGTAAATCACGTCGATTTCGTGTTCTGTGGGTTCGCCGTTTTCCCAGAAATCCTTATACCTTATAAAAAAATCCTTGTAAGGGGAGTTATCCTTGTTCTTTTGAAAATCCTTAAAAAATTCGGA
>JAJUHO010000015.1 GCA_029267825.1 Oscillospiraceae bacterium
CCTTTAAGGGAAACGGCGGGCAGTATGAGGCGCAGGCAATAGAATATTCCCTTGATGACCCTATGCTTGAAGAAACAATAGGTACTGAACTTAAAAATATTTTGGTTGATGACATTGAGCTTATTGAGGGCAGCGGCGAGGATTTTGACCTTGAAGCCGTGCAAAAAGGCAGGCTTTCTCCGGTGTTTTTCGGTTCGGCGCTGACAAATTTCGGCGTGGAGCCTTTTCTTGAAGACTTTTTGAAAATGACCACATCGCCTCTTCCAAGAATTTCTGACGCCGGTGAGATAAATCCGTTCGACCCTGATTTTTCAGCGTTTGTATTTAAAATACAAGCCAATATGAATAAAGCCCACAGGGACAGAATAACATTTTTAAGGATTTGTTCTGGAAAATTTGAAAGGGATATGGAAGTCCTGCACGTTCAAGGCGAAAAGAAAATGAAGCTCTCACAGCCGCAGCAGCTTATGGCGCAGGAAAGAGAAATCATTTCCACCGCCTATGCCGGCGATATCATAGGAGTGTTTGACCCTGGGATTTTTTCAATCGGCGACACTATTTGCTCGCCAAACAAAAAATTTAAATTTGCAGGAATTCCAACCTTTGCACCGGAGCATTTTGCAAGAGTAAGGCAAAAAGACACCTTAAAGCGCAAGCAATTTGTAAAGGGCACAACTCAAATAGCGCAAGAAGGCGCAATACAGATTTTCCAAGAGCCAAATACGGGACTTGAAGAAGTAATAGTCGGTGTTGTGGGCGCTTTGCAGTTTGAAGTTCTTGAATACAGGCTCAAAAGCGAATACAATGTTGAGATAATAAGAGAAAACCTTCCCTATCAATACATCCGCTGGATTGAAAACAAAGACATTGACATAAAAACGCTCAGCCTTAGTTCAGAAACAAAGCTTGTTCAGGATTTTAAAGGCAATTACCTCCTGCTCTTTGCCAGCGAATGGAACATCAAATGGGCTCTTGAAAGAAACAAAGGACTTGTTTTATCCGAATTTAATAAAAATTAACGTTTTTCGGCACGCAATATGGCGTGCCGTTAATTTTTCGTTAAAAAGTATGGCCTCTATTGACAATCAAAAAAAGTTAAGTATAATAACTATTAAGCGTGTTAATTTTTTAGCGCTTAAATTATTTGGGGGATGTAAAATGGAAGAAGGCAAGGGGTTTAAGTTCTATGAAATGCTGCAAAAAATTAAAAAAACAGCAATACGGCTTCATATTATGTCCGAAACTGTGGATGGAGTCCCAAGGCCCGGCATTATGGCACTGCGCAGAATAAAAAAAGCACAATTAATGGGTGAAAAAATAAAAATATCGGACCTAAGCCGGTTTATGAACGTTTCTAAACCCGCAATTACACTTATGATAACTGATTTGGAAAAAAGAGGACTTGTCGAAAGGATTTACGACAAGCAGGACAGGAGGAGGATTTTTTTAAACCTTACCGAAAAGGGTGAGGAATTTGTCGAAAAAAGCGAAGAAGAAGCAAACCACTTTTTTTCAAAGATACTTGAACAATTAGGCGAAAATGATTCGGATGAGTTGCTCAGAATTTTTGAAAAGCTTGGCAATATCCTTGAAGAAATATGCGAACAAAAGAAAAACGAACAAAACTCCCGAAAGGATGATAACTGAAATGTCAAAGCTGGCAAAATATTTAAAGCCTTTTATACCAATGATAATAGCCGCTATTGTTTTCCTTTTTGTAGAAGCGATATGCGACCTTAATCTGCCAAACTATATGTCTGATATAGTAAACGTAGGTCTTCAGCAATCCGGCATAACCAGCACTGTGCCAAAGGCAATGAGCGAAAGTTATTTCATGCAGCTCGGCAGCCTTATGCAGCAGGATGACGCAAAGAAAATTTCCGATTCTTATGTCCTTATAAAAGCCGGAGATGAAAACTATACTTCAAAATATCCGGCCTCAAAGGACAAAAATATTTATGTTCTTAAAGACAATTTGACACAAGAAGAACTTGACGAGATAGGCAATATAATCAGCAAGGCGGCAGGAATAGCTTTTTATGCAATGAAAGGCACGGAAATTACCGATGCGGTAATGAGCGTTGAAATGATGGATGAACAAATGCTAAAACAAGTCGGCATTGCCGCAGTAAAGCAAATTTACACCGACCTTGGCATGGATTTGGAGTCAATTCAGCTTTCATACATTATAAAAACCGGCATGATAATGCTTGTAATCACCATTATAGGTACGGCGGCAGCAATAGGGGTGGGATACCTTGCTTCAAGGATTGCCGCAGAAAGCTGCCGAAACATAAGGTATGATTTGTTTTCAAGGGTTGAAAGTTTTTCAAGCAACGAATTTGACAAATTTTCCACCTCATCACTTATAACAAGAACCACAAACGACGTAACACAGGTGCAGATGCTTATAATAATGGCAATAAGGATGCTGTTTTACTCCCCGATTATCGGCGTAGGCGGAACAATTATGGCCTTAAGGAAAGGTCCGTCAATTTCATGGGTAATTGCGCTTACCGTTGCAGTTCTTATAATAATGATAATAGCTGTATTTAAAATTGCGGTGCCGAAATTTAAAATAACCCAAAAGCTCATAGACAAGCTCAACCTTGTTGCAAGGGAAAATTTAAGCGGAATTATGGCTGTCAGAGCATTTGGCAACCAGGATTTTGAAAAAGAACGCTTTGACAAGGCAAACAAGGATTTAACCGGAGTAATGCTCTTTATAAGCAGAGTTATGGTATTTATGTTCCCGGCAATAATGCTTGTCATGAACCTTTCCGTGCTGCTTATAGTATGGGTTGGAGCAAATAAGATTTCCGACGCCCAAATGAAGGTTGGGGATATGATGGCATTTATGCAGTATTCAATGCAGATAATCATGTCATTCCTCATGCTTTCAATGATGTTTATAATGATTCCAAGAGCTTCGGTTTCAGCGGACAGAATTGCAGAGGTGCTCTTAACAAAGCCTTCAATCGTTGACCCTGAAAATCCAAAGAAATTTGAAAAGGCTCCCGAGGGCAAGGTAGAATTCAAAAACGTTTCGTTTAAATATTACGGCGCTGAAGAAAATGCGCTTGAAAATATAACCTTTACGGCATATCCGGGTCAAACCACAGCAATAATCGGTTCAACAGGCGCCGGCAAAAGTACGCTTATAAACCTTATCCCGCGTTTTTACGATGCAACCGGCGGGCAAGTCCTTGTTGACGGAATTGACGTAAGGGAGCTTTCCCAAAAAGAGCTTAGGAACTTAATAGGATATGTCCCGCAAAAGGGTGTACTGCATTCCGGAACAATCGCTTCAAATCTGCGCTACGGCAAAAAAGACGCAAGCGATGAAGAAATAAAAACCGCCGCAACAGTAGCTCAGGCAATGGAATTCATTTCAAAGCCTGATGTGGGCTTTGAAAAGGAAATAGCGGAAGGCGGCACCAACGTTTCCGGCGGGCAAAAGCAAAGGCTTTCCATTGCAAGGGCGCTTGTTAAAAAACCTAAAATCTACATCTTTGACGACAGTTTTTCAGCGCTTGATTTTAAAACCGATGCCGCTTTAAGAAAGGCTCTTAAAGAATATACCGGCGAAAGCACGGTTATAATCGTTGCGCAAAGGGTAAGCACAATAATGAATGCCGAACAAATAATAGTGCTCGACGAAGGCAAAATCGTCGGAATGGGCACCCATAAAGAGCTTCTCGCCTCATGCCCGACTTATTTTGAAATAGCTTCTTCGCAGCTTTCAAAGGAGGAATTGCAATGAGCGAAAAGGAAATGAAAAAAAATCAGCAAAGGCGCCATCAAGGGCCTATGGGTGGCCCTCCGGTTCCGATTCCGGGAGAAAAGGCAAAGGATTTTAAAGGCGCTTTCAAAAAGCTTATTGCCTACATGGGCAAATACAAGGCTGCCGTTTTAATAGTAGTTATCCTTGCAATTGCTTCAACGATATTCAACATAATTGGTCCAAAAATACTCGGACTTGTAACCACAGAGCTTTACAACGGCATAATGGAAAAAATCACCGGAACAGGTGACGGAATAAATTTTGACTATATTAGAAACATCATTTTCATCCTTATCGGATTTTATGCAATAAGTGCCGGATTTGGATACCTGCAAGGCTTTGTAATGTCAAATGTTTCAATGAAAATAACCTATCAGCTCAGAAAGGACATTTTTGCAAAGATAAACAGGCTTCCGCTTAAATACTTTGATACAAAAAGCTATGGCGAAGTGCTTTCGCATATAACAAACGATGTGGATGCAATAAGCCAAAGCCTTAACCAAAGCGTAACCCAAATAATTTCCTCTATCGCAACGATAATAGGAATACTTGTAATGATGTTCTCCATAAGTTGGCAAATGACCGTGATAGCTCTTTTCGTGCTTCCGCTTTCGTTTGTTTTAGTAAGCTTTATCGTAAAAATCTCACAAAAGCACTTTGTCGCACAACAGGAATATTTAGGCCACGTCAACGGGCATATTGAAGAAATGTTCGGAAGCCATGTAATAGTGAAAGCTTTTAACGGAGAAGAGGAATCAGTAAGACGCTTTAATGAATATAATAAAGAGCTGTGCAGTTCAGCGTGGAAGTCGCAATTCCTTTCCGGCATAATGATGCCTGTTATGATTTTTGTCGGAAACCTCGGATATGTGGCAATATGCATCCTCGGAGGATACTTTGCAGCAAACGGAAAGATTTCCGTCGGCGATATTCAGGCCTTCATCCAATATATGAGGCAGTTCACTCAACCGATATCACAAGTTGCAAATATGTCAAATGTTTTGCAGCAAACAGCCGCTGCCGCCGAAAGAGTATTTAAATTCCTTGAAGAAAGCGAAGAAACTCCCGACCCTGAAAATCCTATATCCACAAGCGAAATTGAAGGCTCCGTTCAGTTTGCGCACGTAAATTTCGGCTACAATCCCGAAAAAACCATTATAAAGGATTTTTCAGCTATTGTTGAACCCGGCAAGAAAATTGCGATAGTAGGGCCTACCGGCGCCGGAAAAACAACTATTGTAAAGCTGCTTATGAGGTTCTATGATGTTACAAACGGAGCAATCCTCATAGATGGCTATGATGTAAAGCAATTTACAAGGAATGGCCTTAGGAGTCTTTTCGGCATGGTTTTGCAAGACACATGGCTTTACAATGCCTCCATTAAGGAAAACATCCGCTACGGAAAGCTTGATGCAACAGATGAGGAAGTTGTTGCCGCAGCAAAAACCGCACAAGCCGACCACTTTATAAGAACGCTTCCCGACAGCTACGACATGATTTTAAATGAAGAAGCAAGCAATGTTTCACAAGGACAAAAACAGCTTCTCACAATAGCAAGAGCGGTTCTTTCCAATCCTAAAATCCTTATTTTGGATGAAGCAACAAGCTCGGTTGACACAAGAACCGAAATTCTCATCCAAAAGGCTATGGACAATCTCATGAAGGGAAGAACAAGCTTTATCATTGCTCATCGTCTTTCAACAATAAAAAATGCCGACCTTATTCTTGTTATGAACAACGGCGACATTGTTGAAAAAGGCACTCACGAAGAACTGCTGGCACTTAACGGATTCTATGCAAACCTCTACAACAGCCAATTTGAAACAGTGGGCGAAGAAGCCTAAATTCATTTAGAAAGGGATTTGAAATGCCAACTGAAAACACAGAAGTTGCCAACCTGTTTATGGAAAAAAGCGGGCAAAGTCTTGCGGCAAGCATAATAGACTTTGCCCAAGAGCTGCTCGAAATGGAAAATATGTATGAATCCGCAACAAAGGAAATTGCAACAAAGCTTGAAATCCTTGACAGCGAATTCCAAGTAAAAAACAAGAGGAATCCAATTCATCAAATTCAAAGGCGGGTTAAATCCCCACAGAGTATTTTTGAAAAGCTTTCAAGAAAGGGCTTTGAAATCAGCGCACAGTCAGCAAGGGAAAACCTTAACGACATTGCGGGAATAAGGGTAATTTGTTCCTATATAAACGACATCTATACTGTTGCAAGGCTTTTAATGAGCCAAAACGACATAGAAGTCGTAAAAATCGTGGATTATATAAAAAATCCCAAGCCCAACGGATATAGAAGCCTGCATCTTGTGGTGAAAGTTCCGGTGTTTTTCTCCGACAGGATGGAAAAGGTCAAGGTGGAAGTTCAAATACGCACAATTGCCATGGATTTTTGGGCAAGCCTTGAACACCAGCTCCATTACAAGGCCGGCGGAAACGTTCCATCTGAAATTGCCGCGGAGCTTAAAGAATGTGCGGATATAATCTCATCAACCGATTTAAGGATGCAAAACCTTCACAACCAAGTTGAAAATCTTAAAAAAGTAATTTCTGACGGTTCAGAAGATTGACAGCAAAAGGACAATGTGCTATTATTTGCATAAGCAAACTTTGGTTTGCAAAATAAAGGAGGTTAAGTATTATGGGAAAAAGATTTTTTATCTGCAAACACTGTGGAAATATCATAGGCATGATTCATGATTCCGGAGTTCCTATGAGCTGCTGCGGCGAAAAAATGACAGAGCTTATCCCAAACACCACCGATGCCGCCCATGAAAAGCATGTACCGGTAGTTACTGTTGAAGGAAATAAGGTTTTTGTTAAAGTCGGAAGCGTTGAACATCCAATGACCGCCGAGCACTTTATTCCATGGATTTACCTTGAAACCAAACACGGCGGACAAAGACGGTCTTTAAATCCCGGAGAAAAGCCGGAAGCCGTATTTGAGCTTGCAAACGACGAACCAATTGCCGCATATGCTTACTGCAACCTCCACGGACTTTGGAAAGCAAATATTTAGCAATTTAAAAACGCTCCCGTTTTTTCGCGGGAGCGTTTTTTTAATCTTCAAGCACAAGCTTTGAGCCGTCAAAATCAATTTTAAGTTCGGTTCCGGGCAGTAAATCCTTTGAAATTATTGCCTTTGCAATAAGGGTTTCAACATTTCGCTGGATGTACCTTTTCAATGGCCTTGCGCCGTAAATATGGTCATAGCCTTGTTCCACTATGAATTCCTTTGCTTTATCGCTGACAGAAACTGAAAGCTCCTTGTCTTTAAGCCTGCGGCGCAAATCGGCAAGCATAAGGTCCACAATGGAGTAAATTTCTGTTTTTGAAAGCGGCTTATAAAATACAATTTCATCAAGACGGTTTAAAAATTCCGGCCTGAAACTTTGTCTTAAAAGTGTATTTACCGCCGACTTTGCCTCACTTGAAATCTCATTGTCATCAGTTATGCCTTCAAGAATATACTGCGAACCAAGGTTTGATGTGAGTATAATTATAGTATTCTTAAAGTCCACGGTCCTGCCTTGCGAATCGGTAATGCGCCCATCATCAAGCACCTGCAAAAGAATATTGAACACATCCGGATGGGCCTTTTCAATTTCATCAAACAGTACAACCGAATAAGGTTTTCTGCGCACCGCTTCGGTAAGCTGTCCGCCCTCCTCATATCCGACATATCCCGGAGGTGCTCCTATAAGCCTGCTTACGGAAAACTTCTCCATGTATTCGCTCATATCTATGCGGACTATATTGTGCTCGTCATCAAAAAGCGCTTGGGCAAGTGCCTTTGCAAGCTCCGTTTTTCCCACTCCGGTAGGGCCAAGGAAAAGGAACGAACCTATCGGCCTGTTCGGGTCCTGAATTCCGGCACGCGAACGGATAATTGCCTCGCTCACCTTTTGCACGGCCTCATCCTGTCCTATTACCCGTTCATGCAGGATATTTTCAAGCCGCAGAAGTTTTTCCCTTTCCCCCTCCATAAGTTTTGAAACCGGTATTCCCGTCCAGCGGCATATAATCCTTGCAATTTCTTCTTCTGTTACTCTGTCGCGCAAAAGATTGCTTTCTCCGCCTGCTTGTTCCGCGGTTCTTTCTTCCTGTTCAAGCTGCTTTTGAAGTCCGGGAAGCTTTCCGTATTTCAGTTCGGCAGCCTTATTAAGGTCATATTCGCGCTCTGCCTTTTCAATATCGGCATTTACCTGTTCTATTTCCTCACGCAGTTTTTGAACCTTTGAAATTGCCGCCTTTTCATTTTCCCATTTTGCCTTCATTTCCTTAAATTTTTCACGCATTTCGGCAAGTTCCTTTTGAATTTCCGCCAAATGCTCCTTTGAAAGCCTATCTGTTTCCTTTTTCAGCGCAGCCTCCTCAATTTCATGCTGCATTATTTTTCTTGAAATTTCATCAAGCTCTGACGGCATTGAATCCATTTCCGTTCTAATCATTGCGCAGGCCTCGTCAACAAGGTCTATTGCCTTATCTGGCAGGAAACGGTCGGAAATATATCTATTTGAAAGCGTTGCTGCAGCAATAAGCGCCTGGTCTTGAATTTTTACCCCATGGTAAACCTCGTAACGCTCTTTAAGCCCTCTGAGTATGGAAATCGTATCCTCCACAGTCGGCTCTTCAACAAGCACAGGCTGGAAACGTCTTTCAAGCGCCGCATCCTTTTCAATATACTGGCGGTATTCATTAAGCGTTGTTGCGCCTATGCAGTGCAGTTCTCCCCTTGCAAGCATTGGCTTCAAAAGGTTTCCGGCATCCATAGCGCCGTCGGTTTTTCCCGCGCCGACAATGGTATGCAGCTCATCTATAAAAAGGATAATTCCGCCTTCGGATTTTTTTACTTCCTGCAAAACAGCTTTAAGTCTTTCCTCAAACTCGCCGCGGAATTTTGCTCCGGCGATAAGAGCGCCCATATCAAGCGAAAAGATTTTACGGTTTTTAAGGTTATCCGGAACATCTCCTCTTACTATCCTTAAAGCAAGCCCCTCGGCAATTGCCGTTTTTCCGACACCCGGTTCCCCTATAAGCACAGGATTATTTTTAGTTTTCCTTGAAAGGATTCTTATTACATTTCTTATTTCACTGTCACGGCCTATAACCGGGTCAAGCTTTTGGTTTCTTGCAAGCTCAACTAAATCCTGACCGTATTTTTTCAGCACATCATAAGTGCTTTCCGGATTGTCGGAAGTTACCTTTGTATTACCTCTTACAGAAGCAAGCACTTTAAGAAATTTATTTTTTTCAACACCGTATCTTTTAAAAATTTCCTTAAGCCTTGAATTTGCCATGTCAAGAAGCGCAAGCATTATATGCTCAACCGAAACATACTCATCCTGCATCCTTTTTGCCTGATTTTCCGCCTCATTTAAAGTTCTGTCAACCTCTTGCGAAACATATATCTTTCCCGGCTCCCTGCCGCTGCCGGTAACCCTCGGCATGCTTTCAACCGCATTTCTAACATTGTCCCTCATACTTTGAGGGTCTGTTTCCATTTTTTTGAGCAGTTCGGGAATAAGTCCTCCTTCTTGGTCAAGAAGCGAAAACAGCAAATGCTCCTGTTCTATTTGCATATTCTGGTATTCAATGGCGAGGTTTTGGGCATCATTTAATGCCTCAATAGACTTTTGTGTAAATTTTTGAGCGTTCATTCAAATGCACCTCCAAAAAATCATATTATCATTTCAGCGTTTTTCAAATAATCCTCATAATTTCTGGCAACAAGTTCAAATGCCTTTGGCCTGTTGTCCGAATTTCCAAGATAATGCTTTACTCCTTTATCAAGTGCAGAAACATATTCCGCAATCGCCCTGCCCAAAATATCTTCAGAGAAATCCCTTAAATCCCCCGAAACATAAAAATCCCTCATGTAACAATTATTTTCATATGCCGACGGAACCCTGCCGCCATATTTATCATACAAAAGCTTATTTTCAATGGCATTCCAAATATTAAAAAAATCAGCCATATCTCTTATAAGACTTTCACTTTGTGTCCGTATTGAAACCTTCAATCTTCCAAAAGGCCCGCCGGATTTCGTATAAAGTTCGACGCAATATCTTATTGTCGGCTTATACTTATATTTCAACGCCGCCCTTATATCAAGAAAAAAAGGCGACGGCATTTCAGGAAAAAAGCAATTTTCCTCCTCCGACAAAAATTTTTGCACAGTTGAAAGTATTTCCTTCATCCTTTTTTCGGGAGTGACGTACGAAATATGCTTTGCAAGTATTTCATTTATAAGGTTTGAGCGGCTTGTTTTCAGGGAATATGCAAGCCTGTCGATTTCCTCGACGATTTCATCGCTTAAAATAATGCTGTACACCGATTTTTTCATAATCACCCTCCGCTATTTTCTGAAAATAATTGTATCACCATTTATATAACTTGTCAAGTATTTTATATAATTTTGCTTGCAAGTTTTAAAGCCTATTCACTTTGGATTTAATATATGATATACTTTAAATATTATTAACAAGGCAGGTGCATAAGATGGACAACCAAAGAGCTAAACATGTATACGAATCCCGCACAGAGCAAATACAAATACTCATGCCGGAACACATAAACGGATATAACAGGCTTTTCGGCGGAAAGCTGATGGAATGGATTGATATTGTTGCAGCGGTTGTGGCAAGAAGGCATTCCAACATGAATGTAACAACCGTTGCCGTTGACAATTTGCAATTCAAATCACCGGCAAGAGTAAATTCCACCCTTGTCCTCATAGGCACAATGACTTATGTGGGAACAACCTCCATGGAGGTAAAAGTAGAAACCTTTGTTGAAACTCTTCAAGGAACAAAAAATTTGATAAACCGCGCCTATCTTGTAATGGTGGCGCTTGATGAAAACGACAATCCCGCACCGGTGCCAAAGCTTATTCCGGATACAGATGAGGAAAAGGCCGAATTTGAGGCAGGAAAAAAGCGCTCCGAGCTTAGAAAAGCAAGGCGCGCCGAAAATTATTAAGTTTTTGCTTTACAGAAAACAAAAAAACAGCCGTCTGTTTTTGGCAGACGGCTGTTTTTGCTGTATTAAACTTATAAAAATTATATTACTATTAATTAACCTCTGTTCCGGCCTTAATATAAGTAATCGTCCCATCCTTTGAAGAAACGGTATACGAAAATGCCACGGAAGCACCTTCCGAATTTGAAGCGGTATAGCTTATTGTGCCGCCATCCTCGGCATTCAAAGCATTTTCAGCATAGCCAAGCTCAGCAAGCTTTTGGATATACGCACGGGCATCATCCTCGCTCATTTCTTCAAAACCAACAAATGAGCCCATTCCGGTATCCATAAAAGTATTTATTTTTGCCTTTGGCTCAGGCAAACCGCCCATTTTATCCTCCTGCCAAGTCAAATCCTCACCGGACTGATAAGTATTCCCATCCTTTTCTATCTTTATTCCGTCACTGCTTATGTCAACATCCCCGCCTATTGCTTTTTCGGCGATTTTTTCTTGAACCTTTTCTTCAGCTTTTTCCTTTGCAGCAGAGCATCCTGCAATAAGCATTGACATCAATGCCACAAAGCTGAAAACAAGCAATCCTATCTTTCCCATATTAAACACCCCTGTTTTTTATTTAAGTTCCGGACCGGCAAAAATTTTGTCAATCCGAAAACTTGCCCCGTTTTTATTCAACCGTAACAGATTTTGCAAGGTTTCTCGGCTTATCCACATCGCATCCCCTTAAAACTGCGGTGTAATAAGCTATCAGTTGAAGCGGAACAACCGTTACCATTGGCATCAGCAAATCATCAATGCTCGGAAGCTCAATCAAGCAATCCGCAATATCATGGTCTGCACTCATTCCCTCGTGGCACAAAAGTGTGACCATTGCACCCCTTGCTTTTACTTCCTTTATATTGCTTGCCATTTTCTCATAAAGCCCTCTTTGGGTTGCAACCGCAATTACCGGCATGCCTGAGCATATAAGCGAAATCGTTCCATGCTTAAGTTCCCCTGCGGCATAAGCTTCGCTGTGTATATAGGAAATTTCCTTCAATTTAAGCGAACCCTCCATGCTCATGGCATAATCAAGCCCCCTGCCTATGAAAAGCAAGCTATCGGCATTTATAAGCTTTGAAGCGGCAAACTGGTAATTTTCTTTTCTTTCAAGACAAGTTTCTATTTGCGCAGGAACATTCATCAGCATATCAGTAAGCCTTTTGCATTCATCCTCGCTTATAGCGCCTTTTGCAAGTGCAACTTCAAATGCAAAAAGATACATCACCGCAAGCTGCACCGCATATGCCTTTGTCGAGCAAACCGAAATTTCAGGCCCGGCATGTGTATAAATCACCATATCGGCTTCCCTTGCAATGGAAGAACCAACCACGTTTACTATGGCAAGTGTTTTTGCACCCATGCTCTTTGAGAGCTTTAATGCTGCAAGTGTATCAGCCGTTTCGCCCGACTGCGAAATGATTACGACCAAATCATCCTTTGTCACAAGCGGATTCCTATACCTGAATTCGCTGGCGATATCAACAATTACAGGAACCCTTGCAAGGCTTTCTATTACATATTTACCCACAATTCCGGCATGCATTGCCGACCCGCAGCCCACTATGTAAATTTGTCTGAATGAATTTAACGTTTCCTTGTCAAGCCCGCACTCCTCAAAATTAGGCAGGCCATTTTTTACACGCGGGGAAACCGTATTCTTTATAGCAGTCGGCTGCTCGTGGATTTCTTTGAGCATGAAATGCTCATATCCGCCCTTTTGTGCGGATTCCATATCCCATGTTGCGGTTTGAAGTTCCTTTTGTATCGGAGCCTTATGTATATCATAAAATTTTATCCCATTCTTGTCAAGCACCGCTATTTCATTTTGTTCAAGCAAATAATAATTCCTTGTATGCTTTAAAATTGCCGTTACGTCCGATGCAATAAAGCTTTCATTTTCACCTTTTCCGACAATAAGCGGGCTTTCTTTCCTTACCGCAAAAATGGTATCCTTATGGTCGCGGAAAACTATTCCAAGGGCATATGCGCCCTCTACTTCGCTCATCATTTTTATTATTGCCGACAAAGGGTCCCCGTCGTAATAATAGTCAAGCAGCTTTGCAACGGTTTCCGTATCCGTTTCACTTTCAAAGCCATATCCCTTTGAAATTAAAAAATCCTTTATTTGCTTATAGTTTTCAATTATTCCGTTGTGGACTATTGAAACCCTTTCGTTTCCTATCGGATGCGAATTCACATCCGACGGCTCGCCATGGGTTGCCCAGCGCGTATGCCCTATTCCGCAAACGCCAACCGGCTTGCCCTCCTCACGGATTTTATTTTCAAGGTCTGAAAGTCTTCCCTTTGCTTTTACGACCTTTATTTTTTCACGTTCAAAAACTGCTATTCCCGCAGAATCATATCCTCTGTATTCAAGTTTTGAAAGAGCCTCCAAAAGAATCTCCGTACAATCGCCAAATCCCGAATATCCGACTATTCCGCACATAAAAAAACCTCCCGAAAATAATTTTGGGGTAAATAAACCACTTCATTTACCCCATCGTAATGCTAAATCATATTAATTTTTTTATAAAATTATTATTTTGTTCCAAAAATCCTATCTCCCGCATCACCAAGTCCGGGAACTATATAAAGGTTTTCATTAAGCTCCTCGTCAACCGCACCGCAGTATATCTCAACGTCAGGATGAGCCTCCATCAGCTTTTCTATGCCGTATTTGGAAGCTATGATGCACATGAATTTTATGCTTGCGGCTCCGGCTTCCTTTATCTTTGCAATTGAAGCTATTGCCGTTCCGGCAGTAGCAAGCATAGGATCCGTTACTATTACATCCCTTTCGGCAATATCGGTAGGCAGTTTAGAATAATATTCCACAGCCTTATGTGTCACAGGGTCACGGAATATCCCTATATGTCCTATTTTTGCGGCAGGAACAAGAGTCACCGCACCTTCAACCATTCCAAGGCCGGCCCTGAGTATGGGCACAAAAGCCATTTTCCTTCCGGAAATGACTTTTGTCTTTGCAACAGCCACAGGTGTTTCTATTTCAACTTCCTTTAAGGGAAGGTTTCTTGTCGCCTCGTAAGTCATAAGCATTGCCGTTTCCGAAACAAGCTCCCTGAATTCCTTTGAACCTGTATTTTTATCCCTCATGAGCGAAATCTTATGCTGCACAAGCGGATGATCCATAATATGAAGATTTGTCATGTAAATTCCTCCTGCGGCTTAGCCGTTTATTTCTTCTTCGTTTTCTATTGCACTGATTTGGTCAACACGTCTTTGATGTCTTCCGCCCTCAAATTCCGTATCAAGGAACACATCCACAAGTTCGCAGGCATATTCAATTCCCACGACCCTGCCGCCAAGGCAAAGCACGTTTGCATCATTGTGCAGCCTTGTATATTTTGCGCTGTAATAGTCCGAGCAGGCAGCCGCCCTTATTCCCTTTACTTTATTTGCAGCCATTGAAACGCCTATGCCTGTACCGCAGAAAAGGAGCGCTTTATCTGCCTTTTTAGCCACTACTTCATCGCAAACTTTTTTTGCGACAATCGGATAATCGCACTTTTCGCCCTCATAGCAGCCAAAGTCCTTATATTCTATGCCCCTTTCCTCCAAGTGTTTAATGATTCCGCATTTCAAATTGTATCCTGCCGGGTCACAGCCGATAGCTATCATTTCCAAAAATCCCCCTAAAAAAATCAATTAACAGATTTATTTTAACACATTAGTCCTTAAATTACAACTTTTAAATTGCCCGCAAGGAAATCTTTTTCAGCCTTAGTCGGCTGCAAGTATCTTGCGTTTAAATTTTCCGGTCCGGAAAGCTCCTTTAAAAAAGCGGCAAAGCAAATCCCCGCAGCATTTTGCAATCTTAAATGCGGCGGCGCAAGGGACAGATTCTCCATTGCGGCATTTTCAAAAAAAGCTTTTGCATAATCTCCCGTAAGCATTACTTTTGATGTTATGCCTTTAAGACGTTCCTTTAAATCCTCCACAGTAATTATTTCATCCTCGCAAAGCCTTTTTATTTTTCCCATACTGCAAGAAAATATTGCACAATAAAGCAAGTCCTGCCTTGCAAACATGACCGGACAGATTACTCCGTCAAACCCAAGCAGATTATATGCAAGGCCTTCAAGGGTGGAAATCCCCGCGCAAGGCTTATCAAGCCCGAAAGCAAGAGCCTTTGCCGCCGAAATTCCTATTCTAAGCCCAGTATATGAGCCGGGGCCGTCCGAAACGGCAATGCCGTCTATTTCTTCAAGTGAAATTCCCGCATGATATAAAAGTTCCTTTGCTATCGGAAGAATTGACTGTGAATGGGTGAGCTTTGTCAAAACTGAAGTTTGCGCAACAAGCTCGTCCTCTCTGCAAACGGCAACGGAAGTGGTCTTGCCGGATGTTTCAAACCCTAAAAGAATCAAAACGTTCGTCTCCTTCGACGGTTATTTTTCGTGTATCATCATCAATTTGTTCTATGGTTATAAAAATTGTATTCTTTGGAAGAAAAGGGATAATTTTTTCACTCCATTCTATTGCCATCACGCAGCCGTCGGAAAGATAATCGTAAAATCCGGTAGTTTCAAGGTCTCCGGCGCTTTCTATCCTATACATATCAAAATGGCACAGCGTAATTCCCCCGCGGTATTCGTTGACAAGGGTAAAAGTAGGAGAATAAACCTCATCGCCAAGTCCCATGCCCATTGCAAGCCCATGCGTAAATGTGGTTTTTCCCGCACCCATGGAGCCTTTAAAAGCAATTACATCCCCTTCTTTTAAAAGAGCGCCTATTCTTTTCCCAAATTCAATCGTTTCTTCCGGAGAGCGGCTTATAATTTCAAGCATGACAATCCCCTTTTAAAACAATCCGCTTATATTTCCGGAGCCGTCTATGTCTATTTTCAGCGCTGCGGGAATTTTCGGAAGTCCCGGCATGGTCATTATATCTCCCGTAAGCGCCACTATAAATCCAGCGCCGGACGAAAGCTTCAAATCCCTTACGGTAATTTTAAAGCCCTGAGGCTTTCCAAGCTTTGACGGGTCATCTGAAAGCGAATACTGCGTTTTTGCAACACAAACGGGAATTTTGTCAAATCCAAGCTCCTCTATTTCCTTTATTGCCTTTTCAGCCTGCGAAGTATAAGCAACTCCATCAGCACGATAAATTTCCCTTGCTATTATATCAAGTTTTTCCTTTATTGGCAACTTTTCGTCATAAATAGGAGCAAAATTCGTCTGGCAACCCTCGCACTTTTCAATGGTTTCGCATACAGTGCGTGCAAGCTGGACTCCGCCCTCTCCGCCTTTTGCAAACACCTCGGCCAGTGAAACAGATACTCCCATTTTTTTGCAGAAAGTCTCAATCATTTCAATTTCAGCATCCGTATCGGTATGGAAACGGTTTATTGCAACCACCACAGGAATTCCAAACTTATGCATATTTTCAATATGTGTTTGCAGGTTTGCCATACCCTTTTCCAAAGCGTTAAGATTTTCGGCTGAAAGTTCATTTTTAGGCACTCCGCCGTTATATTTGAGCGCCCTTATCGTTGCAACGACAACCGCACAGCTTGGCTTTAAGCCTGCAAAACGGCATTTTATATCAAAGAATTTTTCCGCTCCAAGGTCGCTGCCGAATCCCGCCTCGGTTATGCAATAATCACCAAGCTTCAAAGCAAGCTTTGTCGCCCTGACGGAATTGCATCCGTGGGCAATATTTGCAAACGGCCCGCCATGCATTATCACAGGGGTATTTTCAAGTGTCTGAACAAGATTAGGCTTTATTGCATCTTTCAAAAGCACCGCCATGGAGCCGCAGACTCCAAGTTCCCTTGCAAAAACAGGTTTGCCATCAAAATTATAAGCAACAAGAATTCTTCCAAGCCTTTCCTTTAAATCTTCAAGGTCGGAAGCAAGGCAAAGAATTGCCATTATTTCGGAAGCAACAGTTATATTAAATCCGTCCTCGCGCGGAACACCGTTTATTTTCCCGCCAAGTCCTACAATTATGTTTCTAAGCGCACGGTCATTCATATCCATGCAGCGTTTGAAAAGTATTCTGCGCTGGTCTATTTTCAATTCGTTCCCTTGTTGGATATGATTATCAATAACCGCGCATAAAAGATTGTTCGCCGCAGTTATTGCGTGCATATCTCCCGTAAAATGCAGGTTTATATCCTCCATAGGCACAACCTGTGAATATCCGCCTCCGGCGGCACCGCCTTTAATGCCGAATACAGGCCCCAAAGACGGCTCACGCAGAGCAAGAACGGCCTTTTTGCCTATTTTCGCCATAGCTTGGGCAAGTCCTACGCTGACAGTAGTTTTGCCCTCCCCTGCGGGAGTAGGGTTTATTGCGGTAACAAGAATAAGCCTTCCGTCAGGATTATTTTTAGTCTTTTCAAAAAGCCTTTCGGAAAGCTTTGCTTTATAATGTCCGTATGGTTCGATATCTTCCTCCGATATGCCTAATCCACCTGCTATTTCGCTGATTTTAAGCATTTTTGCATTTTGGGCTATTTCTATATCTGTAAGCATGGGCATCCTCCGCAGACAAGAATATTTAGCGGCATATCCCTATTTGACATTTTATGCCTCATGCCGCCATGAATTTATTATACCATAAAATAATCCCAAAGCATAGTTTTATGTTGAAAATATTTTTAAAAAAGAGTATAATAAAAATTGATGGCGGGCAATAATATGGCATTTGTCCCCCTGGCAAAAGGAGCATATCAATGAAAATTGTTTTCAATATTATAAGACAGTACTTTAAAAAGCTGGACAAGCCGCTTTTTCTTGTCGTTTTTGCTTGTTCCTGCCTTAGCGTAGTGCTTTTGTACTCGATAGTTTACAATAAAGTTATCTCAAATATAGGAACGCCTTATAAAACGCAGGCGATTTCCATAGTAATAGGCGCATTTTGCGCTCTTTTCCTTTCAGCAATTGACTATCAAAAGCTTGCAAAGCTTTGGTTTTTGTATGCCCCCGCATCGCTGCTGCTGGTGCTTCTCACCTTTACGGGGCTTGGTTACCAGCGTGCCGGAGCGGATGACAAGGCTTGGCTCAACCTTGGTTTTATGACTCTACAGCCGTCAGAATTTTTAAAACTCGCCTTCATTTTAAGCTTTTCTTATCATCTCTCAAAGGTATCTGGAGAGATAAACTCACTTAAAAACCTTGCCTTATTATGCCTGCACGCGGCCATTCCCGCAGGAATCATAGCCCTTCAGGGAGATTTCGGAACGGCAATGGTATTTCTGGCGATATTTGTATTTATGATGTTTTCGGCAGGTCTTTCGTTTAAATATATAATTGCGGCATTGATTGTTGCGCCAATAGCTGCAGTTACGGCGTGGTTTTTTGTATTGCAGCCGGTGCACAAAAAAAGGATAATGGTGCTTTTTAATCCCGACCTAGACCCGCTTGGCGTAGGCAACCAGCAGCGCCAGGGCAAAATTGCTTTAGGGTCCGGCAAAATGCTTGGCAAGGGGCTTTTTGGCGGGGATTACAGCTATGTTCCCGAAGTGCAAAATGACTTCATCTTTTCTTATGTGGGCCAGACGCTTGGATTTGTAGGCTGCATAATCCTTGTCGGAGCACTGGGATTTATTTGCATTAAAATAATAATAAACGGCCGAATGGCAAAAGATGACCTTGGAAAAAATATTTGCGTCGGAGTTTTCGGACTTATTTTTACGCATTGCTTTATAAACATAGGCATGGTGCTCGGAGTAATGCCGGTAATAGGGGTTCCCCTGCCTTTTATAAGCGCCGGAGGTACGGCAATGCTCAGCATGTACATCGCCATAGGGCTTGTGATGAGCGTGCACGCCCATTCGGATAAAAATTATGCTATTTTCTACGACGCGAATTGATTTTACCTTATAATTACATTTATTGCAATTGTTTTTGGTTGAAATTAAATCAATTTACGGGTATAATATTGCTTGGCAGAGAGAGTTTTTTGTTTTTTGGGAGAGTGATTTAATGGTTTTTGCAAAAAGCTTTGTGCAGTTTCAATCCTGCATAAAGGATTTAATAGAAACTCCGGTTGTTAGGACTATGAACAACTTTACTCAACATTCGCTTGTTACAACCTTGGAGCATTGTCTTTTCGTTTCTTATGTAAGCTTTTTAATATGCAAATTTTTGGGGCTTAACTACTATGCCGCCGCAAGAGGTGGGCTTCTGCACGACCTTTTCCTTTACGACTGGCATGACGGGCACCGTGACAGGCGATTTCATGGTTTTACCCACCCTAAAACGGCGCTTATAAACGCAACTATACACTTTAATTTAAGCCATATGGAACAGGACATCATAAAAAAGCATATGTGGCCGCTTACCATTGCTTTGCCAAGGTATAGGGAAAGCTATGTGGTTTCCTTTGCGGACAAGATATGCTGCATTTTTGAAGTTCTCGGGCTTTACAGGCTTGTTTGGATAAGAAGGATTATGCGCCTCCATTCAAAATTTTCTGAAGTTCCGGCTCCGCTTAAAAGCTTTTAATTTTACAAAAATCCTCCTTTTTTAAGGCGGATTTTTTTGTTTTACCATTGATATTTTCTCTTTTTTAGGTTATAATATAGGCAAAACGAGGCAAAAACATTCTAAGTTATACTTGACAAGTATAATTTAGAATGTTAAAATAATAACAGCAGCCGAGCTGCGCAGAATAAAAAAAGGAAAGAGGTATTATTGTATGGAAAAATATGAATGCCCTTGCTCTTATGTTTATGACGAAGCCGTTGGAGATCCCGACAACGGAATCGCTCCCGGCACAAAGTGGGAAGACTTGCCGGATGACTGGTGCTGCCCGGTATGCGGACTCAGCAAAAGTGAGTTTACCAAAATAAGCTAAGCTTGCTAAGGGGGCGGTTTTCGTCCCCTTTTGTCATATATTTCGCAGGAAGAAAGGATGTTCCATATGAAACAATTAAAGGAAAATATTTATTATGTCGGAGCCTTAAATCCGAATTTGAGAATTTTTGACATAATAATGAAAACCGAATACGGCACAACCTATAACGCATATGTTGTAAAGGGCGAAAAAACAGCTCTTATTGAAACAGTGCACGACAAATTCACAAAATCTTTCCTTGAAAGCGTTGAGGAAATCTCAAGCCTTGATAAAATCGACTATATAATTCTCAATCATACCGAGCCTGACCACAGCGGAAGCGTTGCAAAGCTTGTGTCAATAAATCCCGAAATAACGGTAGTGGGAACTACTGCGGCTTTGAAAAATGTCGCCAACATAACAAATATGGATTTTAAAAAGCTTGCGGTAAAAACCGGCGACAAGCTTGACCTTGGCGGCGGTCTTGAATTTGAATTCATTGTAGCTCCAAATCTGCACTGGCCGGATTCAATGTTCACATACCTTCCGGCAAGAAAAGCCATATTCACCTGCGATTTTCTTGGTGCGCATTATTGCGAACCGCTTTTGACCGATGACCTTATAACTTATCCGGAAGCATACGAAAGCGCATTTAAAAATTATTACGATGCTATTTTCAGCCCGTTTAAGAAATTCGTGCTCGACGGGCTTGACAAAATGAAAGGCCTTGATTTTGACATGGTTTGCAACAGCCACGGACCAATACTCAAAGAGCGCATAAAGAAAAACATGGAGCTTTACCGCGAATGGTCAACGCCTGAAAACACAGAAAAAAATATTGCCATATTTTATGTTTCAGCTTACGGCTATACAAAAAGCATGGCGGAAGCTTTTGAGGCAAGGCTTTCAGAAAACGGCATCAAAACAAAATCCTATGACATAATCCATCATCCGGCATGCGAATTGAAAGAAGCGCTTGAAAAGGCAAGCGGGGTTATGTTCGGCTCGCCAACAATCAACCGCGACGCATTAAAGCCGGTATGGGACCTTATATCATCGGTTGATGCAATTTCAAACAAAGGCAAGCCGTGCATGGTATTCGGTTCCTATGGTTGGAGCGGAGAAGCATGCCCCATGCTTGAAGAAAGGCTTAAAAGCCTTGGACTTAAAATTGCCGGCGAAAGCTTTAGAGTTCTTATGAAGCCTGACGGCAAAGATTTTGAAAAAATAAAAGAACTTGCGGATAATTTTGCAAAAGCCGTTTAAAATATAATTCCCTGCCGTATAAAACCCGGCAGGGAATTTTTACATTATATGGTCTTGCTGCTTTGAGGAGGATATTTTCCATCCAAGCTCGTTTATCTTTTCCTCTATTTGCTCGGGATTTACCCCGGAGCTGTCATAATCCACTGCAATATTGTTCTTTTGGGAATTTACGCTTACGGAAAGCACTCCGTGCATTGAGCCTATTCCTTTTTTAAGTTCTTTTGCACCGCGTTTGCCGTCAACATCAGAAAGCGAAAAATATACGCTGTTTTTTGACATAAAATCACCTCAATGTTATTTTCCGCGTTTTTATTAAAACTATTCCCTTGCAGCATTTACAAATGTTTTTAAAAATGCTATACTTTTAAAAAAGAAAAATGAAAAGGAAAGAAATCATGATGAAAACAATAGGAATTATCGGCGCCATGCCGTCTGAACTTTCCGATATAAGGCTTTCACTTGGCGAAGCTGCCGTAGAGGAAAAAGCGTCATTTAAATTTTTTATAAACGAATTTGAAGGCAAAAGAATTGTCAACGTCTGCTGTGGAATAGGCAAAGTAAATGCCGCACTTTGCACGCAAAACCTTATAGATTGCTACAAGCCTGACTGCATCATAAACACCGGCATTGCAGGAGGTATGAATACGGATGTAAAGGTTTGCGACATTGTGGTTTCAAGCGAAGTAATGTACCATGATTTGCTTACAAGGTTTTTGGAAAACTATCCTCCCTACAACGGAATTTTTAAGGCAGACGAGGGCCTTATTCAAAAAGCGGCAAAATCCTGCGAAAAGCACGGGATAAAATGCTTTTCCGGCAGAATTGTTTCCGGAGAAGCATTTGTTTCCGACAGTGTGCTTAAAGCAAAGATTGCAAATGATTTTTCTCCGTTTGCGGTTGACATGGAAAGCGCCGGAATCGGGCACTGCGCATTTATAAACAATGTGCCGTTCGTTTCCATAAGGTGCATTTCCGACAATGCCGATGATGAGGGCGAAATGTCTTTTGAGCAGTTTGAAAAAATTGCTGCAAAAAGAGTCTCTGAAGTAGTTCTTGACATGGCAAAGGAAATTTAAGGAGGCTTTAAATGAATATTTGGCATGATATATCCCCAAAAAGGATTAAAAAAGATGATTTTTTCGCGGTAATTGAAATCCCGCAGGGCAGCAAGGCAAAATATGAACTTGACAAGGAAACAGGCTTTTTAAAGCTTGACAGGATACTTTACACATCAACGCACTACCCGACAAATTACGGCTTTATTCCGCGGACTTTTGCCGAGGACGGCGACCCGCTTGATGTGCTTGTGCTTTGTTCGGAAACC
Source organism: Oscillospiraceae bacterium (assembly GCA_029267825.1). GTDB lineage: Bacteria > Bacillota > Clostridia > Oscillospirales > Ruminococcaceae > JAIHAL01. The sequence goes on from JAJUHO010000015.1 coordinate 22,210, forward strand.
ATTTTCCCGCTTTCTTTGGTGCAGTGCTACCCGATAGGAGTAATTTCCATGATAGACAACGGCGACCCTGACGACAAAATCATTGCCATTCCTTTTAAGGACCCGACTTACAACACTTTCAAGGACATAAGCGAACTGCCGCAGCATATTTTCAATGAAATGTCCCACTTTTTCAGTGTTTACAAGGCTCTTGAAAACAAGGATACCGCTATTGACGAAATAAGGAACAGGGAAGTTGCTGAAAAAATCATTCAGAGCTGCATAGAAAGATACATCGAAAAATTTTGCAAATGAGGTGATTTTTATGGCTGAAATACAATTTGAAATTACAAAAAAGCTTGGCGTCCTATCCGAAAACGCCAAGGGTTGGCAAAAAGAATTAAACCTTGTCAGCTGGAACGGCAGAGAACCCAAATACGACCTGCGCGAATGGTCCCCTGAACATGACAGAATGGGCAAGGGAATAACCCTTTCCGAAGAAGAAATTGGTGAGCTTAAAAAAATACTTGAGAAAATTTAAAAAATCCGCGGCTGCAGCAAAACAGCCGTGGATTTTTATTTTTATAAACCTAAAAATAAAAGCTGATTATTTTTCCTGTCCCGTCATTACATCCAGCACGGCCTGCATCAAATCAACCGCCTTTTCCTTTGGCAACAGCTTGACGCTTATATAAGGCTTATTCAAATTGTTGAACAAAACCCTGCCTTTAAATGCAGCCGAAAGCTTTGAAATTTGCTCCACAGACGGATTTTTGACATAAAAGAGCAAATTCTCTCCTCTTTGCGATATTTCCGAAATGCCAAGGGACGAAGCCGTATTCCTTAAAAGTGCAACATTAACAAGCCCGATTATTGCCTTTGGCGGCTCGCCATAACGGTCTATCAGCTCGTCTATGATTTCCATGCTTTCTTCTTTCGTGGAAATCCCTGCTATCTTGCGGTAAACATCAAGTCTTTGCGACAAGCTTTCAATATAATTTTCCGGTATATGTGCCTCTATCTGCACATCGACAAGGCATTCCTCAGGCGCGCGCGGAGGAGTTTCTCCCTTTTCTTCCGCAATTGCTTCCGAAAGAAGCTGCAGGTACATATCATATCCGACAGCTTCCATATGTCCATGCTGTTTCCCTCCCAAAATGCTTCCGGCGCCCCTTATCTCCAAATCCCTCAGAGCAATCCTGAACCCGCTTCCAAACTGGGTAAATTCCCTTATGGCCTCAAGGCGCTTTGAAGCAACCTCGCTGAGCACCTTTCCCCTTCGGAAAGTAAAATACGCAAATGCCCTCCTGTTTGAACGCCCTATTCTTCCCCTAAGCTGATAAAGCTGCGAAAGCCCAAGCTTATCAGCATCCTCAATTATAAGCGTATTGCAGTTCGGCACATCCACACCTGTTTCAATAAGCGTTGTACAAACAAGGATGTCTATTTCATGGTCAATAAGCTTTCTCCAAATTTCCGAAAGCTCGTCTTCTGAAATCCTGCCATGCGCAATGCCTATTCTTGCATCCGGCAGCATTTCTTTCAGCCTTGATGCGCAAAGCTCTATAGTTTCTATCCTGTTGTGTATATAATATACCTGCCCGCCACGCCTAAGTTCTTTTGAAATTGCCTGCGCTATAATCCCCATATCATGCTCGACAACATAAGTCTGCACGGGATGACGGTCCTGCGGCGGCTCCTCAATTACAGACATATCCCTTATACCGCTCATTGCCATATTAAGGGTTCTTGGAATCGGCGTCGCCGAAAGCGTGAGGACATCCACTCCTGCAAAAAGCTCCTTGAATCGTTCCTTATGCGCAACTCCAAAGCGCTGTTCCTCGTCTATTATAACAAGGCCCAAATCCTTGAATTCAACATCTTTCTGCACAAGGCGATGAGTGCCTATTATTATATCCACAAGCCCCTTTTTTAGGGATTTTACTACTTCCTGCTGCTGCTTTGGAGTGCGAAACCTTGAAAGCAATTCTATTTTTACCGGAAAATGCTCAAAACGCCTCAAAGCGGTCTGATAATGCTGCCATGCAAGAATTGTCGTCGGCACAAGGATTGCGCACTGCTTGCCGTCAAGCACGCATTTAAATGCTGCCCTTAAAGCAACTTCAGTTTTGCCAAAGCCGACATCTCCGCAAAGCAATCTATCCATTGGCTGGGGCTTTTGCATATCGGCCTTTATCTCCTCAATCGCACGAAGCTGGTCGTCGGTTTCGCTATATTCAAAACGCTGTTCAAAATCCTGCTGCCAGTCGTTGTCGGGCGAAAAGGCAAAGCCCTTTGTCGCCGCACGCTTTGCATAAAGGGCAATGAGCTCATCGGCCATATCCTTAACTGCTTTTTTAACCCTTGAGCGTGTTTTTTGCCACTCGGTTGAAGAAAGCTTATTGAGCTTTACAGCCCCGTCATCCCTTGGGCCTATATATCTTGAAACCAAATCAAGCTGTGTTACGGGAACGTAAAGCACATCCGTACCG
>JAJUHO010000210.1 GCA_029267825.1 Oscillospiraceae bacterium
GACGGTAAGCACCTTTGCGCCCTCAACTCTTTCGCAGCAAAGTGCAATATTGTATTTTTGGTTAAGCTCGTTTAAATCAGAAGCGTCAAGCTGTGTTCCAAGCAGTACGGCAGCATCTACCGTGCGTTTAAAGAGCATATTAAGCAAGCGCATTTCGGTTTCAAGATATCCGGCGCTTATGCTGAGCAAAATGTCATACCCATATTCGGCGGCGCAATCCTGCATTCCGTGTATTATTTTTCCGTAATAATCCTGTTCGGTAGAGGGAATTATGGTAAGTATCACATTGGTTTCGCATTTCCTTAAATTGCGGCCAAGGAAATTTGGACTGTAACCAAGTTTTTTTATAGCCTCGTTTACTTGTTCTGCCGCAGTAGGAGAAACAACGGCACTTTTGTTCAAAACCCTTGAAACCGTGGCAACCGAAACGCCTGCGGCTTTTGCGACGTCTTTTATGGTAACGTTCATTTTTTCAACCTCTTAAAATAATAATACATAATAATAATTATATCAAAAATGAAAACCATTTCAAGAGCTTTTTAAACATTTTTTTAAGAAAAATATGAAAAAATTAAATTGAGGCGCAAAGTTCAACAGCCTTTGCGGCGGCCGATGCCGCATCGGGAGTATAGCAGTCCGCACCGATTTTTTCGCAAAATTCCTGTGTTACCGGCGCGCCGCCTATCATTATCTTAACCTTGTCACGTATTCCGGCTTCCTCGCAAAGCTTTACGATTTCGCCCATTACGTTCATCGTCGTTGTAAGCAGTGCGGAGCAGGCTATTATCTGGCAGTTTTCCTTTATTGCCGTATCAATGAATTTTTGCGGAGGCACGTTTACGCCAAGGTCTATTACTTCAAGCCCGGCGCCCTCCATCATCATTTTTACAAGGTTTTTGCCTATATCGTGCTGGTCGCCCTTTACCGTGCCAATGCAAACCTTTCCTTTTGATTCTATTTTTTCGCTTACCAAAAGCGGCTTTAAAAGCTCGGTTCCCGCATTCATAGCCTTTGCGGCGATTAAAACCTCCGGCACAAAAACCTCATTTCTGGAAAATTTTTCTCCGATTATTGCCATTCCCGGAAGCATTCCTTCTTCAAGAATGGTTTTGGCTGAAAATCCTTCTGAAATTGCCTGTTCAACAAGCTCCTTTACGTTCTTTATTTTACCTTTTTGTATAGCTTCGGACAAATCCTGCAAAAGCGGCATAAAATCACTTCCAAATAATATAATTTAATAATATAAATTCATATTATCATACAAGCATCAGGATATTCAAGTGCGTATTTGTTAAAACAGCCAGAGCTTCTTAAAAAGTCAAATAAAAAACAATGATATTTAAAGCTAAAATGAGAATAGTATGATTAAGCGCCGCAAATAAATCTCATATTAAAATCAGGATGTTTTTGCCGCTTGCTAAAATAAAAAACAGAGGCGGTTTTAAAAAAAGCGCCGGAAAAGGAAGGGCATGGTATGAGAAAGGCTGTAAAATTTTTGACATCGGTTTTGGATATTGGCGTTGCCGCGCTTGCCGCACTTATTGTTTATTATTTTGTGCAGTTGCCGGACAATTATTATGTGTCAAAAGGTGATACTCTTAAAATTTCGTGCTTTTTCAACATTGATGCCTGCCGCGGGGAAGAAACCATGCAGTCCCTTAATTCCTCACCGACACCGTTGAATCAAAAGACGACGTTAAAGCTTTTTGGCGTGATACCGATTAAAGAGGTTGACGTAAAGGCTGTTGACAGGCCGGTCCTTGTTCCGGGGGGGAATCCTTTTGGAATAAAAATCCTTACCGACGGGGTGATGGTTGTGGGGATTGGCGATGTGGCCGACGGAGTGCCGTCTCCTGCGGTTGAAGCAGGAATAAAAGTTGGAGACATAATCATTTCCGTAAACGGGCAGAAGGTTTTGTCAAATTCTGAAATTGCCAAAATAATATCGGGAAGCAACGGCAAAGAAGTTTCCGTTATTTTAAAAAGAGGGCAAACCGAATTGCAAATTTCCCTTAAACCCGTTTATTCAGAAAGCTACGGCTGTTATGTTGCGGGAATGTATGTGAGGGACAGCACGGCAGGAATAGGCACAATAACCTTTTACGACCCTCAAACGGGAGTTTTTGGCGGGCTGGGACATCCGGTATGCGATGTTGATACGGGAGAAATAATGCCGATTTCAAGCGGAGAAGTGGTTAACGTTTCTATAAACGGAATAAACAAGGGCGAACC
>JAJUHO010000009.1 GCA_029267825.1 Oscillospiraceae bacterium
GCTTACGCTTTCAGCGTGCGCCCTGCCAGGCGGCTGACGGCTCTATATTGTTGCTCTGCTTTTCGCCCCAGTGCTCACTACTCCAATTTTACTACGAAAAGCAGAGCTTTATTGCTTGCTTGTCTTAATAAGTCTATTAGCTGAAAACTATAAGCCAAGACTTTCTGCTGGTAAAGTGATTAAGGCAAGTAAAGTTAAAGACCTGCTTTTCGCGACAAGATTAGAGTGGTACATACCGAGGCGAAAAGCAGGTCGTCTACAACGAGCCGTTATTCGCCGTGCAGGCAATTTGCGATTTCAGCTTTTGTGTAAGCAAATTGCCGTTGCCGGCGAATAGGCGACCGTAGACATATAAAATTAGGCGTTTTTTGGTGACTTTTTGTCGCCGGACAAAAAGTCACTGGGGGGTAAAGCAGACCAAATCTGCTTTATATGCAAGTAGGGGGGCGGCGCCCCCCTCTTAGATGTTAGATGTTAGATGTTAGATATTAGACGTTAGATACAAGCAAATTAAGAAAAGACCTGCAATGTAAAAATATCCAATTCTAATTTCTAACCTCTAATCTCTAACCTCTAAATCCACATATCTTTTTTTCTTTGAATCTATAAATTCAAAAATAATTTTTACTGAAATTAAAAGCGCAGCAACAGTTCCTGCTGCAAAAAAAGCCTTTGCCAAATTTTTCATTCAAACTCCTCCTTTTAATAATGCCTTTTTAAATAATTATATCATAAAAATTCGATAAAACAATACTCTTTTTCGTCAAATTATGGTATAATTATTTGGTGTCGAAAGTTAGAAATTAGAGGTTAGACATTAGCAGATAAAAAAGACTTTAAAAGTAAAAAATCCCCCAAAACTAACTGCTGACAATTATTAAACTAACCACTAAAAAGGGGATAGTATGGATAGGTATAAAAAACTTTTTTCAAATACCCTTGTTTTTGCGGCGGGAACATTTGGCTCAAAACTGCTGACATTCCTCATGACAAGATTTTATCAAGGCAGGCTTACAAACGCCGAATACGGAATAAGCGAAAACATTGCCGTAACCGCAAATTTCTTAATACCGATTTTTACTCTCTGCATAGTAGAAGCAGTAATGAGGTTCGGCCTTGACAACGGCTATGAAAAATCGCGCGTTTTTACAAACGGAATAATCACCACCCTTTCGGGAATGACCGTTCTTGCACTGCTTTTCCCTCTTGTCAATCTGATACGCTTTTTTGACGGTTACGCTTTTGTATTATTTGCATACGTTTATACTTCAAGTATAAAAACGCTTTGCAGCCAGTTTGTCCGCGCAAGAGGACTTGTAAAACTTTATGCTTTTGATGGAATTTTGACAACACTCACAATGGTTCTGTTCAATATTTTGCTGCTTGGCGTTTTCCGGTTTGGAGTATATGGATTTATTCTTTCAACGGTTCTTTCGGATGCTTTTTCAATAGTTTTTTTGTCCATTGCGGCAAATCTTCCAAAATATATCCGTCCGGAAATGTTTGACCGGACTTTGCTGCGCTCAATGCTCAAATACTCTGCGCCATTGATTCCGACGACGATACTCTGGCTTGTAATAAGCATGTCTGACCGTTTTTTCATAACTGCAATGCTTGGCGTTGAACAAAATTCTTATTACGTTGCCGCAAATAAAATCCCGCTTATTGTTTCGACGGTTTCGGCATTTTTCACACAAGCGTGGCATATGTCGGCGATAACTGAAAATAGTGCAAAGGACTATGAAAAGTTTTTCGGCAAGGTTTTCTCGGCATACCAATCGCTTATGTACATTGCAACAGCGGGGATGATACTTTTCATAAAACCTGTTATGCTTGTAATGTTCGACCCGAAATATGAAAGCTCGTATAAATACATACCCGCATTGCTGCTTGGGATAATGTTCATGTGCCTTGGCTCATATCTTTCAAGCGTTTATGCGGTCACAAAGCGCAGCCTTAATTCGCTTGCAACAAGCTTTGCCGCGGCGGCTGCAAACATTGTGCTGAATTTCATTTTAATCCCCAAAATGGGGATACAGGGCGCCGCAATAGCCACTTTGGCAAGCTATGGCCTTTGCTTTTTCATAAGGGTTTTTGACACAAGGCGGTATGTTAAATTCAAAGTAAATTATGCAAAAATTTTTATAAATTCGGCTCTGCTTGGAGGAATGACATATATTGCCGCAGCCGCTGTTCCGCTGATGTATCTTTGGATTTCGCTTATTTTTGCAGCAGTTCTTGCGCTTAATTTTTCTGCAATAATAAAGACGGCAAAAAAGCTTCTGCCAAATTTCAAGAAGGCATAAGGCTTTGTACTTTAAACCAATATGCCACGTCCTCTCCAAATTTTGAGTCGAGCATAAAGACCGGTTCCTTGTCTTTTGTGTATTCTCCTTGTGGGAGCTTAAAGACAACAGGCTTTGTTCCGGGACGTATAAGGTATTCTATTGCCTTTTTGCGAAAATCATAATCAAGGGCGGAGATATTTGTTTCCACCGAGTTTATAATAGCCTTAAAGCTGTTGTCAAGAGTATCCGCAAGCCTTTCGCTTATTGCTCCGTTAAGCATGTCAGCAAGAGTGCTTGCCGTTATTTTTGTGCGGAAATCCTCTCCCTCCTCAAATTCAGGAAAGGTAAGCAGCTGCCTTAATTTGTTTCCGTCAAGGAGCTGACTGCCTTTTTTCAGGTTGGTATTTTCGCCTGTTTGGGGATTTATATAGAAAAAATCCCGCGGCAAATCAACATTTACCCCGCCCAAAATATCAACAAGCGTGTTGAATGATTCCCTGTCGAACTTCATGTATTTTTCAATGGGGATGTTAAGCGCATTTTCGAGTGCATTAACCGCCGAGGAAGAGCCTCCCGTACGGTAAAATTCATAAAGGCTTGCTTTTTTTGTGTTTACCTGGCAAAAAGTTTTTCCCGGCATAGGAATGATAATAAACTGTCCATCAGCGGGAAGAAACCTTGAAAGCACAAAAACCTTGTTGTTTTCGCCCTCACCGGCATCAAGAATGAATAAAGTCGTTTGACTATGTTCCTCTCCGGGAACAAAAACAAGGTCATCTCCAGAGTAGCTTTCTTTTTGCGAGGAACTGTGTGAAAAAAAATACTTTTGGTAAAGCAATATGCCTGTTCCTCCCAGAAGGACAATTGTTATAAGCGTGCTTACAAGCCAAATTGCCGCAAAACGGGCTTTTGATTTTTTCATGTTTTCCACATCCGTTTTTTTATAAAAGCTTTATACAATTTTTTTGATATTTGCCGCCTGCCAAATTACGGGGGATTGTCCAGTTAAAGTGAATAATATTCTCAAAAATTCTTTCAACATTCAAAATGTTGAAAAGTGTGTTGAAAATGTTGAATGTTTTCCCGGCGAAAACTGATTTCAAAAAACTTGATATTGACGGCAAATTGTTATATACTTTAAGTATTATGGGCGGTTTTCAACGGAATAATTCAACGTTTTTTGATATGTCTATTATCTTTACGCAAAGGCCTTTTTTTACGGCATATCTTATTGTCTGCCCCGTGCCGGAATAATAATCGCGCACCACTGCAATAAGCTTTGAAGAGCGGTCAACCATATAGAAATTGCGCTTTTTCATGCAGCTGTCGGTATAAAAAGGGCTTATGTCCACTATTTCGTCAGCCTTTTCAAGTATGTGGCAAAGCTCCCATTTTTCATATCCGACCCTTTCATCGCCAAAGCCCTTGTAGGGCCTTGCGCATATAAGCCTTAAATTTGGCATTTTATTTTTAAATTCAATCACCATATTTGCCGCCCAAATATCTATTCCCCTTGAAAGACCTGTTATAAAATCGGTATAACCCTCAGTTATGCTGTCATATATTTCTTTATACAGCAAGCTTTTAAGGTTTCCTATGGCAACGCTTGACTCGTCGCCTTTGTGGGGAAGTTTTTCCGGCCTGTGTCCGGAAAAGCATAGTGTTTTTGCACTCATCAGACCAAATCCTTTGCAAAATGTTTTATTTATTTTAACATAATAACCTTAAATTTACAAGTATTTTTAAACAGGGAGATGCAAATCTTGCAAAAGTTTTTAAAAAGGGCATATGCCGAAATCCACCTTGACAGGGCAAGGAGGAATGTTGAAAAAATCCGCTCGCTGCTTAAAGGCGAAACTGAGATAATGGCGGTAGTAAAGGCAAATGCCTATGGACATGACGACAAAACCATGGCAAGGCTTTTTGAAAGCGTTGGAATTAAATATTTTGCAGTTTCAAATATACATGAAGCAGTTCGTTTAAGAGAAGCCGGAATAAAGGGAGAAATTCTCATACTTGGCTATACATCGCCGGAATATGCCGATGAGCTTTCAAAAGAGAACATAATAAATGCAATAGTTTCAGAGGAGCACGCAAAGGGCCTAAGCCTTGCCGCGTCCTCTCCGGTAAGGTGCCACATAAAAATTGACACCGGCATGGGCAGGATAGGCATAAGGGAGGACACTCCCGAAAAATGCGCGAAAGTTGTAGAGGGGATAATTTCGCTTAAAAATCTTAAAGTTGAGGGGATATTCACGCATCTTTCCGCAGCGGACAGCTCTGACAAAGACGATGTCGAATACACCCTGCACCAAAGGGATTTTATTTTAAAGGTTTGGGAAATTCTAAAAGGCAAAGGGATAAACTTAACTCACCTGCATTTTCTCAACAGTGCCGGAGGGACTTATTATCCTGATGAAAGGAGCACTCTTGCCCGCTTTGGGATAATGCTTTACGGGCTTTGTCCGAATTACAGCCTTCCGCTTCCGATAAAGCTTGAACCGGTCATGGATTTAAAAGCTGAGATAGCGTATGTTGAAACGCTTAAAAAGGGCAGTTTTGTAAGCTACGGAAGGACTTTTAAAGCTGAAAATGACATACAGGCCGCAACAATCACAATAGGCTATGCCGACGGGTATTCGCGCCTTTTGTCTTCAAAGGCGGAGGTTTTGGTGCATGGCAGGCGTGCAAAGGTAATCGGCAGGGTTTGCATGGACCAGATGATGGTTGATGTTACGGGGATTGATGCAAAAGCCGGAGATATAGCCACAATAATTGGAAAAGAGGGGGATGATGAAATTACTGCTGATTATCTTGCCTCTCTTTATGGAACAATAGGGTACGAAGTTGTTTGCGGTATTTCAAAAAGAATTCCTCGTGTTGTTATAGATAACGGAGAAATCGTTGATGTCCTTGAATACTGATTAGAAGTTAGAGATTAGAGGTTAGAAATTAGAGTTGGGTGTTTTTACAATATAGGTCTTTTCTTAACTTGCTTGTATCTAACATCTAATATCTAATCTCTAACATCTAAGAGGGGGGCTTTGCCCCCTCTCCTTATTTACAAAGCAGATTTAGTCTGCTTTATCCCCCAGTGACTTTTTGTCCGGCGACAAAAAGTCACCAAAAAACGCCTGAAAATTAGTCTTAGTCCGCCGGCTTTTCGGCAACGGGCACTGCGCATTCGCTTGTGCCCTGCACGACAAAGCTCGGCTGCTTTTCTTGAAGATGCCACGTCTTACCAATTTAAAGGTAAAAAAGAAGGGTACTTAAGAACCTCAGAAAGCACCTTAATTCGCTTAATAAGTAAAAGCTTTCCGCTAATAAACTTATTAAGACAAGCAAGCAATAAAGCTCTGCTTTTCGTAGTAAAATTGGAGTAGTGAGCACTGGGGCGAAAAGCAGAGCAACAATATAGAGCCGTCAGCCGTCTGGCAGGGCGCACGCTGAAAGCGTAAGCGCCCGTTGCCGGCGGGTAGGCGAATGTAGACGCATAAAAAAGCCCCGCAGGGCGGCGTCTTTTGCCTACTTTTCTTCGCTGGTGAAGAAAAGTAGGCAGGGGGAGTAAAAAAATTTATTATCTTTAAAAGTTAAGAGGGGGGGGCGGCGCCCCCCTTCTTAGATGTTAGATATTAGAGATTAGATGTTAGACGTTGGCAAATTAAGAAAAGACCTGCAACATAAAAATACCCAATTCTAATTTCTAACCTCTAATTTCTAACCTCTAATTTCTAACTTCTAAAAGTCTCCGGACAAAAAGTCACTGGGGGGGTAAAGCAGACCAAATCTGCTTTACATGCAAGTAGGGGGGCAAAGCCCCCTCTTAAAAATAAAAAGAAAACAAAAGTAAAACCTCTAATTTCTAATATCTAAACCGTAAAAATCGTTGAAATTTTTTTTGCTTTGTGATATAATAATAAGACGGAAAATTAAAAAAATTGTTCCGGAAGAAAATCCGGTATATAGGTGTGTGGGCCCTGTGCAACAGAACACCGTGAACCATGTCAGGCGGGGAACCGAGCAGCATTAAGCGGACCGTTTTGTGTGCCGCAGTAAGCCTGCACGCCTATGTACCGGATTTGATTTTAAGGGGGATAGAAAAGTGTACCGCGCTTTGTACAGAAAATGGCGTCCGAAATCCTTTGACGACGTAATTTCTCAGCCGCATATAACCACGACCCTTAAAAATCAAATAAAGAATGAAAAAACTGCGCACGCATACCTTTTTACCGGTTCAAGAGGAACAGGAAAAACCACCTGCGCAAGGATTTTTGCAAAGGCAGTAAACTGCCTTTCTCCCAAGGACGGCGAGCCGTGCCTTGAATGTGAAATATGCAGAGATGCTGAAAACGGAGCGCTTTCGGATATAATTGAAATGGATGCCGCCTCAAACAACGGCGTTGATGATATAAGGGATTTGCGTGAAAATGCGCTTTATACTCCCGAAAGATGCAAGTATAAGATTTATATAATAGATGAGGTTCATATGCTCTCCAACCAAGCTTTCAACGCATTGTTGAAAACACTTGAAGAGCCGCCGGAGTTTGTAAAGTTCATACTTGCCACAACGGAGATTGCAAAGGTTCCCGCAACAATACTTTCACGCTGCCAAAGGTATGACTTCAACCGCATACGCACCGAGGATATAAGGGACAGGCTTTTGTATATTTCCCAAAGCGAGGGTGTCAGCCTTGATGAGGATGCGGCGCAAATGATAGCCTCAATTGCCGACGGCGGAATGAGGGATGCTCTTTCCATACTTGACCAGTGCATAGCCTTTTCTGAAAATATAACAAAGGACGTTGTTTTCGACGCGGCAGGAATTGCGGGAAGGGATTACCTTTTTGACGTTTTGGAGGCCGTTTATGAAAAGGATATAAAACGTGCCCTTAACGCTGTTGAGGAAATTCACTCAAAATCAAAGGACCTGCAAAGGTTTTGTGCGGAACTTTTGGAGCAAATGCGCAATCTTATGCTGATAAAAGCGGCGCCTTCGGAAAAGGAGCTTGTAAAATGTCTTCCGGACGAAAGGGAACGGCTTGCGGCAATTTCAAGCAAAACTTCTCTTGAAGAAATAATCGCAAAGCTGGATGTTTTAAAGGGCTGCTTTGAAAAGCTTTCGTATTCCCCGTCAAAACGTATAGAGCTTGAAACGACCTTAATAAAACTTTGTTCGGGACAGGCCCGCATAATTAGACAGGAAGTTTCAGAAGAAACTCCGGTCAACATAAATAATGTTAAAAATCCGCCTAAAAAAGAACCCCCTCCGCAAAGGGAGGAACAGGTTGACTTTTCAAAACTGCGCGCGGAGGATTTTAAACCGCTGAAAGAATGGGCGGATGTGCTTGAAGAGTTTTCAAAAACCTCTCCTGCGGTTTCTGGAACACTTCAAAATTCACAGGCATATGTAAACGGGAACGTAATGCTGATAAATGCGCAAAATGAGTTTTTCCTAAAGCTTTTCAAGATAAAGGATAATGCCCTTGCGCTTGGAGAGGTCGTTAAGACTGTCACAGGCAAAAGCTATGTGATAAGGGCAAGAGCGCCTCAAGCGGCACAAGAAACGCCAAAAGAGGCAGGAAAACTTTTGGAGCGCGCAAAGGGAAGCGAAATTCCCGTTGAAACAAATTAAAAAATAAGATTATAAACAAGGAGCAAAAGCTATGAAAGCAAGACTTCCTCAGGGAATGGGCAAAGGCCCGCAAAACGTAAACGATATGATAAAACAGGCTCAAAAAATGCAGAGCCAGATTACAGAGCTTCAAGAAGAAATTGAAAAGAGGGAATTTACTACCACTGTCGGCGGGGGAGCAGTAGAGCTTGTCCAAAACGGCAAAAAGGAAGTAATCTCACTTAAAATAAAGCCGGAAGTTGTTGACCCGCAAGATATTGAAATGCTTGAAGACCTTATCATCAGCGCCGTAAACGAAGGTATAAAGAAGATTGAGGAAACCACGGAAGCGGAAATGAGCAAGGTAACCGGCGGAATTTCGCTTCCCGGTTTGTTCTGATAATGGCAGGATACAATGCCCTTCCGCTTGTGGTTCTGGCGGAGCATTTTGCAAAGCTGCCCGGAATAGGTATGAAAACCGCGCAAAGACTGGCGTATTTTGTAATGTCAATGCCGGAGGAGGAAGTTAATGCCTTTGCCGAGGCGCTGATTGGAGCAAAAAAATCCGTAAAGAGGTGCAAGATTTGCCAAAACCTTACGGAAGGGGATATTTGTCCGATTTGCACGGATGAAAAACGTGATAATTCAATTATTTGCGTTGTTGAAAGCCCCAAGGATGTCTCCGCCTTTGAGAGGACGGGAGAATACAAGGGCGTTTACCATGTGCTGCATGGCCTTATTTCGCCGATTGACGGAATTTCTCCCGAACAGCTTATGATAAAGGAGCTTTTGGGCAGGGTTTCGCAGGGCAAAGTAAAGGAAGTCATAATGGCGACAAACCCGACTGTGGAAGGGGAGGCGACAGCCATTTATATTTCAAGGCTTTTAAAGCCATTGGGAGTAAAAGTAACACGCCTTGCCTATGGACTTCCGGTCGGCGCATCGCTTGAATATGCCGATGAAGTGACTTTGTTCAAGGCACTTGAAAATAGAAGTGAAATATAATAAAAATCCCCGCGCCGACTTTGAACGGCATGGGGATTTTTAATTAAGTAACGGCCGCCCGCTAAATGCGGGCGGTTATTTTTTATTCCTCATCTTCGGGAAGTTCAGAGTTTTCAACAATTACCTCGTTTTGTTCTTCAATTTCAGCCATCTTCAAATCTTCTTCGTTTGGCTGCTCAACCTCGGCAATTTCGGCGTCGTCGTCATGCTCGGTCCTTGTGAATGCCACAACCTTGTCGTCTTCGGGAATCCTCATAAGCCTTACGCCCGTTGCATATCTTCCCATAAGCCTTACGTCATTGGCGCGGATTCTTATAATAACCCCTCCCGCGGAAACAAGTATTATGTCATCGGATTCGTCAATAACCTTTATGCCGCAGACAAAGCCTTTTTCTTCGGAAACCTTGTAATTTAAAATTCCCATTCCGCCTCTGTTCTGCAGCTTGTAGCTTTCAATGGAGGTCCTTCTGCCTATGCCCTTTTCGGTTACGGTAAGCACCGATGCGCCCTCGCGGATTCTTGCCATTGAAACCACAAAATCGCCCTCACGCAGCCTGATTGCCTTAACTCCATGTGCTGAACGTCCCATAGGCCTCATTTGCGTTTCGTCAATTCTTATAGCATAGCCCATGTGCGTTGCAACTATTATCTGTGCATTTCCATCGGTCATTCTAACGCCGGCAATCTCGTCGCCCTCGTCAAGTCCTATTGCTATAAGACCGTTCTTGCGCACGTTTTTGTATTGAGAAAGCTCGGTACGTTTGATTTTTCCGTTTTTGGTGACCATTATAATGAATTTACCCTCGTCAAACCCATCCGTTTTAATCATTGCGGCAATCTTTTCGCCCTCGGAAAGGGGAAGAAGGTTTATCACATTGACTCCTCTTGAATTCCTTGAGCCTTCCGGGATTTCATAGCATTTAAGCTTGTACATCACGCCTTTGTTTGTGATGAAAAGCACATCGTCATGCGTGCTTGCCACAAACATTTCGGAAACAAAATCCTCCTCGCGCTGCTTCATGCCGTTAACGCCCCTGCCGCCCCTGTTTTGTGTGCGATAATCGCTTACGGGCTGGCGCTTTATATATCCTATGTTCGTGCAGGCTACAACGCAGTTTTCCTCGGCAATAAGGTCGGCCACGTCAACTTCTCCGCTGACAAGCTCAATATCGGTTTTTCTCTTGTCGGCATATTTTTTCTTTATTTCAAGCAGTTCTTCGGTTATTATGGAAAGAACCCTTTCCCTTTTTGCAAGAATATCTTCAAGGTCAGCAATTTTTTCCATAATTTGATTAAGCTCGTCAATAATCTTCTGCCTTTCCATGCTGGAAAGCTGGTAAAGACGCATCATAGCGATAGCTTCCGCCTGAACTTCGGAAAGAGAGAATCTTTTTACAAGCCTTTCCTTTATTTCCTGCTGGTTTTTGGAGGTGCGGCATATGCCTATTACCTCGTCAAGATTATCAACCGCAATAACAAGTCCCTGCAAGATATGTTCTCTTTCACGCAGCTTTTTTAAGTCAAATTCAGTCCTGCGCCTTATAACTTCCTCTTGGAATTTAAGGTATTCTTCAAGCATTTGCTTTAAGGTGAGAACCTTAGGCTCTTTTCCGACAAGGGCAAGCATAATTACCCCAACGGTTTCCTGAAGCTGAGTAAATGAGAAAAGCTGATTTTGTACAATTTGTGGTATTGCATCTTTTTTAAGCTCAATAACAATCCTCATGCCGTCGCGGTCGGACTCGTCGCGGATGAAATGTATTCCTTCAATTCTTTTTTCTTTTGCAAGGTCGGCTATGTTTTCAATAAGCCTTGCCTTGTTGACCATATACGGGATTTCGGTAACAATTATGCAATTTCTGCCTTTAATTTCCTCAATAGTGGTATTTGCCCTCAAAATTATTTTTCCGCGGCCCGTTGCATAAGCAGACCTTATTCCGGATTTGCCCATAATAATTCCGCCGGTAGGGAAATCCGGGCCTTTTATGTGCTCCATCAGCTCGTCAAGCCCTGCGTCAGGATTTTGTATAAGGCAAATAAGCCCGTCTATAACTTCGCCAAGGTTATGCGGTGGAATGTTTGTCGCCATTCCGACGGCTATTCCGGTAGAGCCGTTGACCAAAAGGTTCGGGTATCGTGAGGGAAGAACCTCAGGCTCTTTTAAACGGTCATCGTAGTTTGGAACGAAATCGACAGTTTCCTTGTTTATGTCGGTAAGCATTTCCATAGCTATTTTAGCCATTTTAGCCTCGGTATAACGGTAAGCGGCAGGCGGGTCTCCGTCAACGCTTCCGAAGTTTCCGTGTCCGTCGACAAGCGGATACCTCATTGAAAAATCCTGTGCAAGCCTTACAAGGGCATCATAAACAGACCCATCGCCGTGGGGGTGGTATTTTCCCAAAACATCTCCGACGGTAGCGGCGCACTTCAAATATTTTTTTTCAGGAAACAGCCCAGCCTCATACATAGTGTAAAGGATTCTTCTGTGCACCGGTTTAAGCCCGTCGCGCACATCCGGAAGAGCTCTTGCCACAATTACAGACATAGAGTATTCAAGAAAGGATTTTTTCATTTCATGCTCTATGTCTACGGGTATTATCTTTGAATTTGCGTCATTGTACAAATCTTATCACGCCTTTTCTTTTTTAAGCTTATCAATGAATTTTACGTCCCCGGATTCTTTAAGGACATTCCTTAAAACCTCCTCCTGCGCAGGAGAGAGACATCTTTTAGGTATAGCGTAAAACATCTGCTTTTTTATATAAATCACGAACATTTCGGCATTTTCTATTGCGTCAGGCTTATCTAAGGCAAAGCTTATTTCTTTTGCCGGAATTTCCGGCAAAGTTTCTTCTCCTGAAATTTCATCTTTTTCAGTCTTTACTGAAATTTCCAGACCGTCGTTATAAACCTTAGCCTCATAGGTATCTTCTTTTATGTCTTTTATGGAGTTTATAAGTGATTTTCTGATTTTAAACACGTTGTACCAAATAAGGGAAATAAAGAATAGACATACTAAAAGCATTACCCAAGCTGTTGAATATGCAGGATTTTCTACTATTTGAAAAACATAAAGTGCCGCCACAATCGCAAACGCCGCGGTCATAATGTAGTTTTTAGGAAAAACGTACTTTTTTTGAAAAAGTATAAAGCCGCGTTCGTATTCCCCAAGCGAGATGGTATAGACCAAAGTTTCAAGAGGTTGTTTTTCTTCCATTCATTCACCGGCTTTCATTAAATATCAAGGTTTTGAACATACTTTGCGTTCTTTTCGATAAATTCTTTTCTTGGAGCAACCTTGTCGCCCATGAGTATGGTAAATATTTCGTCAGCCCTTGCAGCATCCTCCATTTCAACTTTAAGGATGGTTCTGGTTTCGGGATTCATTGTAGTTTCCCAAAGCTGCTGCGGGTCCATTTCACCAAGACCTTTGTAGCGCTGAACGTCAACCTTTGCATTCCCGTCGCCGGACAGCTCGGCTATATACCTGTCCCTTTCAGCGTCGGAAAAGGCATATCTAACCTGTTTGCCTCTTGAAACCTTAAAAAGCGGAGGCTGTGCGATATAAACGTTCCCGTTCGCGATAAGCGGCTTCATAAAACGGAAAAAGAAGGTAAGCAAAAGCGTTCTTATATGGCATCCGTCAACGTCGGCATCCGCCATGATTATTACTTTTCCGTACCTAAGCTTAGTTATGTCGAAATCCTCTCCGATTGAAGTTCCAAGAGCAGTCACAACCGGCATAAGCTTTTCGTTGCCATAGACCTTGTCTATTCTTGCCTTTTCAACGTTAAGCATTTTGCCCCAAAGAGGAAGTATAGCCTGATATCTTCTGTCGCGGCCGCTTTTTGCCGAACCTCCCGCAGAATCTCCCTCAACGATGTAAATTTCTGTGTATCTCATATCGCTTTCCGAGCAATCAGCCAGCTTTCCGGGCAGAGAATCCCTTTCCATAGCGGATTTTCTTCTTGAAAGTTCCCTTGCCTTTTTAGCGGCCTCCCTTGCTTTTTGTGCGGAAACAGCCTTGTCAAAGATGCTTCTTGCCACCGCCGGATTTTCCTCGAAATAGCACATAAGCTTTTCTGTCACAAGGTTTTCCACAAAAGCCTTTACCTCGGTATTTCCAAGCTTTCCTTTTGTCTGCCCCTCAAATTCGCAGTTTTCAAGTTTTACTGAAATCACCGCGGTAAGGCCCTCTCTCACGTCATCTCCGATAAGTCCCTTGTCGGTATCTTTAATAAGACCGAATTTTTTGCCGTACTCGTTGAAAACTTTCGTAAGGGCGTTTTTAAATCCGGCCTCATGTGTTCCGCCGTCAACGGTGTGTATGTTGTTTGCAAAGGAAAGAATCAGCTCGTTGTAGCTGTCGTTGTACTGCATAGCTATTTCGGCGGATGATGTTCCCTGCGTTCCGCTGATGTAGATTACGTTTTCGTTTATTACGTCAAGGCCTCTTGTTGTGTGTATGTGAGTTACAAATTCCCTAATTCCACCCTGATAATAAAGCGTTTCGGTATTTTGAGAGCCATCCTCCCTCAAATCGGAAAAGATTATTTTTATTCCCGCATTAAGGAAAGCCTGTTCTCTAAGCCTTTTAAGGAGGATTTCATAATCGTAGTGGGTAGTTTCCTCAAAAATTTCAGGGTCAGCCTTAAATTTTACAGTAGTTCCGGTTTCGTTTGTTTCTCCGATAATTTTAAGCGGTTCGGAGTATTTTCCTCTTTCAAACCTCTGGAAATGTACGTTTTTGCCGTCTTTTACGGTAAGTTCAAGCCATTCCGAAAGTGCGTTCACGACTGAAGCGCCCACACCATGCAGGCCTCCTGCAACCTTATAGCCGCCCCCTCCGAATTTTCCTCCGGCGTGCAGCTTTGTATATACCACAGTTGCCGCCGAAATGCCTTCGGTTGGATGTATACCGGTAGGAATACCCCTTCCGTTGTCGGAAACACAAACCACATCTCCCGGCAGAAGTTCAACTTTAATTTCGGTGCAGTATCCCGCAAGGGCCTCATCTATCGAGTTGTCAACAATTTCGTAAACAAGGTGGTGCAGCCCCTTAGGCCCCGATGATCCTATATACATTCCCGGGCGTTTTCTAACCGCTTCAAGCCCTTCAAGCACCTGTATTTGGCTTTCGTCATAAGTGTTGTTTATATTTGCCACGAAAAAACCTCCGCATTCTTAGTTTTTTGTCAGGAAAGGGAATCAAGCAGCGCCCTTCTCCTGAGCGTTGAGGCGGAAATCTGGGATATGTAAACCAAAACTCCGCCGTCCTTTTCGCAGACTATATATGATTTAGGCATTTCAAGGGAAACATTGATAATTTTGTTTTCCTTTTGTGCCCGAGAAAGAAAATCCTTTGTACTTTTTCCTATGGAAGTGTTTTCTATGTCAAAAATTCCTATTATATCCTTATCATTGACAATAATATCCGCGCCTAAATGCAAATACATAAAAACCCTCCGATTTTTTAAAGAAAAAGCCTATTTTTCCGCAATAATTCCGCCGTCCCTCATATAAAACACCTTTCCCATCCTGTGTCTCAAAACAGTTGTCGGGTCGCAGCAAGTAACGAATAGCTGCATCCCGTCAATTTCGTTGAGCACGAAATCCTGCCTTGAAGCATCCAGCTCGCTCAAAACATCATCCAGCAGCATTACAGGTGCCTCTCCCGTTTCGTTAAGAAGAATCTTTGCTTGAGAGAGCTTCATTGCCAGCGCAGCGGAGCGCTGCTGCCCCTGCGAACCGAAATCCTTTACGGAAAGACCGTTTATTTCTATTTCCAAATCATCCCTGTGAGTGCCCGATTGTGTAAATCCAAGCCTTATATCGCTTTCTCTGCCGGATTTAAGCTTTTGCAGGTATTCCTCATAAAGTTCTCCCTTGTGGTCGAACCTTCCGTCGAGATTTTCAAATACGGTTGAGCGGTAATAAAGCTTTAAATTTTCCCTTCCGTTTGAAAGGCGGGAATGCAGCGCCGAGCAAAATGCTCCAAGCTTTCCTGCATAAGCATTTCTTAAAACGGAAATATACGCTCCTGCGCCCGCAAGCTGTACATCCCACATTTCAAGGTCATCCGGAGAGCATCTTCCCGCAGCTATTTCTTTAAGCATGGCATTGCGCTGTGAGAGTGCGTTTTCGTATTTGTTAAGCGCTGAAACATATCCCGGCTTTATTTGTGAAACGCAAAGGTCCAAAAAGAGCCTTCTGCCGTCCGGCGGGCCTTTTGATAGCTTTAGGTCGTCCGGGATAAAGGAGATGCATTTAAAAGTTCCAAAAAGCTTTGACATAAGGGGGAGTTTTACTCCGTTAAGAAAAACACGCTTGTCCTTTGGATTTTCCCTTTGCACCGAAAAGGAAATTTCCTGACTTCTTAGCCTGTCGGAAAAAACAAGCTTTACATTAGCCATTTCGCCGTCAAAGGCTATAAAATCCCTATCCTTTGTTCCCCTAAAACTTCTGCATCCTGAGCAAAGCCACATAGCCTCCATAAGATTTGTTTTACCCTGGGCATTTTCGCCGCAGAAAATATTCATTTTAGGGTCGGCGGCAAAAGAGATATTTTTTAAGTTTTTATAGCCGTTTGCAAAAAACTCCGTAACAACTATGTTTACTCCCCCCGAAAAAATCACTCCACGGTTATTTCGTATCCGCACGCCTCAATTATATCGCCGCAGCGGATTTTTTTGCCCCTAAGCGTGCAAACCTCGCCGTTTACTTTTACAAGTCCCTTTTGTACAAGTTCCTTTGCCTCTCCGCCTGTTTCGGTAACGCCCGAAAATTTAAGCAGTGAATCAAGCTTTATAAATTCGGTGGTTATTTTTGTTGTTATTTTTTTCATTAAAATCAAGCTTCAACCTTAAGCCTTACCGGCAATACAAGGTAAGTAAAGCTTTCTCCTTCCTTCGGAATTATTTTCATCGGAGACAGCGAACCGTTCATGCAAAGCTTTACAAGGTCCGTATCCGCAGCCTTCAGCGCATCAAGCAGATACTTGCAGTTAAAACCTATTTCAACGGAAGGCCCTGATATGTCCGCATCAAGTTCTTCATAAAGTTTTCCAATTGCGGTCGAACAGCTTATTTTAAGCTTTCCGTTTTCAAAGATACATTTTACAGGAGATTTCATTTTTTCGTTGATAAGCAGCAAGCATCTTTCAAGGCTGTCAATAAAATCCCTTGTTTTAACAAGCACTTCCGTCGGACACGACTGCGGGATTGAGCCTCTGTAATTATGGAATTCTCCTTCAAGCAGCCTTGATATCACGCTGTATCCCGACACATCAAATATTATGTGCTTTTTGCTGGTAAATATTTCACAAGAAAAGTCATTTTCTTCTTTTAATAGTCCTGCAAGTTCTCTCAAAGCCTTTGCCGGAACAACAAAGCTATAATTTTCATCCAAATTCAAGCTTTCGCTCCTCACCGCAAGACGGAAACCGTCTATTGCCACAAGCTTAAAGCAGCCGTTTTCTATTTCAAAAAGTTCTCCTGTAAGAATCGGCTTAATATCTGTTTGTGCAACAGCAAAAATCGTGCGGTTTATCATATCTTTAAGCATTCCCTGAGGCAGCGAGAAACTTTTTTCCTTGTCAAATTCGGGGATTTCCGGATATTCCTCAGCCGAAAGTGAAATTATGTTGTATTCAGCAAGTCCGCCGGAAATTTTAGTTGCAAAACCATCACCAAGTTCCACGCAGACAGTTTCGCACGGCATTTTTCTTATAATGTCAGTGAACAAACGGGAATTTATAACGAATTCGCCTCCGCCTTCGCCGTTTACCTGAATTTCGGTTTTTATTCCTATTTCGAGGTCATATCCCGTAAGCTGCAAGGTATTGCCAAGCAGCCTTGCCTTTATTCCTTCAAGGGCCGGTATGGTAGACTTTGCCGCAGCCGCCTTTGAAACATTTGAAATTGCCTCATAGAGAGATTGTTTTTGACAAGTGAATTTCATTTTTGTTCTCCTTTTCTTGGATTGTTGAAAAAGGGAAATCGAGCCTTTAAAATTTAGGGTTTTTGATGATATAAAATAACATAATATAATTATATTTTTTAGCAATAGCAGTAGGGGGCATGGAAACTGTTGAAAACCCAAACTATTGCCTAAACTGCGCAAAAATACTCTCAACAAAAAATCAAAGCGCAAAGTTGAGAAAATGTTAAAAGAAAAAAAGCGGTTGAAAGCGTTGAAAACTGCCTGTTTAAAGTTGATTTTTTGTTGAGAAAATTGTGGTAAAATTTTTTTAGGGATTTTTCTTTAAACTTTTGGTGGAAAAGTATTTCCGGCTCAAATGTTTAAAGTGAGGAAAACTGTTTTTGAATTCTCCTCATATCCCTAAAAATAAGCTTTTGAAATTCAACACAGTTTTCAACAGTGTGTTGAAAACTGTGTTGAATTATTGGGAATCAGCTTTTAAAAGCTTTAATTTCTGATTTTTTAACGTCTAAATTTTAAATCATTTTTCCCTTATGTTTTTAATAAGGTCCTCTACTATTTCTTTTAAATGCCCGTCTTTTTTAATAGATTCCTCCACGTTGGCAAGGGCATAAACTATTGTGGAATGGTCCCTTCCGCCAAATTCCGTTCCAATTGCCGAAAGGGGCATTTCCGTTATTTCCCTTACCACGTATATAGCAACCTTTCTTGCGGTTGAAATTTGTGAAGAACGCTTGTTGGAGCGTATGTCCTCAGCCGTAACGCCATAAATTCCCGCAACTTCGCCGATAATTCTTTCAACCGTAACGGGAACAGGCTGGTTGTCGTTGAGTATGTCCCTGATAACGCTTTGAGCCATTGCCATTGAAGGCGGCGAACCTGCAAGATGTTTGAGGGCTTTTAACTTTTTAACTGCGCCTTCAAGCTGCCTGATGTTGGTTTTGAGCCTGTTTGCAATGAATTCGGCGACCTCATCGGGAATTGTCAGCTGCAAAAGCTCCGCCTTGCGCTTGATTATGGCAATTCTCGTTTCAAAATCCGGTGTGGAGATATCTGCAATAAGTCCCCATTCAAAGCGTGTGCGGATACGCTCTTCAAGGGTTTTAATGTCCTTTGGAGGGCGGTCGGAAGTAAGTACGATTTGTTTTCCCACCTTGTGCAGCTCGTTAAAGGTGTGGAAAAATTCCTCCTGGGTAGATTCCTTTCCTGCGATGAACTGCACGTCGTCAACAAGCAAAACGTCCGCACTTCTGTACTTGGTGTGGAACTGTGCGGTCGTTTCGGTTCTTATGGCATTGATAAGCTCGTTTGTAAAGCTGTCTCCGCTGACATATATTATGTTTGACTGAGGGTTTTTCTTTTTAATTTCGTGAGAGATTGCCGTAAGCAAATGAGTTTTTCCAAGTCCCGACGGTCCGTGTATAAACAGGGGATTGTATGCGGAGCTTCTGTTGTTTGCAACTGCCGTGCATGCGGCATAGGCAAATTCGTTTGAGCGGCCGACTATAAAGGTGTCGAAGGTGTATTCATATTCTGCGTTTTCAAAGCTTTTTTCAAGTTCAAGATGCTTTGATTGCGGGTCTTCTTCCTGTTTTGGCTCATCTTTTTTTATGTCGTCCTGCGTATTGATTTGAATTTCCACTTCAAATCCGAGTACGGCAAAAAAAGCTTCTTTTAAAAGCTTTTCGTAGTTTTTAAGAACTATTCCCTTTTGAAATTCCGACTGCACATAAAAGACTGCGGTATTTCCCTGAAGCTCAATAGGTTCAAGGGATTGAATCCATAGTTTATGGGCAGTTTCGCCTATGCTTCCGCTTTTGGCGCAGTAATCCTTAACGCTTTCAAAGACCTCTGTAAATGAAGTCATTTGCATAAAACCCCCAGTTGCTGCATTGTTTGATAATTGATATAATTATATCACATCGGGATACTATTTTCAAGAAGTTTAAGCATTTTAAAATATATTTATAATAGTATTATAGTAAAAGGATTTTGAAGGAAAATTTTAAAAAGTACTTGACACGGGATATGTTTTTGTTTTATACTAATTGATTGTAAGGGTTTATTATTTTGATTTTCAAGCTGCGTGGTTTATTATAAATGCCGCACGCTCTTTTTTGAAGGGAGGATAACAAATGAAAAGAACATATCAGCCTAAAAAGCTTCACAGAAAAAAAGAACACGGCTTTTTGAAGCGCATGTCCACAAGGAACGGACGCAAGGTTTTGGCCAGAAGGCGCGCAAAGGGCAGAAAAAGACTCTGTCACTAAGTCTTTTTCTTTTTTACGGCAAAAAGAAAACAAAGACCACAGTTTTGTGGTCTTTTTTGTTTAGATGTTGGGATTTGGAAGCCTTGTGGAAAAATAGAAAAGACATTTGATTTTAACGCTAAAAAACGATTGCTATAAATGATTTTTACTGCTATAATGTTATTTGTAAATCCATAAAAACGGTGGTGCTTATGCTTTTTACCAAGACTATCGATTCAAATAAAGATTTCCTTTATTTGTATAAGAGGGGAAAACCTATTATTACAAAGGCGGTAGTTGTTTATTATAGAAAAAACAATACTGCATTCAACCGCATAGGCATTACAGCCGCCAAGAAAATAGGCAACGCCGTTGAAAGGAACAGGGCGCGCAGGATTATCCGCGCCGCATACCGCGAAGCGGAGGACAAGTTTCCGATAGGATATGATATGATTATTGTGGCAAGGAAAGCGGCCGTAGGGATGAAATCCTATAATGTAAAGAAGATATTTAAGGAAAAGGTAATACCTGAACTTTGCGGTGAAAATAAATGAGGGATTTTTTTATTGAAATTTTTTTGCTTCCGCTTAAATTTTACAGAAAATTTGTGTCGCCCTTAATCGGGCCTCGGTGCAAATATTATCCCACATGTTCTACTTATGCTCTTACCGCGGTGAGGAGATTTGGGATTGTAAAGGGTTCATGGCTTGCTTTGAAAAGGGTGGTCAGATGTAATCCTTGGAGCCTTGGGGGGATAGACCCGGTTCCTGAAAAGTATTCGTATTTTGAAAAATGGCGGAAGAAATCCGCTTTAAAATAATTTTTCTTTTATTTGGAGGGTCAAATGAATTTTATCAACTCTTTATTCGGTTATCCATTGGGATTTGTTATGTGGGCAATTTATAAACTTGTCCAGAATTACGGCGTGGCGATAGTGCTTTTTACGCTTGTAACAAAGATACTTATATTTCCGCTTTCGGTGAAACAGCAGAAAAGTACGGCCCGAATGTCGCTTTTCCAGCCGAAGATGGCTGAATTGCAAAAAAAGTATGGGAAAAATAAAGAAAAACTTCAAGAAGAACAAATGAAACTTTACGCCGAAGAAGGCGTAAATCCAATGGGAAGCTGTCTTCCGCTTTTGATACAGTTTCCGATTCTTTTTGGTATAGTTGATGTTATTTATAAACCTATGACGCATATAATGCATTTTTCGGCGGATGTAATATCACAGGCGGCGGAAGTTGCAAAAAAGGTGTTTGAGGCATCCGGAAAACTTCCGGCGAACTTTGCGGGATACCAGCAGCAGCTTTATGTAATGCAGGCGTATTCAAAGGACCCGTCGGCATTTGAATCTATAAAGGGCTTTGCGGAACAGGCCGGAAATTTTGATATGAAAATTTTTGGCGGGGCAATAGATTTAGGCGCAGTGCCAACTCTTACATGGCCAATGCTTTTAATACCTATTCTTGCGGGAATTTCCCAGCTTGCCCTTACCCTTTACGGCCAATGGTACCAGAAGAAGACAAATCCTTCCGCGGCACAGACAATGGGCGCAATGAATGCAATGCTTTATATTATGCCTGTTTTTTCCGTGTGGATGGCATTTGCACTTCCGGCGGGCGCAGGATTTTATTGGATTATGCAGTCGGTATTTTCATTTGCGCAGTCGATAGTGCTCAATAAGATTTATACTCCTGAAAAGATGCAGGAGATAGTTAAAAAAGAACAGGAAAAGAAAAAGAGAAAAGGCCCCAGCTATATGCAGAAGGTTCTTGAACAGCAAAAGGCAATGCTTGAACAGCAACAGCAGGCAAACAGGCCACAAAGACAAGTAAAGATTGATGAAGACGGTGAGATAAAATTATCAAAGTCGGCGCAAAAGGATATGACCAGCAAGATAATTGCCGAAGCAAGAAGAAGATATGCTGAAAAATACGGTGATGATATTGACGAGAGCGACACAGAATGATTTTTATCGTCAAAAGTTGAAAGGATTGAATTTGAATGAACAAGATTTTTGCGGCAAAAACCGTCGAAGAAGCAAAAAAGGCGGCGTGCGATGAATTTGGAGTAAGCGAGGATAAAATAACTTTTGAAGTTGTTGAAGAACCTAAAAGGGGCCTTTTTGGAAAGCTTAAAGGAGAAGCAAAAGTAAGGGCGGTTTATGAACCGTCAAGGGCGCAGATTGCCGTTGATTATATAAGCGGCATACTTTCTGCAATGGGAATAAATGTTGAAATGGAAGTTTCCGAAAAAGAAGACGGCGCCGTAATTGAACTTAAAGGCGATGAAATAGGCTCTGTAATTGGAAGAAGGGGAGATACTCTTGATTCCTTGCAGTACCTTGCATCAATGGTTTGCAATAAGGATGAAAAGGATTATTACAGAATAACTCTTGACAGCTGCGGATATAGGGAAAAGAGAAAGGAAACTCTTGAAGAGCTTGCAGTAAAGATTGCAAAAACGGTTTTAAGGACCGGAAGGGATTCTGTTTTGGAGCCTATGAATCCTTACGAGAGAAGGATAATTCATTCCGCCGTAGCATCGGTTGAAGGGGTTGTTTCACATTCGACCGGAGAGGAGCCTTATAGAAAGGTGATAATCTCTGCTGTAAACAAGCCTCAGCGTCCAAAAAGGCACAATGACGGCTCTAAAAAATTCCAAGGCCAAAAAGGCGGCAAAAAGGGAAAGCCTTTTCCTCAAAAGAAAAGGAATGTAGATTTTAAGACTTCATTTGAAAAGGAATATAAAAAACCCGTTCCAAAGCCAAAGCCGGAGGACAGCATAAAATCCGAGCTTTACGGAAAGATAGAATTTGACGATTGATTTCTTTAAGATTTTTTTACACGGGATTTGCCCGGGCGGGTTTTTACCCGCCCTTTTGATTTAAACCGAGGTGATATTATGTCTACCATTGCTGCGATTGCCACGCCGAGAGCGGTTGGTGGAATTTCCATAATACGTATTTCCGGGGAAAAGGCTATAGAGATAGCCGAGAAGGTGTTTTTTCCCGTTTCAGGCAAAAAGGTAAGCGAAATGAAAGGGTACACCTGCGCTTTCGGGAAAGTAAAAAGTGCTGATGGCGAACTTGACGAAGGGGTACTTACGGTTTTCCGCGCCCCTAAAAGCTATACGGGGGAAGATGTTGTCGAAATATCCTGCCATGGCGGGATATTTGTCACAAACGAAGTTTTAAGGGCTGTAATAGCTGCCGGCGCCGAGCCTGCACAGGCTGGTGAATTTACAAAGAGGGCATTTTTAAATGGCAAGCTTTCGCTCACCCAAGCTGAGGCTGTTGCGGATATTATAGCCGCCCAAGGCAAGCAGCTCCATAAGTGTGCCATTTCACTTCATGAGGGAGCGTTGTTTAAGAGGGTAAAAACCGTTTGCGATTCTCTTGTTCACCTTTTGGGAGAACTTGCCGCATGGGTTGATTACCCTGAGGAGGATATTCCTGAGGTTGATGCTTCAAATATGTTGGTAACGCTTGGGAAGGCTGTTTCTGAGCTTAAAAAGATATTAAAAACCTATGATGAGGGCAAAATTTTAAGGGAAGGTGTTGATACTGCCATAATAGGCAAACCCAATGTCGGGAAATCAACTCTTATGAACCTTTTGCTTGGTTATGAAAGGAGCATTGTCACCGAAATAGCCGGAACCACAAGGGATGTTGTGGAAGAAAGCGCAAGGCTTGGAGATATTGTTTTAAGGCTCAGCGATACTGCGGGGATACGCAAGACCGGTGATGTCGTGGAGAACATAGGTGTTTCGCTCAGTCTTAAAAAGCTTGATACGGCACAGCTTGTGATAGCTGTTTTCGACAATTCAAAAGAGCTTTCTCATGAGGATTTTCAAATAATAGAAAAACTTCAAGGAAAAACCGCTGTTGCGGTTATAAATAAATGCGACAGGGAAAACATGCTTGACAAAGCATTTATATATGAAAACTTTGAAAATGTTGTTGAAATTTCCGCAAAAGATGAAAAGAGCCTTGATATTTTAAGGGAAAAGGTAGAAGGAATTTTTAAAACTTCCGAGATTGACCCTGCGGCGGGAATTATTGCCAACGAAAGGCAAAAGCGATGTGTTGAGCTTTCAAAGTCTGCGCTTGAAGATGCCGTATTTGCGCTTGAGAGCGGCCAGACGCTTGATGCGGTTACGGTTTTGATAGACGAGGGGGTTTCGTACCTTTTGGAGCTTACCGGAGAGAGGGTTTCGGAGGCGGTTGTGAACGAAGTCTTTTCGCATTTTTGTGTTGGCAAGTAGAAGTCGAATAATATAAATTTACAATTATTGTAAAATGTTTCACGTGGAACAATTTGAGGTTGAGGTAATTCGGATGAGCTATTTTATGGGAGAATATGACGTTGCCGTAATAGGCGCCGGACATGCGGGAGTTGAGGCCGCCCTTGCAAGCGCAAGACTTGGATGCAAAACCGCGCTGTTTACGGTAACACTTGACGCGATAGCAAATATGCCCTGCAACCCGTCCATAGGAGGAACGGCAAAGGGACACCTTGTAAGGGAAATTGACGCCCTTGGCGGAGAAATGGGTAAAGCTGCAGATGCTTGCTTTATACAGAGCAGAATGCTCAACAGCGGCAAAGGTCCCGCCGTCCATAGCCTTAGGGTGCAGGCGGATAGGGTTAAATATCATATTTATATGAAAAAGATTTGCGAGGCACAGGAAAATCTTGAAGTAAAACAAGCTGAAATAACCGAGGTGCGCGCGGAAAACGGAAAAGTAACTGAAGTGGTTACAAAGCTTGGTGCGGTATATAGGGCGAAAAAGGTTATTGTGGCGACAGGGACTTATTTGAAAGGGCTTATCCATGTGGGAGAGCAGTGCTATTCCAGCGGGCCTGATTCCGTTATTGCCCCGCAAAAGCTTTCGGACAGCTTAAGGGCGCTTGGAATAACTTTACGGCGCTTTAAAACGGGAACCCCATGTCGTGTGCATAAGAGGAGCATTGATTTCCACTTGCTTGAAAGGCAGGATGGGGATGATTTCATACAGCCTTTTTCGTTTGAAACGAAAGGCGAGCTTAAAAACTTGGTTTCTTGCTATGTGGCCTATACTAATGCTGAAACGCATAAGGTGATTATGGAGAACCTGCACCGTTCGCCTCTTTATTCAGGCAGGATTGAGGGTGTCGGGCCGAGATACTGCCCTTCTATTGAGGATAAAGTGGTAAGGTTTTCTGATAAGCCGCGGCATCAGCTTTTTGTTGAGCCAATGGGCCTTGATACGGATGAATATTATTTGCAGGGGATGTCCTCATCTTTGCCGGAGGATGTACAGCTTAAATTTTTGCGGACGATAAAAGGGCTTGAAAGAGTTGAAATAATGCGTCCGGCGTATGCAATTGAATATGACTGCTGCGACCCTACTGAGCTTTTGCCGACACTTGAATTTAAAACGGTAAAGGGACTTTATGGCGCAGGGCAGTTCAACGGCACATCGGGGTATGAGGAGGCGGCCGCGCAGGGGCTTGTTGCGGGAATAAACGCTGCGCTTTCGGTGCTTGGCAGGGAAGAGCTTGTGCTTGACCGTGCCTCATCTTATATAGGCACGCTGATTGATGACCTTACAGTAAAGGGATGCAGCGACCCTTACAGGATGATGACTTCAAGGAGCGAATACAGGCTTGTTTTAAGGCAGGACAATGCCGATGAACGGCTTACTCCAATAGGCTACAAAATAGGCTTGATTTCTGAGGAAAGATATCAAAGCTTTTTGTTGAAGCAAGAGCTCATATCAAAGGAAGTAAAGCGTGTAAAAAGCACATCGATAGCGCCGACGGAAGGCCTTAACCGGCTTTTGGAGGAAAAGGGAACTTCTCCGGTGCAGACCGGAATAAGGATTGCCGATTTGATTCGCCGTCCGCAACTTTCGTATGATGATTTGGCGCCTTTTGATGTGCAGCGCCCCGAGCTTTCTTATGAAGTAAGGGAACAGGTGGATCTTAAAATAAAATACGACGGCTATATTGAAAAGCAGTATGAAAAAATTGAGCAAATGCGCAAAATGGAGAGCAAGGCCCTCCCTCCGGTAGATTACAGAGAAATAAAAGGATTAAGACTTGAAGCTATTGAAAAGCTTAATAAAATAAAGCCTTTGAATATAGGACAGGCATCAAGGATTTCCGGTGTTTCGCCTGCGGATATTTCGGTGCTGCTTGTTTGGCTTGAAAGGAGGGGCAGGGATAATGTTTGAAAAAGAAAAGTTTTCAACATTTTTTGAGGAAAACGGTTTAAAACTTCCCGCGGGGGCATACGAGAAATTTGAAAAATATGCCGAGCTTTTGGTTGAGTGGAATGAGAAAATCAACCTTACGGCAATAGTTGACCCTGAGGGAATTTTGGTAAAGCATTTTTTGGACAGCGCTTTAGTCCTTCTCTTTTCTGAAATTTCGCAGGGAGCAAAGCTGGTTGATGTCGGTACGGGAGCCGGATTTCCGGGTATTCCATTAAAGATATTAAGGGATGATTTGGATTTGACTTTAATGGATTCGTTGGGGAAAAGAATCAACTTTTTAAAAGAAGTTGTTGAAAAGTGCGGGATGGAGGCAAAATGTGTTCATTCAAGAGCGGAAGATGCCGGAAAAAATCCGGATTTCAGGGAAAAATTTGATGTTGCTGCGGCAAGGGCCGTTGCACCCCTGCCTGTTTTGTGCGAATACTGCCTGCCTCTTTTAAAACCGGGCGGGAAATTTCTTGCGTTAAAAGGAACTTCGGAGGATTTTTCGCTTGCTGAAAATGCCGCAAAGCAGCTTGGCGGAAAATTTTCGTTTGTAAAAGAATATTCTCTTCCAAATGGGGATAAGCGAACGCTTGTTGAAATTTTAAAAGTTTCGCAAACTCCGACAAAATATCCGCGCAACAGCGCGCAGATAGCTAAGAAAAGCCTTTAAAGAAATCGACTTTCAACATTTAAACAACTCAAATGTTGAAAAACAGCGGAAAATATTAGTGGAAATATATGTAAAAGTGTGCTACAATTTTTAATGAACCGAGAAGTTTAAAGTGAGGGGATTTAAAAATGGGCACATTTTTTGTTGGGAAAGAAAAAGTTTTAAACAAAGTGGTGCAGCTTCCTGTTGAAAAAATCGTCCCGAATCCGCATCAGCCAAGAAAAAATTTTGATGACTCAGAACTGCATATGCTTGCGGAAAGCATAAAGCAAAATGGGATTTTGCAGCCGCTTTCAGTGAGAAAAGTTGACGATGGGTACGAATTGATTTCGGGGGAAAGAAGACTTCGTGCGGCAAAACTTATAGGACTTGAATGTGTTCCCTGCATAATAATAGACATAACTGAAAGAAATTCCGCTGTGCTGGCTATTGTTGAAAACATTCAAAGGCAGGACCTTTCCTTTTTCGAGGAGGCGGCGGCAATAGAAAAGCTTATAGATTTTTACGGCATGACACAGGAAGATGCCGCAATAAAGCTTGGAAAGGCGCAATCAACTATTGCAAATAAATTAAGGCTTTTAAAGCTTTCCGAAAAAGAAATGGAGATGATATCGGAGAGGGGGCTTACGGAAAGGCATGCAAGGGCGCTTTTAAGGCTTAGCAGCGCCGAACAAAGAATGTATGCAATAGAGAGGATATCAAAGGGCAAACTTAATGTAGAGAGAACGGAAAAACTGGTGGATGAAATTTTATCCGACCAAAAGGAAAAGGAGAGCATAAAAAAGCGAAGCGGAGCTTTTAAGGATATAAGGCTTTTTATCAACACAATTTCAAAAGCTGTTGAAACAATGCAGGCGGCCGGGATAAATGCCGAATCGCAAAAAATCCGTTCGGACGGATACATAGAGTACATAGTAAAAATCCCGATTGCAAATGGAAGGAAGGAGGAAATCATGGTATAGGGCGCCTTCCGAATGTATTTTGGGGGCATTAAAGATGTTCCACGTGGAACATTAAAGGGAATGGCAGGCCATTCCCTTATTTTTTTGCGAAAAAAGTTTGCATTTTAAAGAAAAAGTGATATAATAGAGTATATATTAAGAAACGGAGGACATTATGGGAAAGGTAATTGCCGTTGCAAACCAAAAAGGCGGCGTTGGAAAATCTACCACGGTCGTAAATCTCTCCGCTTATTTGGGGAGCGTGGGCAAAAAAGTGCTTTGCATTGATATGGATGCCCAGGGCAATACGACCAGCGGGTTTGGAATAAAGAAAAAATCCGTTAACTCAACTGTTTATAATGTTCTTATGGGACAGTGCAGGATAAGCGAGGCCATAATAGATACCGGTTTTGAAAATGTTTCGGTTGTTGTTTCAACACCTGACCTTGCAGGAGGAGAAATAGAGCTTGTTGAGCTTGACAACAGGGCAAACAGATTGAAAATGCAAGTGCTTACCTGCAAGCTGGATTATGATTATATATTTATAGACTGCCCTCCGTCGCTTAGTCTTTTAACGCTAAATGCTCTTTGCGCAAGTGATACGGTTTTAATTCCTTTGCAATGTGAATTTTATTCGCTTGAAGGGCTTTCACAGCTTATTGAAACCATAAGGCTTGTAAAGCAGAGGTACAATCCTACCATTGACATAGAAGGAATACTTTTTACAATGTACGATGGCAGACTCAATCTTACAAGCCAGGTGGTAAACGAGGTAAAAAAGCATTTTCCTAAAAAAGTATTTAAAACTGTAATTCCGCGGAACGTAAGGCTTTCAGAAGCTCCGAGTTTTGGCAAGCCGGTGCTTTATTACGACAAAACCTCCAAGGGCGCGGAATCCTATGAAGAATTGGGCAAGGAATTCCTTGAAATAAATAAAAAAAAGAAATAGTCAAAAAATGTTCCACGTGGAACATTTTTTGTGTGGAAAGGACTGAAAACATTGGCTAAAAAAGGCGGATTGGGAATGGGACTTGATGCCCTTTTCAACGATAATTCAAGCGAAGTCCAAACAAAACAAACCCTTAGAATAAATGAAATAGAGCCAAATAAATCACAGCCGAGAACTGATTTCGATGAGCAGTCTATAGCAAACCTTGCCGACAGCATAAGGGAACATGGACTTTTGCAGCCGATTTTGGTAAGGCCTCTGCAAAACGGCGGATACCAGATTGTCGCCGGAGAACGCCGCTGGCGTGCTTGCAGAATGCTCGGAATGTCGGAAGTGCCTGTTTTGATAAGGGAACTTTCGGATAGGGAAACGGCTCAAATTGCCCTTATCGAAAACCTGCAAAGGGAAAATTTAAATCCTATCGAAGAGGCTATGGGATATAAGGATTTGATGGAGAAATACGGCATGACGCAGGATGATGTCGCAAAAACCGTAGGGAAATCACGCTCAAGTGTGGCAAATTCTTTGCGGCTTTTAAATATGCCGGATGAAATTAAGGATATGCTGAAAAAAGGTGAAATCAGCACCGGACACGCAAAGGCCCTCGCATCAATAGGCGATGGGGAACTTAT
Source organism: Oscillospiraceae bacterium (assembly GCA_029267825.1). Lineage (GTDB taxonomy): Bacteria > Bacillota > Clostridia > Oscillospirales > Ruminococcaceae > JAIHAL01. The sequence continues at coordinate 28,531 of JAJUHO010000009.1, forward strand.
GCTGCAAACAGCAAGGCGCGCCGCTAAAGGGCTTGCTACGGTTAGAGAAATAGAAAGACTTGCCTCAAAGCCCGAAGAAACCGGAAAATCCAAAAAAGAAACACAAAAAGAGCGCCCGGACAGCTTTTTTAAAGAGATGGAAATAGGACTTTCAGAGGAACTTAGAAGAAAGGTTCGCGTTTCCTACTCAAAAAATAAGGGCGTTGTGGAAATAGAATTTTATAATAAGGAAGAACTTATAGACATTGCCGAAAGGCTTACAAAGCACTATTGATTTGGAAAAAGGAGAATAAAAATGCTGGATATAAAATTTTTAAGGGAAAATCCCGATGTTGTAAAGGAAAATATTAAAAAGAAGTTTCAGGATTCAAAGCTTCCGCTCGTGGATGAGGTCATAGAGCTTGATGCAAAGCTTAGAAAGGCAAAAAGCGAAGGCGATAATATAAGGGCTGATAGAAACAAGTACTCAAAGCTTATCGGAACCCTTATGGCCCAGGGCAAAAAAGAAGAGGCTGAGGAAATGAAGCAAAAGGTTGCCCAGTCTGCTGAAAGGCTTGCCGAACTTGAAAAGGAAGAAGCTGAGCTTGAAGAAAAAGTTACAAAAATAATGATGGTAATTCCCAATATTATAGACCCAAGCGTGCCGATAGGCAAGGACGACAGCGAAAATGTTGAAGTAAAACGCTATGGCGAGCCTGTTGTGCCGGATTTTGAAATCCCGTACCATACGGATATTATGGAAAAACACTGCGGAATTGACCTTGACGCTGCAAGAAAGGTTGCGGGAAACGGTTTTTATTACCTTATGGGAAATATCGCAAGGCTCCATTCGGCAGTAATCACTTATGCAAGGGATTTTATGATAAACAGGGGATTTACTTATTGCATCCCTCCGTTTATGATAAGGAGTAATGTGGTTACCGGTGTTATGAGCTTTGCTGAAATGGAATCAATGATGTACAAGATTGAGGGAGAGGACCTTTTCCTTATCGGTACGAGTGAACATTCCATGATAGGAAAATATATAGATACAATTATTCCTGAGGAAAGCCTGCCGCATACTTTGACAAGCTATTCACCGTGCTTCCGCAAGGAAAAAGGCGCACACGGAATAGAAGAAAGAGGAGTTTATCGAATCCATCAATTTGAAAAACAGGAAATGATTGTAATTTGTAAGCCCGAAGACAGCATGATGTGGTTTGATAAGCTTTGGCAGAATACGGTTGATTTGTTCCGCTCGCTTGATATTCCAGTTAGAACGCTTGAATGCTGTTCTGGGGACCTTGCTGACTTGAAAGTAAAATCCATAGACGTTGAGGCATGGTCGCCGCGCCAGAAGAAGTATTTTGAGGTCGGAAGCTGCTCAAACCTTGGCGATGCACAGGCACGCAGGCTTAAAATAAGGGTTGCAGGCAAGGATGCAAAGTATTTTGCGCATACTCTTAACAATACGGTTGTGGCTCCGCCGAGAATGCTTATAGCCTTTATTGAAAACAATTTGAATCCCGATTTGTCAATAAGGATTCCTGAGGTTTTAAGACCGTATATGGGCGGCCTTGAAGTTATAAAATAATGGAACGACAGATAAATACCGGCGCTTTGATTTACAAGGAAAAGATGAGGGTTAATTTTTATGACCTTGACTATAAAAAGCGGGTGAAGATTTCCTCATTGCTTAAAATGAGCGCCGAAATTGCGGGCAGCGATTATATATATAGAGGACTTGACCATGATTTTTTATGGGAAAACGGATACGTCTTTCTGCTTTCAAGGATAAGCCTGCATATAGAGCGCTTTCCGCAGGGGAGTTTTCTTGACACATCCACATGGGAATGTGGGAAAAAGGGAGCTATGTTTTTAAGAGGCTATGAGCTTTGCGAGAACGGAGAGATTTGCGCTGACGGAATAAGCGGATGGGTGGTTGCAAACCCTCAGACAAGGAAAATTATTCGCCCGTCGGCTTTTCCTTGGCTTATGCCGCAATTTTGTGACAAATGGGTAAAAGCACTTCCAATAGATAAAATTCAAGCGGAAAACCTTGAAAAGGCCGGGGAGCATATAGTGAGGATTTCAGACCTTGACGCAAACGGGCATGTTTATAATGCAAACTACGCCGATATTGCTGCAAATTTTCTCCCTGAGGACTTTTATGAGTGTGACATAAGCGATTTTAGAATAAATTTTATAAACGAGGCAAGGCTTTGCGATAAAATTGAAATCCTGCGCGAGCTTTCACAAAACCGCGCAGTCATCGTCGGAAACGTAGATGGCAAACCGTGCTTTGAAGCGGAATTTTTATTGAGAAAATAAAAAATAA
>JAJUHO010000030.1 GCA_029267825.1 Oscillospiraceae bacterium
TCGTTGTTGCAAATGAGCAAGCGGTAATTTCTCCAAGCTGGTCTATACATTCCGGAGTAGGAACTACAAATTACACATTTATTTGGGGAATGTGCGGAGAAAACCAAACTTTCACCGATATGGACGGAATTCCAACAGAAAGTTTAAGATAAAAAATTCCCGTTCGGAAAAAATCCGAACGTGAATTTTTTATCTTCCTACAACGCTGAAAACAGCTTCTTTGCAGATATTTACAGCTTTGTCAATTTCTTCTTCATTTATTATAAGAGGCGGATTAAAATAAATTACATTCCCCAAAGGTCTTAATATCAAGCCCATGCTTAAAGCTTTTTTATAAATTTGATAGCCTATCCTTAACTTGGAATCAAAGCTTTCTTTGCTATTTTTATCTTTTACAAGTTCTACTGCGTTAATTAAACCTATGCTCCTTATTTCTCCAACGTTTTTATGTCCCGCAAAGACTTCGTTAAGTTTACTATTTAAATATTTTGCTCGTCTTGAAGCATTTTCTAACACCGCATCATTTTTAAGTACATCCAAAACAGCAAGAGCCGCCGAACAGCCCAATGGATTTCCACTGTATGTATGAGAATGCATAAAAGCCTTGCCTTCATTATAATCAGCATAAAATGCATTGTAAATTTCATCTGTGACAGCAGTTATTGCCATTGGCATATAACCACCAGTAAGACCTTTGGAAAGGCACATTATATCCGGGCTGACATTTGCATGCTCAAAAGCAAACATCTTTCCCGTCCTTCCAAATCCTGTGGCAATTTCATCGGCAATAAGCAGTACGCCATATTCGTCGCAAAGTTTTCTTAATTTTTTAAGATAAACGGCAGGATAAATCCTCATTCCGGCGCTGCCTTGCAAAAGCGGTTCAATTATTATAGCACAAGTCTGTTTGGCATATTTTTCAAATGATTTTTGAGCATATTCAAAACATTCCGCATTGCAATCGTCCCTATTTTTTCCGTAACGGCAACGATAGCAATCCGGAGCTTCTATTCTTATAACATCCATCAGCATGGGCTTATAAATCTTAGAATATAAATCAAGTCCGCCAACAGACAATGCACCTATCGTTTCCCCATGATACCCATCGCTCAGGCACATAAACCTTGTCCTTTCAGGATGCCCGGTTTGATATTGATATTGAAAGCTCATTTTCAGCGCACATTCAACAGAAGCGGACCCGTTGTCGGAAAAATTGAATTTAGTGAGCCCATTTGGCAAAATAAGGCTTAATTCTTCACAAAGTCTAATAGCAGGTTCATGAGAAAAATTAGCAAATATTACATGTTCAAGTTTATCAAGCTGAAATTTAATTGCCTCATTTATTTTTGGATAGCAATGTCCCAAAAGATTGCACCACCACGAACTGATAATATCTATATATTCTTTCCCATTTTTATCATAAAGATAAACGCCTTTTCCGTACTCTATTACAATTGGAGGCATTTCTTCATAATCTTTCATTTGTGAACATGGATGCCATATATGTTTCAAATCCCTTTGAGCCCAATCCACTTTTATTTTTCAGCCCTTTCAAAAATTGTTTTTAATTTGTCCGCGGCAATGCCAATATCACAAGCTCCTTCTTCAACAAGAGCAATGACGGGAATGTCAGAAAGTTCACTAATCATTTTTATGTTGTCATTTTCCATAATCCCTCCGTGGCAACGGTTAAACACTATCCCTTTGGCAGCAATATTTCTGTTTTCCAAATATTTTATGGTAAGCAATGTCGAATTTATTGTGCCAAGCCCCGCATCCGCAACTATTATTACGTCAAGCCCTAAAGCCTTAATAATATCTTCAAGAAAAATTTTATCTTCCTCATCATAACGTATGGGACAAATAATTCCCCCGCTGCCTTCAACCACAACATAATCATATTTTATGCTTTGCCTTTTATAGTCTTTTATTATTTTTTCAAGCGTTGCAGGATTTCCTTCCAATTTTGCCGCCAAGTGCGGTGAAACTGCCGTTTCATAAACATATGAAACCATTTCACTACAATAACAATCAAGTTTTGCAATTGATTTGACATAATTTGCATCTCCCGGAAGCAACTCGCCGTCAATTCTTTCCGCTCCGCTTAATGCCGCTTTATAATATCCGGCTTTATACCCTGCTTCACAAAGCTTTTTTATAATTAAAGCCGTTACATAGGTTTTACCAATGTCTGTTCCGGTGGCTGTAACAAAAATGCCTCTGCCCATTTAAACCACCTCATATCCAAGCTCTTTTATCATTTTTATGTCACTTTGTATTGAAAATCCCGACGTTGTCAGCATATCGCCGGAAATTGCAGCATTTGCCCCCGAAACAAAGCATTTTTTGCCATGGTCGCCAAGAAGTCTTCTTCCTCCCGCAAGTCTTATAAAGGCATCCGGCAATATAAATCTGAAAATCGCCACTATTCTTCGCATTTCATCGTCATCCAAAATTTTATTATGCTCCAAAGCCGTTCCGGGAATAGGGTCAAGCATATTGACCGGCACGGAACGAATCCCTAACTCACGAAGTTCCAAAGCCATGTCTATCCTATCCTCCATGCTTTCGCCAAGTCCCATAAGTCCCCCGCTGCATACAAAAAATCCGGCTTTTTTAGCAGCTTTAATTGCGGAAATTTTATCATCATAGCCATGTGTAGTGCATATTTTAGAGAAGTAATTTCTTGATGTTTCAAGGTTATTATGTATTCTGTCCACCCCGGCGGATTTAAGCTTTGCAAATTGAGTTTCATTAAGCAGTCCAAGCGAAACACAAACCGACATTCCTGTTTCGGATATAATTTTTCTTACGCTTTCGCATATTTTATCAAGTTCCGCATCGCTGACGGCTTTGCCGGAAGTCACAATCGAATATCTTGACACTCCGCGTTCATTATTGTATTTTGCCGCCGAAACGATTTTATCTTCATCAAGCAAACCATATTCTTTTATTTCGCTATGCGAAAAAACAGATTGGGCGCAATATTTGCAGTCTTCCGAACATCTGCCGCTTTTTCCATTTATTATAGTGCAAAGGTCAAAGCTGTTCCCGCAAAAAAAATTTCTTATTTCATTTGCCGCGTAACACAACTCATCCAAAGGAGCATCAATCAATGCAAGCGCTTCTTCTTTTCCGATAAGTTTCCCCGACAAAACATCATTCTTCATTTTTTGCAGCATTTCCATATGAAAAGCCTCCATAAGTTTTATTCAAAACAGGAATTAAATGTTTCGCTAAAACAGCACTAACTATGCAAAGGCATATATCACCCGGAACCGCTAAAACAAAGCAATATAAAAACAACGGCCACAAAGCTATCGGTGTTCCTATAACATAATTGCAAATGACATAATAATACGCCATTCCCAATGAATAAACTATTGCAAGCCCAATAAAATTAGCGGCAAACAGCCTTTTATACGATGGTAAAGAAACCTTGTTCGCTATAGTACCGGTAACAAATGTTGCAATGCAAAAACCTATAATATATCCAAAAGTAGGTTTCAGTATATACCAAAATCCTCCTCCCTCCGTAAAAACTGGAAGTCCAATCAAACCTAAAACTATGTATATCAAGACGCTCAACATACCGAGTCTTCCACCAAGCAAAAGTCCAGCCAACATCGTAAACAAAAATTGAAGTGTAAACGGAACAACAGGTATCGGAATCTTTATATAGGCCCCAACAGCAACAAGTGCTGCAAACAAAGCACACAAAGCCATATTTTTTGCTGAAATCTTACATTTCATACATATTCCTCCGAAATAAAATTATTTTGCCAAAAATCATCCTTTAAAATATATCACAAAAGCAAGCTATTGTCAACTGAATAATTCCAAAATCGGTTGACAATAGCTTGCTTTAAAAATATTTATTGATTTTTTTAATTTTCAAGCATCTTTTTCATTACCTCACAGCGATATAACAAAACTTTTTTAACCAAGGAGCTTGAATAATCCTCATCAAATCCATGATATGCGCCTTTTATTACATTAAGTTCAGTCGGTATGCCAGCTTCCATAAGCTTTTGCGCGTATTCAATCCCTTCGTCACGCAAAGTGTCCATTTCGCAAGGTTCAACATATGCAGCAGGCAAATCTTTAAAATTATCGCTTTTTAACGGCACAGCATACTTGCGCATTCCTTGGTATCCATTTTTCAGATATAAATTCCACATATGCCTGTTCGCCGATTTTGACCATACCGAATCCTTATATTCCTCAATGGATTTTTGCTTCATTGAATTATCAGTTACCGGATATATCAGCACCTGTCCTTTTGCTTTGGGGCCGTTCCTATCACGTGCAATGTGTGCAAGCGCCGCGGCAAGGCATCCTCCTGCACTGTCGCCGTAAAGTATGAGTTTTTTCATATCAATCCGGTATTCGCTTGCATGGTCGTTTATGTACAAAAGCGCAGCATAACAATCATTTAAGGCAGTAGGAAAAGGATGTTCCGGAACAAGCCTGTATTCGGGCAAAAAAACTCTGCAATTTAAATTTTGCGTATAATATACGGCATTTTGAAGCATGCTTTCTTGAATTGGGCCTATAAAACCTCCGCCATGGCAATAAATTATCACAGGCAAATCGTCATTTGCATTTTCAGGCTCTATTAAAAAACATGGTATAGTCATGCCATCATCAGTCGGAATTTGAAATACAGTTTTTTTTATCCCTTTGGGAGGCTTATACTTTAAGACTCTACGGCTGATTCCCGAAAAAACAAGTTTCATTGTCTTAATGACAACCGGCCTTTCAAAATCTATTTCTCCAAAACTAAAAGGCGTACGCAATTCTTTGCTGTATTTATACTTCTGTTTCATATCCTTCAACCCTTAAATTAAATTTAAAAATTACAAACACTTAATAAAATTATACCATGAATGCCAAAAATGAGCAATAAAAAACAAAACAATATTAATGGCCTTGCTATTTTTTGTTTTTAAAAATCATTGAATAAATGGCAATAACGGTGTATAATTATTACTTAATGGGTTTATTTTTTATCATTTTGGGAGGTTTATATGTGTGGTTATGTTGGCTTTACAAATAATATAAATGATTCCGGCAAAGTTTTGGAAGAAATGATGGACAGAATAAGGCACAGAGGTCCTGATTCAGACGGAAAATATATAGACGAAAACATTGCCCTCGGCTTTCGCAGGCTTAGCATAATAGACCTTGCGCAAGGAAATCAGCCTATTTTAAACGAAGACGGCTCTAAGGTTTTGCTTTTTAACGGAGAAATTTACAATTTCCAAAATCTTAGAGATGAGCTTATTAAAGAAGGGCATGTTTTTAAGACAAAAACCGATTCAGAAGTATTGCTGCACGGGTACGAGCAATACGGCACAGGGCTTTTAAACAAATTAAGAGGAATGTTTTCTTTCGTAATTTGGGACAGGAACAAAAAAGAACTCTTTGGAGCAAGGGACTTTTTCGGAATAAAGCCGCTTTACTATGCTTTTATGGGCGAAAGCCTTTTGTTCGGCTCCGAAATAAAAAGCTTTCTTCCTCATCCCGAATTTATAAAAGAATTAAACGAAACTGCTCTTGAAAATTATCTTACTTTTCAATACTCCCCTACTTCCGAAACATTTTTTAAGAATGTCTACAAGCTTCCCGCGGCACATTATTTTATATACAAAAACAAAGAATTCACAGTAAAACGTTATTGGGAAATAAAATTCAACGAAGATGAAAACCCTACGCTCGAAGAGTGGGTTGAAGAAATTTCAAATGTGTTTAAAAATTCGGTTGAGGCCCACAAAATAAGCGATGTTGAGGTTGGCAGCTTTCTTTCAAGCGGCGTAGATTCAAGCTATGTTGCAGCAGTGGCAAATGTCGACAAAACTTTCACCGTTGGATTTGGCACAGATGAAAAATACAATGAAATAGGATATGCAAAGGAATTTTCAAAATATATAGGCAAAGAAAACATAAGCAAAGTAATTTCACCGGAAGAATATTGGAACAATATCGCAAAAATACAGTACCATATGGATGAGCCGTTGGCAGACCCGGCCGCAATAGCACTTTATTTCGTATCGAAAATCGCATCTCAAAAAGTAAAGGTAGTCCTTTCGGGAGAAGGCGCAGATGAGATATTCGGAGGCTACAACATATACAAAGAACCAGGCGATTTTCCGCTTTACAATAAAATCCCTAAATTCATAAGAAAAGGAATAGGTTCGGTGGCATCAGCTTTTCCGGCAAAAAGAGGGCTGAACTTCCTTGTGCGCAGAGGAAAGGATTTGGAAGAAAGATTCATTGGAAATGCATATATGTTCTCCGAAAAAGAACGAAAAAATATTTTAAAAATAAAAACAAATGCGCCTGACGCTATGCAAATAACAAAACCCTTTTATGAAAAAGTCAAGGATAAAGATGACGTCACTAAAATGCAATACCTTGATTTGCATTTATGGATGACCGGCGACATTCTGCTGAAAGCTGACAAGATGAGTATGGCAAATTCGCTTGAGCTTAGAGTCCCTTTTCTTGACAAAGAAGTTATGAGGGTTGCTCAAAGAATCCCGTCAAAATACCGTGTCACAAAAGAAAACACAAAATATGCAATGCGTCTTGCTGCTTTAAGGGCAACTCCTCCGCAAACCGCAAACAAGAAAAAACTTGGCTTTCCTGTGCCGACAAGAGTATGGCTTAAAGAAGACAAATATTACAACATTGTAAAAAATATGTTTAATTCAAAAGAGGCCAATCAATTCTTCAATACTGAGGAAATAATAAAATATCTTGACGAACACAAGGAAGGCAAAAAAGACAACAGCAGAAAAATTTGGACTATTTTTATTTTCCTTGTATGGTATAAAATTTATTTTGGACAAAACGACCCTTTAAAGGAAATAGAGAATTTTAATATTCTTCAAGGAGCATAATTAAAAATGGCAAGCATTGTAACTTATAAGTATATAAGACAAAATCCGGATATTATAACCTACATCACAAAAGCGGACGAAGCACTTTGCGCACAAGGCTATACGGAACATTCTTTTGCGCATGTCGAAAAAGTAGCGGCAAATGCAAGCATGATTTTAAAAACATTAAATTATTCCGAACGTGAATGTGAACTTGCCGAAATTGCCGGATTCATGCACGACATAGGCAACGTGATAAACCGTGTTGACCACGCTCAAAGCGGAGCTGTAATGGCATTCAGGCTTCTTGACAATTTAAGCATGCCTGCCGCTGAAATATGTTCAATTATTTCAGCAATAGGCAATCATGACGAAAGTACCGCACAGCCTCTTAATCCTATATCGGCGGCACTGATACTTGCCGACAAAACCGATGTGCGCCGCAGCAGAGTGCGTAATACCGACCTTATAACCTTTGACATCCATGACCGCGTAAACTATGCTGTTGAAAGCTCAAATCTTTCATTCAATGAAGACAAAACCTCGCTCATACTTAACCTTAAAATAGACACAAGCATTTCTTCCGTAATGGAATACTTTGAAATATTTATGGGTAGAATGCTGCTTTGCAAAAAAGCGGCGCTTTATCTCGGCATAAAATTTGAGCTCATAATTAACGGAACAAACATCCTTTAAAGGAGCACATCATGAGCATAGGTTACGCTTGCATTACTGTGGGAGTTCCCAAGACAGCGCTCTCAAGCTGCATTATGAAAAATGCTTCTAACGAAAGGCTCAAAGAGCTTATTGCGCATAATTTGAACTCACTTGAAAACATGATTTCGTACAATGCCCAAAATGAAATAAAGCTTTTTCGGATAAGTTCCGATTTAATTCCTTTTGGCTCAAGCCCTGCAAATACTCTGCCGTGGAAAGATATTTTTAAAGAAAAATTTGAAATTATAGGAGAAAAAATATCAAAAAACAAAATCAGGGTATCAATGCATCCCGGCCAATATACCGTGCTGAATTCCCCCGACCCGGAAGTTGTAAAAAGGTCAATCGAAGATTTAAAATATCATTTTGACATATTAAAGCTTTTAGGAACAAAATCAGAAAGCAAAATAATCCTTCATGTCGGAGGGGTTTACGGCGATAAAAAATCTGCTGTGGCACGTTTTTGTGAAAATTTTACGCACCTTGATGATGAAATCAAAGACCGCATCGTAATCGAAAATGACGAACGAAACTACAATGCAAGCGACATACTGGACCTATCCGAGAAGCTTGGAATTCCGGCCGTTTTTGATAATTTGCATAACTTTATAAATCCATCCGAAATTTTGGATGAAAATGCTTTAATCAAGCTTTTTGCCAAAACATGGAGAGAAAAGGACGGGCGGCAAAAAATACATTATTCAGAACAAAAGCCTGACGCAAAGGCTGGCTCCCATTCCGATTTTGTTTCGGCAGGAAAGTTTTTGGATTTTTACGAAAGAATAAACGGCGCTTTCCTTGACATAATGCTTGAAGTAAAGGATAAAAACCTGTCGGCTATAAAATGCTTAAATCTTATTTCACAAGAAAAAAATATAAAAGCTCTTGAAAATGAATGGAGCAAATACAAATACAAGGTGCTTGAAATGTCGCCTGCCTGTTATTCCAACATAAGAGAGCTTTTAAAAGATAAACAAGCATATCCTGTCAAAGAGTTTTACGCTATTGTTGAAAAAGCATTGCTTTCCCCTTTAATAAAGCAAAATGTCGAAAATGCAGCTCTGCACATATGGGGATATTTTAAGAAATATGCATCACAGGCCGAGCGGAAAGGATTTTTTTCAAGGCTTGATGCCTATTTGAATGGAAAAGCAAATCTTTTGACAGTAAAAAATTTTTTGCTAAAGCTTGCTGAAAAATATGATGAAGAATATTTGCTTCAATCGCATTACTTTTGGCTTTAAATAAAAATCCGGCGTGCACAAAAGCTCGCCGGATTTTTATTTTTATTTGAAAATCTCGATAAGTTCTTCAAAAGAAGCCTCGTATTTCGGATTGAAATCATCAGACCTCATATACTTAATTATACTGTGCCTTAGCCATTTTGCAGGAAGGCTGTCTTTTAAGGAATCTAAGTTGCAAGTACATACAAGCAATTTTCCCTTGCCTGCTCTTGTTTCAAAAATAATGCCAAGCTTATGGCTTCTTTCAAAATTGTCTATATCAAATACTACAGGTTCAATTCCGCTTTTGTCAAGTATTGCAGCGCGTGAATTTGAAACAATGTCGTACCATTGAGGCGTAGAATAACATTCACTCGGAAAAGCATTGAAAACAGGATGGGTATTTTCAACCAAAAGCCCATGCGTACCAATCGGGACAGGTTTGCCCATGCTTTCTGAAATTGTACGGAACATGGGATAACACCAGAAATCGGTGCAGTATGTACCCTCAATTGAATTTTTGTCATTTAAGTTTTCAGGATACAAAAGAACATTTTTGCCGTTTTCAAGAGCATTTAATGCTGTATTTACATCCTTTGCAACAATTATTTCAGAGCAACTTTCATCTTTCGAAATTTCAGGATACACCCATATATTGTAGCTGTTTTTAATATCGGAATTTAAGATTATCACTTCAACAAAAAGCTTTTTCGGAATGACAAATGACGGCATTTTTACTTTAAACTCAGTTAAAGTATGCACTCCGCTGCCATATTCTCCAGTTAATTTATTTTCTTCGCAAACAAATTCTTCTTTCCCGTCAGAAATTTTAAGCCGAAGCTGTGGAGCCGAAATTTTATCACAGCCAAAATGTGCAAGCTTTACAGGAATGGAAACTTCCTCTCCGGTTTGAAATATAAACTGCGAAAATTCCGCAAGCAAAACTGTTTGAGAGCAAAATTCCCGCCATTCTTCTGCCGAAATAACACCCTTATTTTCCATAAAAGCATTTAAAATTCCAACCAAAGCTGTTCCCTGCCCGGGGAAATCCTGCAAATCAAGAATTTGGAAACCGGCAAGTTCATTGCTGCGAATGGCAGTTTCAATTTCAGCTTTATAGCATTCGGCCGCAAATCTGCCGGATGACTTAAAAAATCTATCCGCCAGATGAAGCATGCCTTTTTCCGCCATTGTTTTTCTAAATGCTTCGAAATTCCTTGCTTTAAGCACACCGGTATATTTTTCAATTTCCGAAAAATCCGGAAACATTGCATATTGCCCTATTTCATGCGAAACTACGGGAACATGAGGCACAATTTCCTGCAAAGCATCCGCTTTGACGGTTTTTGTCCCGGTACCGTATTGTATTGTTATATCGCCTGATTCAGTTTCTCCATCTGAAACACTTGACGGACGTATGAAACTGTCATAGTTATGGTTTGAATTCGGAGCCGCAGTTTGTATATGCCCCTGTGGAGCATCGCACATGGCATAAGAGCCCCTGAAAAGTCTTTCCCTTGAAAAGCGCACTCCGCAGAAAAAGTCTTCGTTATCCAAAATACAAGGAACAAATTGAAAATTATTTGAACCTTGAGTATACAAATGCCTGGAGTCATACTTTCTATACAAGCCGAGAATTGTATTGAGCCGGTTTTTGCTGCCCCAAAGTTCATTTCCAAGCGACATCATCACAAATGACGGGTGGTTGCCAAATTCATCCAAAATCCTAAATCCCTCATCAATAAGGTATTGCTGTGCTTTTTCATCGTGATTTTCATCGCCTTCTTCGGTAACGGTACCCCAAAAAGGCAATTCAGGCTCCATATATATCCCAAGAATATCCGCCGCCTCAAACGCCGCATCAGGAGGACAGCATGTATGGAATCGGTAATGGTTTATTCCATATTCCTTAGCTTTGCCAAGCACTTTCAGCCAGCTTTCAACATCCGTCGGAGCATGTCCTGTAAGAGGGAACACAAGTCCATCATGCTTTCCTCTTAAAAATGTCCTTTTCCCGTTGATTTCAAAGTATTTCCCTGCCGCTTTAAAATCCCTAAGTCCAAAGGAAAGTTCATATTCATCAAGAAAAGTTCCTGTTTCGCCCTTCAAGCTTAAACGAAGTCTATACAAATGAGGGTTATATTCGCTCCAGCATTCCGCATTATCGTCAAGAAAATATGTGAAATCGTTTTCGCCTTTGAGTAAAAAATATTCAGTCTTTTTAAATTCACTCTTATCGTCAAAAGCAAAAACCGACAACGCACATTTTTCATCCCCATTTAAAACCGCCTTAATCCTTACAAGCTTCTTTTGCGCATCCGGGTAAAGCTTTATGCCGCTTAAATAAGCTTTATTTGACTCCTCTATATAAATCCCGCCGGTTATGCCGTTCCAGTTGGTTTGAGTGTCCGGAGAAGTCATATGCCCACCTTTTACAGGATAAGATGTATTATCCACCATAATTGTGAGCTTGATTTCTTTTTTTGCGTAAGGAGTAATATAATATCTATGCGGCGTACAAAGGCTGTTGTTGCTGCCGACATAAACACCATCCACCCACAAATGTGAAACTCTCGTCCTCTCAATCACCAGAAAATATTCCTTGCCATCAGTATCGTCTAAATCAACAGTTTTTGAATACCATGTAAATCCCTCAAAACTATATGGATCCGTCAAATATCCGGTATTTATTTCATCCGACGGCCTTGTCTTTTGAGCAGTCGAAACCGTTGCAGGCAAAATTATTTCATCATCAAAAGCTTTCTGAAAATAATTTTCCGACAACCCCTTTTTTTCTCCATCAAGACAAAAGCTCCATATGCCCTTTAAGTCAATTTTCCTCATAGGCATTTACTCCTTTTTATAATTTTTCAGTTTTTATTATATCAGCAAAAAATAAAAAAGTCTACAATAAAAAATTCGGCTGACATTAAATTTCAGCCGAATTTTTTACAATGGCATTTTCTCCGCAAAACGGGCAATTTCGTTTTTTACTCCAATCAATTACGCGAAAAGACGCATTAAGGCCATCAAAAATCAAAAGTCTGCCCAAAAGGGGCTCCCCTATACCAAGCAAAAGCTTTACCGCCTCAAAAGCTTGAAGTGAGCCTATCATTCCGGCTGTCATCCCTATTATTCCCTTAAAAGGCTCACCCTTTGGCAAATCGGGATAAAGGCACCTATAACACGGTGTTTTACCGGGGACAATAGTCATAAGAATCCCCTCAAAACCACAGACCGCACCTTCCACAACCGGTTTTTGCAAAAAATAGCAGCTATCATTTATCAAAAACCTTGTTTCAAAATTATCTGCCGCATCGATTATCACATCATAATCTTTTACCTCATCGGCAATATTTCCCGCTGTGAGTTTTATGTTATGCTTATTTATCTTCACATTTGGATTTAACAAAGAAAGCTTTTCGGCAGCAGAATCAACCTTTAATCTTCCAACATCGCTTGTCCTATGCAGAATTTGCCTATTTAAATTTGAAAGCGAAACCTCATCAAAATCGGCAAGGCCTATTGTTCCAACTCCCGCCGCCGCAAGATAATATGCAGCTGGAGAGCCAAGCCCTCCTATTCCGGCAATAAGAACTTTTGAAAACTTAAGCTTTTCCTGCCCCTTAATTCCTATCCCGTCAAGCATTATTTGTCTTTCATATCTGATTAAATCACTTTCGGAAAGCACATTATCCACCGCCCATAAACTTTACTATTTCTATATTGTCACCATCGTTTATAAAAATTTCTCCCCATTTTTCCCTTTCCGGTATTTCATAATTATATTCGATTACTACAAAATCAGGGTTTACTGATTTTAACTCCAACAGCGACAAAAGGCTTGTGCCGTTTGCTATATTTTCCTCTTTTCCGTTTATTTTTGCCACCATAAAAATCCTCCTATATTGCCTGCCAATCCTTTAAAACAGGCTGCCAGCCTTTTTGGCAAAGCATTTGCTTAATTTCCTCAACACTTCTTGAATCAGATATGTCAAACTGGCCCTCGGTTTTTTGAGGCAGTGTATATCCTCCTACCTCAGTTGAAGAACCTGCCGACATTTTAGTAACTCCAAGTCCTATTAAATTATCGCGGAAGTCCGCCTTTTCCCTTGTGGAAATTGTTATTCCCGCCCTTGGCATAAAAAGCCTTAATGCAAGCATAATTTGCACCAATTTTTTATCGCTCACTTCAAATTTAGGTGCAAAATGTCCCGCCGACGGTCTTATTCGTGGAAGCGACACGCTTATTTCCACATCCGGATATTTATCCTGAAGATATTTTGCATGAATTCCTGTAAAAAACGCTTCATTTTCCACCTTGTCAAGCCCAAGCAGAGCGCCTATGCCAACGCTCCTCATTGACGCCATGCAGGCACGTTCCGGTGCGTCAAGTCTATTTAAATAATTATGCTTTGGCCCCTTTGGATGCATAAGTGCATAAGTTTTTTCATTATAAACCTCTTGAAACATAGTAAATCCATCCACGCCGGCATTTACAAGCTTCTTATATTCATCGGTTGAAAGCGGGTAAACCTCAATTGAAACCGAATTAAAGTATCTTTTTAAAATCTTTACACATTCCATCATATATTCCGGCGGGCTTTGGACTCTTGACTCTCCGGTCAAAATTAAAATATGCCTATGCCCGGCAGCATATATTGCCTTTGCCTCGCTTTCAACTTCTTCAAGCGTCAATTTTTTGCGCGAAACTCCGCTGCATGAATTAAAACCGCAATATACGCAATGATTTTCGCAAAAATTAGATAAATAAAGCGGCGTAAACAAAAAAATTACCTTGCCAAAATGCTGAACTGTAAGTCTTGAAGCCTTTCTTGCCATTTCTTCCAAATGCTTTTGCGCCTTATCTGAAAACAACGTCAAAAAATCAGTTTCATCCAAATCCTCTTTACCCAAAATCCTTAAAATATCCTCATCCTTTACAGCTCCCAAAAATCCGTCAAAATCAAAATCACGATAATTAAGGTATTTTTCATAAAAGCTCATTCTGCCACTTCCTTAATCATTTAAAAATCCCGTAAGAGGTGATGATGCCTCAGCATATTCGCTTATCGCACCGGTTCCGGAAAGATATGCCGCTCTTCCAGCCTCAACTGCAAGCGCAAAAGCTTTTGCCATCAGCACAGGGTCTCCGGCGCTCGCTATTGCGGTATTAACAAGCACGGCGGCCGCGCCTATTTCCATTGATTCGGCCGCCTCCGACGGCTTGCCGAGTCCGGCATCAACAATTACAGGCAAGTCTATTTCCTTTGCCATTATGCGCACGAGTTCTTTCGTTTTTAGGCCCTTATTTGTTCCTATCGGCGCGCCAAGAGGCATAACCGCCGCCGCGCCTGCCTCTTTCAGCCGTCTTGCAGCGCTTAAATCCGGATTCATATACGGCAGCACCACAAAGCCTTCTTTGGCAAGTATTTCTGTGGCCTTTATTGTTTCAATATTGTCAGGCAAAAGATACTTATTATCGGATATGACCTCAATCTTTATCCAGTTGCCGCATCCGGCAGCTCTTGCAAGCCTTGCAATCCTTACCGCTTCTTCTGCGTTTCTTGCACCTGATGTATTTGGCATGAGTATGCAGTCTTTTGGTATGTAATTCAACATATTCTCTTCTGCCGAATTAAAATCAATCCTCCTTACAGCAACAGTAACCACCTTTGCTCCGCAAGATTTTATTACTTCCGGAATAAGTCTGTTTGAAGAAAATTTCCCAGTTCCCACAAATAGCCTGCTGTCTATTTCTTTACCGCCTATAACAAGTTTATCGCTCATTTCAAATCCTCCTGTAAAATAAAAAAGCTTGCCATCATGGCAAGCTTTTATTGACTTTAAAAATCTATGCTTTCCTACGATGGTTCTAACCACATCAGGTTCAAAGGGTTAAGATTAAAAAATCTTTCTCAGCCTTACGGCACCCCTAGCAACTATATTCAATTTTCTTCAAGCATAATTATAAAACCGTTTTACAGATATGTCAATACTTTAAATCAATTTTTATCCTTTAATAAAATTTTCAGCCTCTTTAAGTATTTCCCTGTCCTGTTCAAAATTTAAAAGCTCCACAGCCTCGTCAAATGGAACAAGCCAACTTTGAAATATTTCGCTCTCCTGTACTTTTGCAGGTCTATACTCATAATACGAAAGAAAATAAACACACCTCTTGCAGGTATTTTCTAGAGTTTTATATGTATATTCCATCCTAAAACTATTGTCAATAGAAATCTCTATGCCGGTTTCTTCATAAACTTCCCTTTTGGCTGTTTCCTCTTCGGTTTCTCCAAACTCTATATGTCCTTTTGGAAATCCTATATGACCGCTTTCATTTTTTATTATAAAATACTTGCGCATCCCCTCATGGATTGTATATATAACCGCTCCACAGGTTTTTTCATAAAAGCATTTTATTTTTTCCCGTTGCGAAAGCTTCAACATATCCCTTATCTGAGGTTCATAATAAACCTCATCTTCACCGCACACGACAACGGTATCCCCATAAACAGCAATTATCCTGCCTCTTGAAGAAACATGGCCTATGATTTTTGCGGGTTTTCCTAAAACCAACGGATTGCCAAAGTCATCAAATTTTACATCAGCAATTTCACCAAGATTTTTTATGTGCCCGTTTTCCGGCATTGAATGCCCCACCTTTTCTCTTTGATGCAAACATTATACAATACAATTCAAAATATTGCAATCAAAAATCAAGCGGTATATCTATCTTCAAATTCCTTCATTGTAAGCGAAATATTAAGATTTGAATTGCGGCATCTCAATTCATCTATAAATTTCTTATTATCTTGCATGGGATTTATTGTTATAATATAAACAAGTTCAAAAAGAGTTCCAAAATCACTGGTCTTTATATTTTTTAGGCTCCAGCTTTCAGTATACTTATCAAGGACATCATCAAAAGCGCCTTGAAAATTAAGGTCTTCCGGCACAGTAATTTTAAGCTGCATAAGGCTTCTTTTCGGCTTTCCGAATTTAAAGCAATCCATTGCAAGCATTACCGCACTTAAAATTACAACAAAAATCACGCCGTAAGCTATATATCCAAGCCCGCAGGAAAGGCCTATCGCAAGAACAAATGCAACATAAGCAATATCTTTCGGGTCGCCGGGAGCGCTTCTGAATCTTACGAGGCTGAATGCTCCCGCCAAGCTAAATGCCCTTGCAACATTATTGCCTATAAGCATTATTATAACTGCTATTATTGCCGGAAGCATTATAAGCGTGGCAACAAATCCCGCCGAATATCCCTCTTTTTTATGGGTTGTCATGTAAACAAGGCTTATTGCAAAGCCCATTGCCAATGCCGCACAAAGCGATGCAAGCATTGCCGGCAAGGTAAGCGTTTCATCTATAATCGATGTAAGTAAAGAATCAAGCATTTATTTATCCCCTTTTTATATGTTCGTAATATGCATGGTTATGAAAAATAATCACATTGCCTTTGTATAAATTATAATCCGTATTGCTTTTTTCAAGGCAGTACTTAGTATAGGCCGCACCGTATTTTGAAAATCCCGAAGGATAAATTCCAAGATCCGAAAGAAGCGTTGCAAGCCATTTGGGTACGGCATTTGAAATCTTAACCTCCATCAAATACTTGCCTTCATCCAAAAGCATTTCTCCTTCCGGCGGATATTCCAGCGAAAGGTTTTCTTTTCTTGCCAAAATATCTTTATCAAAAGTAATGCGAAATTCCTTATCGTTTTTGCCAAAAAAGGCCATCCGGCTATAGCCTATAAAAACAGACGGTGTTAGAATATTGTTTTTAAAGAAATATTCCAACTCATGTGACACTTGGTTTGCCATGTATCCGTCAAGCTTCGGCTTTTCGCCAAAGGCAGCAAATCTTTCGGCTTCTTCAAGAGTCATTTCCGCACGCCTTTTATGGACTATGCCCGCTGTTTTTTTCTTTATTTCTAAAAAGACCTTATCTTCTTTTGAAATATTGGCACTATAGCTTCTTAATCTTAATTTTTCCTTATGGCCCGGCTTTGAAAGCGAATGTCTTATAAAATAATTATCCGGTGTATCGTAGTAAATATTGTATATGCTGTAAAAATTATCATCTTTGCAGTATTTATCGCTTTCCATATATATCTTTAAAATTGGAATCAGCTTTTCAAATTGCTCACGCGTAATTATAAATTTAATCTCATAACGCTTAAAAGAAGTTATCGCCATAAAACCACTTCCTAACCTATATACAAAATATCGCTGACGCCACGCTCTTTGTTTTTGCCAAGAGGATTATTGACTACCCTGCCGTTAAAGTACATCGTTGAAGAACCTCCTCCGTCAAGATTATATGCCTGCGTGCAGCAAAGGTCTTTGAAAATTTGAGCAAACTCCGTAAGAGTCACTCCAACGCTATAATTTTTGCTTCTGCCGTCAACAACTATAAAAACAAAATGATTAGGCTCAATTATTCCTATGCCCGTCCTTGGCTGATTACCTTGAATTGAATGGTTCCCAAAATTAGTATCCACTTCAACACTTTCTATGCCGGAAGGAATTTGCGAATCAACAAGTATCGCAGGCCCAAAAGAAAGAGTATTCCAAACTCCATCATCCAAAAGTTCTTGTGCAGAGGTTTGGGTTTCATCATAGACTTTCATACTTCCGTCCTTATAAATTGCAAGTCCGGTGCGCGCAGGCTTATCACGATAAACAACTCCGTTTCTTATCACTATTCCATCGTCCCTGAAACCGTAATAATCACCGTTTATTGCAAAAATAGCATTGTTTTCACTTGCAATTTTTGAAGTATATTCAATTATATTTGTTCCAAATTGATTTTTTGCAAAAGCAGATTTAAGCTGTGACGCATCTGAAAGAACTACGTCGGCAACATAATACACAAAGGTCCCTCCTCCGCTGTTTTTGGAAACCTTGCTTATGGCAATTTTTATTCCATTGCCCTCATAATTCCAATCGTCAATTTTTTCTTCGAAAGAAGAAAGCGACAAGCTTTCTATTTGCTCCTGCGAGCTATAAGCTTCTTGTTCGTACTGCTCCACATTTGAAATTTGAACATGCTCAATCAAATACCTGTCGGCAAAATAATATAATATGGATCCCACAACAGCAATTATTGCCAAAGAAATAAATAATGGTTTTTTTATTTTTTTCATATGCCTATCCTTGATTTGTCGTCGCCTCCGTTTCACCGGGCTGAAACTTTCTTCTTCCGCCACCGGGATTTCCACCCATTCCTCCGGGGCCGCCGCCCATTCTTGGTGCCTGCCCTACCGTAGTCACTTTAGATGAAACTTCAAAACTTTTATACTCAGTCCCTCCGGAATAATTTCCGCCGGTATAGAGGCCGTTTTCGTTTGTGCCAGTATTCGTTCCTCCGGTATATACCGAATAAGAACCTTCCTTTATTTCAGGTGAGCAGAAAACTACCGATTGATATGTCTTAGATGGAGCAAAAGTAAATATTTCCTCACCGGAAGAAGTCTGCAAATGCACAAGAGTTCCTGCGGAAAGTTTTGAGTCAAAGTTTATCATCAGCGAATACTGTGATGAAGAATCACTTGGCGCCTGAGCCATTCCGGAACTTCCAACCGCCAAAAGCCATCCTCCATCAACTTTAAACGTTCCGTTGTAATCAACAGCGCCATTTCCGTCATTTTCAGGACCGTTTACAATAACAGTGCCATTAGTCATTGTAATAGAACCGTTTGAGTCAAGTCCGTCGCCGGCAGCATCCATCCAAATATATCCTCCGTTTATATAAAGCTGATTGTTTGAGGAATTTGCAAACTCATTCTGTCCTGGGCGGCCATTTACAGATGAACCATCATTTCCGCCGGCTATATTTATTCCATCGTCGCTTGAAACTACATATATATTTCCGTTATTTATTGTCATAACAGAGCTTTCAAGCCCCTCGTACGATTTTGAAATTGAGATTTCACCATTATCCACAACTATTTGATTGTCGGCATGGATTCCGTCATCCCCAGACGAAACAGTTAATGTTCCTGACGAAATTTTAATGCTTCCATTTGAATGAACAGCATCATCCGCAGAATTTATATCAATTTTGCCACCGCTAACAATTATCCCGGTAGTTGCCTTTATGCCTTTCTTACTTTCGGTTTCTTCTGTATTTTGCTGTGTTGTTTGAGAGATACCATTTGAACTTCCCCCTCCGGAGGTAACGCTTATTTCACCGCCGGTTACAGATGCCGTTGTTTCGGCTTGTATCCCATCCTTTGCGCAAATTATATTTAATTTCCCGCCTTCTATCAAAACAAAACCTTTTTGCGCATCTTTATCATTTGTGGATTTAATTCCATCACCCTGTGCCGAAACAGATATATTGCCATCCTTTACAGAAACAAAGTCGCGTCCTTTTATCCCATCGCCTGCCGAATTTATTGTTATATTTCCGCCGGCAATTCTCAAGCCATCCTTACTTGTTATGCCGTCATTGTAATTGGCATTTACAGTTAAAGTTCCGGAACCATTTACAGTTAAATCGCTTTTACTGAACAAAGCAGCATCAGGTTCGCTATTTTCGGCATCATCAAAAACATAATTTGTTCCGTCGGAAAGAGTATTTTGAGTGCCATCGGCAAGTGTTAAAATCACTTTATCCGCATTCTTTACATAAATTGCGGAAGAATTAGAACACGAAATGCTTGCCCCATTAAGAATAAGCTTTACTGTTCCCGATTCGGAAACATCTACTACTAATTGCCCTTCGCTCAATGTTCCGCTCAAAGCATATGTCCCGGCAGAATTTATTGTTACAATACCATTCTTTACCGAAACCCCCTTGCCGTCTACCTGTGCGGAAGAACCTTGAAATTTTATTTGAACTGCATTTGTTGCATCTGCCGCTTCAGTATCTTCACTTGTATATTCAACAGAAGGTGTTTCCAAATCTGAAGCCGAAGTTTGGATTGATGTTTGCTCTGTTGATAAAGATGATGAGGATTGTGACGATGTGTTTTGGCTTGACGAATTATTTTGCAATGAACAAGACGACATAAAAAAACTTCCTGTAAAAAAGGCCAAAACAGCACTTAAAGCCTGATATCTTTTAAAATCAAACGAACTCATTAAATCTTCCTTTCAAAAATCCATTTAAAAATTTTGTAAAATCAATGTGTTTTTCTCTTGTTTAAAATATAAATATTTCGTGTGATTGTCGGGTGAAAAAAATGTGATAAAAATCACAAAAGCAAAAGAAATTGCTGCGGAGTTTATGACACAAAAAAAACATACTTTTTCTTTTGTCCTACTTTAAAAAAAATTAAAAATAAATTTTAACTTACCTCAAAAAAATACTTGACAAAAGCTTTTGCATATGGTATTATTATTAAGCACTTTGATTGAGGCAATAAAATATCGCGGAGTGGAGCAGCTCGGTAGCTCGTCGGGCTCATAACCCGAAGGTCGTTGGTTCAAATCCAGCCTCCGCAACCAA
>JAJUHO010000177.1 GCA_029267825.1 Oscillospiraceae bacterium
AAAAACGATGAAGGTGTTTGGGAAAAGGTACCTTATTATACTATAGATGACAGACTTCCTTATGGGCATGGGGAAAAGTCGGTTTACATAATATCCGGATTTATGAGGCTTACAAGGGAAGAGGCCTTTGCAATAAGGTATCATATGGGTTTTTCGGGAATTGAAGAAAAAAATACCATAGGCAGGGTTTTTGAACAATTTCCGCTTGCCTTTGCACTTTGTACTGCTGACATGGAGGCTTCTTATTTTTTAGAAAACAAATGAAAGAGGTAATAAAATGATTGATATATTGTCAATGGGTGAAGTGCTCATAGATTTTACACCTTACTTTGCTGAAAAAGGCGAAGGTATTTTTAAGCAAAACGCAGGCGGCGCACCTGCCAATGTTGCCGTGCAAACTGCGCTTTTGGGTGCAAAATCTGCTTTTATAGGAAAAGTTGGAAACGATAATTTTGGTAAATTTTTAAAGGATACTTTAGAAAAGTATAAAGTATCGGCAAAGGGACTTGTGGTTGATAAAGAAGCACTGACCACACTTGCTTTTGTCCATCTTGGTAAAAATGGTGACAGGTCTTTTACTTTTTATAGAAAACCCGGAGCAGATACACTTTTAAGGTATGATGAGGTTGATTTGAAACTTGTTGAGGAATGCAGGATATTTCATTTTGGCTCTATTTCAATGACGTGCGAGCCAAGTCGGTCAACAACATTAAGTCTTTTGGAACTTGCAAAAGAAAAGGGGAAAATAATAAGCTACGATCCAAATTACAGGCCGATGCTTTGGGAAAGCACTTCAAAAGCTAAAACGGCTATGAAAAGTGTTTTGCCGCTTGTTGATATAATTAAAGTTTCCGAAGATGAATTGAAATTGCTGACGGATTGCGACCAGTTTTTGCAGGGAATTGCAAAATTGCTTGGATATGGAATAAAAATAGCTGTTGTGACACAAGGAGCAAAAGGATGTATAATTGCCGGCAATGGTGGAATAGAACGTCTGCCTACTTATTCTGTAAAAACAATCGATACAACCGGGTCCGGAGACAGCTTTTTCGGAGCTTTTTTGTTTAAGATTGCAGAGAGCCAAAAGCTTCCCGAGGAGATAAGCTTTTCGCAGTTAAAGGAATTTGCCGATTTTGCCAACGCAAGCGGAGCGCTTTGCTCAACGAAATACGGTGCAATTCCGGCAATGCCTACTTTGGAGGAAATAGAGGATTGCATGCGCAGCGTATCAAAGTTAAGCTAAAAAACTTATTGTTGGAAAATATTTAATATAGCTATAGGGAAAAACTATATTAACTCATAGAAATCCTGTATTTTTTATGGCTTTAAAGTTGTGATATAATTATTCAAACGATTTTGATGAGATGAAAGGAATAATTATATCATGAAAACTTCTGTTGTGGGATATCCGAGAATAGGTGCGCAAAGGGAACTTAAATTTGCATTGGAAAGCTTTTTTAAGGGAACTTTGACTGTTGATGAAATTGTAAATATTGCAAAGGATTTAAGATTGCTGCATTGGAGAAATCAAAAAGATGCAGGGGTGGATTTTATCCCGTCTAATGATTTTTCATATTGTGATGGAATGCTGGATACGGCCGTTATGCTTGGTGCAGTTCCTAAAAGGTATAAAAATTTAAAGCTTGATGTAATTTCTGAATATTTTTCAATGGCAAGGGGATATCAAGGCGAGCGCGGAGATGTAAAAGCCCTTGCCATGAAGAAATGGTTTAATACAAATTATCACTATATGGTGCCGGAAATTGAGGATGAAATGGAGCTTAAACTTTCCGGCACAAAGCTTTTTGATGAATTTATTGAGGCAAAAAATGCTGGAATAATGACAAAGCCTGTTTTAATAGGCCCGTTTACTTTTTTAAAGCTTGCAAGGTATACCGGAGAAAAAACTTGTTTTGATTTTGAAGAGCAGGTTGTGGATGTATATTCGGATGTTTTAAAAAAGCTTGCAGAACTTGGAGCAAAATGGGTTCAAATTGACGAGCCTTTTCTTGTTATGGATTTGTCAAAAGAGGACGTAGCTTTTTTTGTTTCGCTTTATTCTAAAATCCTTAAAAACAAAAACAAAGTCAAGGTGCTTTTGCAGACTTATTTTGGAGATATAAGGGATTGCTGGAACGAAGTTATGCGGCTTGATTTTGATGGAATCGGAATTGATTTTGTCGAAGGGCTTAAAAGCTTTGAGCTTTTGGAAAAGAACGGGTTTGACAACAATAAAATTCTTTTTGCCGGAGTTGTAAACGGGAAAAATATTTGGAGAAACAATTATCAAAAAACTATTTTGCTTTTGAATTCTATAAAAAAATATGCCGGTGAAATTGCAATAGGGACTTCATGCTCGCTTTTGCACGTTCCTTATACGCTTGAAAATGAAAAGAAACTTTCGGACGCTTATAAAAAGCATCTTTCTTTTGCCTGTGAAAAACTTGTTGAGCTTTCAGAGCTAAAAAAGCTTGCGGAAGATGAAAATTATACACAAAACAGTATTTTCATTGAAAATTATGGGGCTTTTTCCTCTGAAAGAAGCGGTGTTAACAATGCGGTAAGGGAAAGAGTGGCATCTCTTTCCGAAAAGGATTTTATAAGGCTTCCCGAATTTCACGAGAGGGAAAAAATTCAAAGGGAAGAATTTAAACTGCCGCTGCTTCCGACAACTACAATAGGCTCTTTCCCTCAAACTGAGGATGTAAGGGCAAACCGTGCGGCATTTAAAAGCGGGAAAATAAGCGAGGAAGAATATAAAAACTTCAATAAGAAAAAAATAGCGGAATGTATAGAACTTCAAGAGAAAATAGGACTTGATGTTTTGGTTCACGGGGAATTTGAAAGAAATGACATGGTTGAATATTTTGGTGAATGCCTTGAAGGATTTATTTTTACTGAAAAGGCATGGGTTCAATCTTACGGCACAAGATGCGTAAAACCGCCAATAATATGGGGAGAAATATCAAGGACAAGGCCTATGACGGTTGAGTATTCGGTTTATGCCCAAAGCCTTTCCAAAAAGCCGGTAAAAGGAATGCTTACCGGGCCGGTAACAATACTTAACTGGTCGTTCCCGAGAGAAGATATGAGTCTTAGGGATATGGCGATGCA
>JAJUHO010000131.1 GCA_029267825.1 Oscillospiraceae bacterium
CTGAAAGCGTAAGCGCCCGTTGCCGGCGGGTAGGCGAATGTAGACGTAAAAAAGCCCCGCAGGGCGGCGTCTTTTGCCTACTTTTCTTCGCTGGTGAAGAAAAGTAGGCAGGGGGAGTAAAAAAATTTATTATCTTTAAAAACTAAGAGGGGGGCGGCGCCCCCCTCTCTAAAATGTTAAAGATTAAAAATCAGATGTAAGTAGATACAAACAAGTTAAGAAAAGACCTGTAATACAAAAATAACCAACCTCTAACTTTTAAAACCGCCTTTTAGGGATTTAAAAAATCCCTAAAAGGCGGTTAAAATTATTCCTCATCCTCAGGCATTTCCCAGTTGTGCCAAACATTCTGCACGTCATCATTGTCTTCAAGGTATTCAAGAAGCAATCTCATCTTTCTGATTGCATCCTCATCGGTCAGAGTGGTGTATGTAGCCGGAACCTGCTCCGCCTCTGCAGAAACAACCTTATAGCCCTTTGCTTCAAGCCCCTCTCTTACAGTCCTTAAATCAGACGGATCGCAGATTATTTCAACCGCATCCTCATCGATATTGAAATCCGACGCACCAAGGTCAAAACAATCCTCCATGACTTTGTCCTCGTCAAGGCCGGTATTTTCAAGTATGATTATTCCCTTTTCAGAAAACATAAAAGACACGCAGCCGGTTGTGCCAAGGTTTCCGCCAAATTTGTCAAAATAATGCCTCACATCAGCAGCAGTCCTGTTTTTGTTGTCGGTCAAGCACTCCACAATGACCGCAACCCCGCTTGGACCATAACCCTCGTACACAATGGTTTCGTAATTGTTCTTATCACCCTCGCCGGACGCCTTTTTGATTATTCTTTCAATGTTGTCGTTTGGCACATTGTTTGATTTTGCCTTGGCAATAAGGTCACGCAGCTTTCCGTTTACGTTCGGGTCAGCTCCGCCCTCTTTTACACAAACAGTAATTTCACGTCCTATTTTCGTAAATATCTTTGCCTTTGCGGCATCGGTTGCTTCCTTTTTGCGCTTAATATTGTTCCATTTTGAATGACCTGACATAATATCGCCCTTTCATTTTACTCTATTTCCCAAATCAAATCAAAAAGCTCGCAGAGCCTTTGCTTTTCTCCACATAAATGAAGATATCCAAAAAGGCATTCAAGCCCCGTGGCACGCCTGTATTCGGCAGGATTGGAGCTTTTGGGCACGGCGTTCCCGCTTGCGTTTCTGCCCCTTTTAAATATATCCAGCTCTTCCTCAGAAAGAAATGGCAGAATTTTTTCAACGGCCCTTGCCTGAAATGCCGCCCTAACTTTTTTTACTGCCTCGGAATGCAGCTTGCCCACCGGCATATTTGCCGAAAGCACAATTCTTTCCCTTACAAACTGTTCGTAAACCGCATCTCCCAAAAATGCAAGCGTCAGGGGACTATATAGCGCAGCCTGCCTTTTTTCAAGCGTTGTTTCCGTAAAACCGCCCCCGTTACCTCATATAATCAAATTCAAAGCCAAATATGTCAACCGTATCGCCCTCGTTTATGCCCATTTCCTCAAGCTTTGCAATAATTCCGCTTTCGCGCAGCACCCTTTGGAAATATTGCAGCGACTCGTAATCGTCCATATTCACTCCACGCAAAACCGTTTCAAGCCATGGAGCATCAATAAAGTAAACTCCGTTTTCAACCGAAATATTAAATTTCCTGCCACCAAAGCTTTCTTCAACAGGAACAGGGTCCGGCTCAAAGGCCTTTATAGGCGGAAGCTCCTCAAGCCTCCTCCAAATTTCATCCACAAGCTCCCTTGTACCTTTTGTCGTCGCCGCAGATATTTCAAAAAACGGCAATCCGTTTCCTTCTATAAACTTTTTGAAATCTTCTATCTGCTCACCGCTTGCCATATCGCATTTGTTGGCGGCAACAATTTGCGGGCGCATTGCCAATTCCTCGTTGAAATTTTTAAGCTCGCGGTTTATAATTTCAAAATCCTCTTTAGGATTCCTGCCCTCGCTTCCGGAGACATCCACAACATGGACTATAAGGCGGCACCTTTCAACGTGCCTTAAAAATTCATGTCCAAGCCCTGCGCCGGAGCTTGCACCCTCAATAAGTCCGGGAATATCAGCCATTACAAAGGACTTTCCGTCATCAATCTTGACCACTCCCAAAACCGGACTAAGAGTTGTAAAGTGGTAATTTGCAATTTTAGGCTTTGCGGCGCTTACCACCGAAATCAGCGTGGATTTTCCAACGTTCGGAAATCCGACAAGTCCCACGTCGGCAAGAAGTTTAAGTTCCAAAAATACTTCAAGGGCCTCGCCCGGCTGTCCCGGCTTTGCAAATCTCGGAATCTGCCTTGTTGAAGATGCAAATCTTGCATTTCCTTTCCCGCCAATTCCACCCTTTGCTATGATTTTCGGTTCATCAGATGAAATATCCGCAATCAGCCTTCCCGTAGCGGCATCCCTCACAAGCGTTCCTCTCGGAACTTTTATAACAAGGTCCTCGCCGCTTTTTCCGGTACAGTTTTTGTTTCCGCCGGACTGTCCGTCCTCGGCGCAATATTTCTTTTTGTATCTGAAATCCACAAGCGTTGAGAGGTTGTCGTCGCAGACAAAGACAACGTCGCCGCCCTTACCGCCGTCGCCGCCGTCAGGGCCTCCCGCCGCTACATATTTTTCCCTGTGGAAGGAAACCGCCCCGTCGCCGCCGTTTCCGGCCTTTATTTTAATTTTTGCCTTGTCCACAAACATAACAAACACCCCTTTGCTTTATTTTTCCCAAAAAGACTTATTTTAATTTAAAAAACAAAATCCCGAATAAGGGAGGGGCAAAAGCCCTTCCTTAAAAAGGAGAGCACAATCCCCATACCCCTTAAACGGGATTAAAAATTCCAAAACGGAAATTAAGCCTCCGCGTAAACGGAAACCTTCTTGCGGTCGCGGCCAAGCCTTTCAAACTTAACCTTTCCGGAAACAAGCGCAAAAAGCGTGTCATCGGAACCGCGTCCCACATTTTCACCGGGATGGATATGAGTTCCTCTCTGGCGAACAAGAATGTTGCCGGCAAGAACGTATTCACCGTCAGCCCTCTTTACACCAAGCCTTTTGGACTCGGAATCACGTCCGTTCTTTGTGGAACCAACGCCCTTTTTATGAGCAAAAAACTGCATTGATATTCTTAACATAATTACACCTCCGAAATTATAACTTTAATCGTCCCTTTAAAATCGTCCGAAAGCAACTCCAAATGGAGCAAAAGCCCCTCAATCACTTTGGCAGCAGCATCCGTTCCATCCAAAGGGTCAAGACCCAACCTTATCCCGTCGCCTTCCACCTCGACATTTGCCTTGGATTTAAAGCATTCGGTAATAAGGTTTGCCGAAAGCTGAACCGCGGAAGAAACACTTGCGCAGACTATATCTTCGCCACTATCGGCATAGCCCGCATGGCCTCTTACAAAAAAGCCCTGCATTCTTCCGTCTTTTTTAAAAAATTCAGCCGTAATCATATTATGCCTTTATAGCTTCTATCCTTACCTGTGTATAGGGCTGCCTGTGTCCCTGCTTTGTCTTTTCATTTTTCTTGGCTTTGTATGTGAAAACAGTAATTTTCTTTGCCTTGCCGTTTTTGATAACCTTTGCTTCAACCTTAGCTCCTTTTACATAAGGCGCTCCAACTGAAATCTTGCCTTCTCCGCCGACAACCACAACCTTGTCAAAAGTCACTGTAGAATCAACGTCAGCGCCAAGCTTTTCAACAAAAACAACGTCGCCTTCCTTAACCTGATACTGTTTTCCGCCTGTTTCAATAACTGCGTACATAATGGCACCTGCCTTTTCCATAAAAACTCGCTGCTGTCCGGCGGGCAAAAAATGCCGCTTCAAAAAAAGCCGGCAGTATGCGGCTTAATTATTTTACCATACAAATCATAGTATGTCAACCGAATTTTCAAACTTTTTTGCGCAAAACTCAAAGCCGGGTCATTTCTCCGCCCTTTGCCTCTATTATTTCTCCATCCACACTGAGCCAAACGCTTTTTGCAGAAGGATTGAATATAAAACTTCCGTCTGCCGAGCAGATAAGGCGTTCGCATGCGTCAAGATAATCCATTATTTCAATATTGGTTGCATACCAGATATCGTCCCTGCCTCCGACAAGCTTGCAGAAATCCTTAATTAAATCCCAGTTGCCGTCATTGGAAAACTCATAGCTGTGCCCCCATACATACATAATATAAAGGTACTGTTTTTTTGAAAGCCCGCAAAATTCGTTTCCCAGCTCCAGCAGACGGTACTTATGGTGGCAAGTGGCTTTCCATTCATACGGGTCGTGGGGAAGCGCAAAGCTTCCCGAATTTCCGACAACCCTTGCATACCTTATCCCAAGCAGCGGAAGAAGCTCTTTTATTTGCTTATTATAAGAACCATTCGGATATGAAAATCCCCTCACGGGATACCCGACAGCCTTTTCAAGCTCCTCGCGGTCAAGAAGTATCTGCCTCGCAACCTGTTCAATGGGACAGCGCTCAATCGTAGGATGTGTCGCCGTATGACAGGCTATCTCATGCCCTTTATAAAGCTCTGCAATTTCACCAATAGGAATCCGGTTTTCATAAAGCCCGGAATTCAAATGAAAAGTTCCTTTTATCCCATACTTATTGAATATTTCCACAAGACGCCCATCTTCGTTCTTTCCATCGTCATAACTCATGGTAAGCACCTTATGGCGTCCTCCCGGAAAGCATTTATAAATATTTTTAAGTTTTTTCTCCATAAAAATACCTTCCTTGCAAATAATATCGCCTGCTGCCCGTTATTTTGATATTTCAACATCAACGCATCCGCTTTGGCTTGACGGAAAATCAACGCCTCTGATTTTAACCTTTTGACACCCTTTTAAAAATAAATTCGCCCCGTCGGGAGCATTGCTGACATTAAATCCGTCAATGCAAACGCCGTTGCTGTTTTCAAGGTACAGCGGATTATCCCCTTTATCAATATCAATTGCTATATTTCTAATCACGACATTTTCCACATTTGTCAATTTCATCCCGGCTTTTGCCATGTATTCAAGCCCATGAATCATTGCCGTTTGCTTTGGCTCAACAG
>JAJUHO010000132.1 GCA_029267825.1 Oscillospiraceae bacterium
CGCTCATCATATACCGCTTCAAAAATTTCAAGTAGGTCGGTTTTAAGCAACGGCAGTACAACCTGTGTTTCAGGATCACCAAATCGGCAATTATACTCTATGACCTTAGGCCCGTTTGGGGTAATCATAAGCCCAAAGTATAAGCATCCCTTAAACGGTCTGCCCTCGGAATTCATTGCTGCAACTGTCGGAAGAAAAATCTTTTCCATGCACTCTTTTGCAATTTCTTCCGTATAATATGGATTAGGTGCAATTGTTCCCATACCGCCGGTGTTGAGTCCCTCATCATTATCAAGCGCCCTTTTATGGTCCATTGAGGAAATCATTGGCACAATAGTTTTTCCATCACAGAAAGAGAGTACAGAAACCTCAGGCCCGGTCAGGAATTCCTCAATAACAACCTTGTTGCCGCTTGCGCCGAAAATTTTATCTTCCATAATGGAGTGTACGGCATTTTGTGCTTCATCAAAATCCTTTGCAATTACAACGCCTTTTCCAAGAGCAAGCCCATCTGCCTTTATTACCGCAGGATAGGAATTTTTTCTTTTTATATACTCTATTGCTTCCTTGGCATCAGAAAAAACCTCATATTCGGCTGTTGGAATTTTATATTTTTTCATAAGCTGCTTTGCAAAAACCTTACTGCCCTCAATTTCAGCTGCTGCCTTGCTTGGGCCAAAGGTTTTAATCCCGTTTGCATTAAGGGCATCAACCATGCCTAAAACAAGCGGGTCATCAGGAGCAACAACAACCATGTCAACTGAAAGTTTTTTGGCAAGCTTAGTTACGCCGTCAATATCTGTTGCTTTTATATCAAAGCATTCTGCAAAGCGTGAAATTCCACCGTTGCCCGGAGTACAATAAAGCTTCCCTATTTTTGGGCTTTGCGAAAGCTTCATTATTATAGCATGCTCGCGGCCGCCGCCTCCCACAACAAGAACATCCATTAAAAAACCCCCTTAAAATCAATGGTGGAAAAGTCTTATTCCATTAAACACCATTACCATTTTGTATTTGTTGCAGGTTTCAATAACATGGTCGTCACGTATTGAACCACCCGGTTCGGCAATATAGCATACTCCCGACTTATAGGCACGCTCTATATTGTCACCGAACGGGAAAAAGGCATCTGAACCAAGAGAAACTCCGGTCAGCTTTTTAAGCCATTCCTTTTTTTCTTCCCTCGTAAAGACTTCGGGCTTAACCTTAAATATCCTTTGCCATTCGCCGTCTGCAAGGACATCCATATAGTCCTCGGACAAATATATATCTATTGCATTATCTCTATCCGGACGTCCTATATTGTCAACAAACTGCAGGTTCAAAACTTTTTCATGCTGTCTGAGCCACCAAATATCAGCCTTGTTTCCAGCAAGCCTTGTACAATGTATCCTTGATTGCTGTCCGGCGCCTATTCCTATTGCCTGTCCGTCCTTGGCATAGCAAACGCTGTTTGATTGGGTATATTTAAGCGTTATTAGTGAAATAAGCAAATCCCTCTTTGCGCTTTCTGGAAGAATTTTATTTTCAGTCACAATATTTTCAAAAGCAGAATCGTCAAATTTTACATTGTTTCTGCCCTGTTCAAATGTAATTCCAAAAATTTGTCTTCTTTCTATCGGCTCCGGAACATAATTTTCATCAATTTTTATTATATTGTAGGTCCCCTTGCGTTTTTTCTTTAAAATTTCAAGCGCCTCATCTGTGTAACCGGGAGCAATTATGCCATCTGAAACCTCCCTTGAAATCATAACGGCAGTCTGTTTGTCGCATATGTCAGAAAGTGAAATAAAGTCGCCATATGATGACATTCTGTCAGCTCCCCTTGCCCTTGCATAAGCGCAAGCAAGCGGTGAAAGTTCCAAATCGTCAACAAAATAAACCTTTTTCAAAGTATCGTCAAGTGCAACACCAACTGCCGCACCGGCGGGTGAAACATGCTTAAAAGAAGCTGCCGCCGGAAGTCCGGTTGCCTCCTTCAATTCCTTTACAAGCTGCCAGCCGTTCAAGGCATCCATAAAGTTTATATATCCCGGTCTTCCATTAAGTATTTCAATTGGAAGCTCACCTGTTTCGGAGTAAATCCTTGCAGGTGTTTGATTGGGGTTGCAGCCGTATTTTAAAGCAAATTCCTTTGACATATTAACTCCCTCATACATTTTTATTTATTATCCTTGTTTCTTCCTTGCCTGTTTCAAGGCAAATATACCTTACAAAAAGCGACACTTTATTTTCAGTATCAAGATTTTCCCAAAGTTCATTTGCAAAAGCATCAATATCCTTGTCAAGTTTTACAGCCTTAGGTTCACCTTCAAATGATGGTATTGGGTTTCCGTCATGCTTATAGGTATGAATCAATCTGCCTTCGCCGGAAATAGGACTTTCATATTCATAAAAAAATCTTTCGCAAGACAAATCGTTTCCATTTGCACTTTTGAGTATTGAAAGCTTATATGAAAATCCTCCGTTTCCAAGTGAAATTATGCCGGAAATTCTTGGAGTGAAATTAGGCGAGTCCGGCTCAAATTCCCTTGTGCGCAAAGCATCCTCAAAGCTTTTTTGCGATGCTAAAAAATCATAAATAGTATCTGTTTGGTCGCCATTTGTTACTATTGTTTTGTTTTCAAAAACTCTTACCGGAGAATAGATTATAAGGCTTGGATCAACAAGCTTTGAAGGGTCAAAAGCCTTAGTTTTTATTCCCCTGCCATCTTCAACAAATATGCGGTTGCGGCTGTTTTCACTCCTGCCCATTATGAAATAAGCGCATACGGCATATTTACCATCGTCTGATTTGCCTATTATAATTCCTCTGCCGGGATATGAATTATTTTTTAAAGCTTCGGAAATTGAAACTGGATTCATTGTTTTCCCTCCGTTTTTACATATGCTTTTCCATTTCTTATTTCAATTTTATCATCACAGAAAAGCGCAACCGCCTTGGGAAGCAGTTTCCATTCAACCTGCTCCATAACACGTTTTTGCAAGGTTTCCGGAGTATCTTCGTTTTCCACAGAAACTGCACCTTGAAGTATTATTGCCCCTGCATCCGCCTCTTCATTTACAAAATGCACCGTTGCGCCGGTAAGTTTTACCCCGTATTCCAACACCGCCTCGTGCACTTTAAGTCCATAGTAACCCTTTCCGCAAAAAGCCGGAATCAAAGACGGATGAACATTTATAATTTTATATGGATATGCCTTTGTAATTATTTCGTCAAGTATGGTCATAAAACCGGCAAGCACAATTAAATCAGCATTCTCTTCATTTAAAACTTCAAGCAGCTTCTTGCTATAAGAAAGCGCATCCGGATATTCTTTCCTTGGTATAACCTTTGCAGGTATGCCGTTGTTTTCAGCCCTTTTAAGCGCATACGCATCGGGCTTTGAAGAAATCACGCAAGTTATTCTGCCGTTTTTTATTTCCCCACGGTTTTGCGCATCAATAAGGGCTTGCAAATTAGTGCCTCCGCCGGATACCAAAACTACTATATTTTTCATTTAAACCTCCGGACGTTTACTTAATAATTACGCCCTCGTCACTGGCAACAAGTTCTCCCATGACATAAGCTTCCTCACCGGCAGACTTTATTGCTTCCAGCGCTTTATCCGCATCGTTTTTATCAACCACAACGCACATTCCAACACCCATATTGAAAGTATTGAACATATCTCTTTCTGGTATATGCCCCGTTTTACTTATTAAATTAAATATCGGAAGCACATCAACAGATTTTCTATCAATGCATGCAGAAAGTCCCTCTGGCAAGGACCTTGGAATATTTTCATAAAATCCTCCGCCGGTTATGTGTGAAATGCTTTTTACATTAACTTTTGAAAGAAGTTCAAGAATTGCTTTTACATAAATTTTAGTAGGAGTAAGCAAAGCCTCTCCAAGAGTTGCTCCTAAATCATCAAAATATGTCGAAAGAGTTCCCTCGTTTACCGAAAAGACCTTCCTTACAAGTGAAAATCCGTTTGAATGCACTCCGCTTGACTTTATGGCAATAACAGCATCCCCTGCCTTTTGCGTTTCAGGCTTCAAGATTTTATCCTTGTCCACAACTCCCACAGCAAATCCTGCAAGGTCGTATTCATCAGGAGGGTAAAATCCGGGCATTTCGGCAGTTTCACCGCCTATAAGCGCACATCCCGCCTGAACACAGCCTTCCGCAACACCGGAAACTATATTTGCCACCTTTTCCGGAACATTTTTGCCAACTGCAACGTAATCAAGGAAAAACAAAGGCTTTGCACCACAGCAAATAACATCATTAACGCACATGGCAACACAATCTATCCCAACGGTATCATGCTTATCAAGCAAAAAAGCTATCTTCAGTTTTGTTCCCACGCCATCCGTTCCGGAAACAAGCACGGGTTTTGAAATTCCTGTCAAATCAAGCTCAAAAAGTCCGCCAAATCCGCCTATTCCAGAAAGGACGCCGCTCGTCATTGTTCTTGCTACATGGGATTTCATAAGCTCAACAGCCTTATATCCGGCAGTTACGTCAACCCCTGCTTCCTTATAGCTTTCAGAAAAACTTTTCATCCAATCAACCCTTTCAGCATTTTAAAAGGTATCAAACACAATTACATTGCCGCCATCAAAGGCGGCATATGCAAAACATCATTTTATTTTTGACTCGAATTTATCCTTTGCAAAAGCTTTGGGAACCTCAGAAGGATAATTTCCGGTAAAACAGCCGTCACAAAAACTGCATCCGGCCTCCTTGGCAAGGCTCCTTACCCCCTCGACGCTTAAATACCCTAGGCTGTCAACCCCAACATGCCTTGCAATTTCATCAATGGACATCTTGCAGGCAATAAGCTTGTCCTTGCTGTCTATATCGGTTCCAAAGTAGCATGGATTTACAAACGGAGGGCTTGATATGCGCATATGGATTTCCGTTGCCCCGGCTTCGCGTATAAGATTTACTATCCTGCCGCTCGTTGTTCCCCTTACTATGCTGTCATCAACAAGTATAATCCTTTTACCCTTTACCGTATCCGATATGGCATTCAGCTTTATCCTTACCGAATTCTCACGCTGCCCCTGAGAAGGCTGTATAAAAGTCCTGCC
>JAJUHO010000195.1 GCA_029267825.1 Oscillospiraceae bacterium
GGAAACGGTATCCTTTTATCAATAACCTGCGGCGAAATAAGCGGCTTTATCTCGGTATTAAAATAAATTTGGGCAAACTCCTCTTCTTTTTTAGAAAGGGATTTGAAATCCGTCTGTTCTATGCCAAAATCAGCAAGTTCGCTTATTATTTGAAAATAAGTGTTGTCCCTTACAGGAGAAAGCTCCTTTACACGGCGAAAAATGGCATCAAGCTGCTCCTTGCAGGTCATATTCGTCTTATTTTCCCTAAAATCCTCATCCAAAAGCATTTGGTCATAAAGCGAACCGACCCTTATCATGAAAAATTCGTCAAGATTGCTTTGAAAAATCGAGCAAAAAGATAAACGCTCAAACAACGGGACGGACTTGTCCTGTGCTTCCTCCAAAACCCGGTAATTAAATTTCAGCCAGGATAGTTCGCGGTTGTCATAGCAATTTTTAATCATAAAACAGCCACCCTCACAAGCAATCTTTTTAAATAAATTCCCCATTGCAGTTTTTCTTTTAAATGCCAATTTCTTTATTTTATTATAAAATACGTCAAAAAATGTGTCAATACAGCTTAAAGTAAAATTGGTGTAAAGTCAGCCGTTAAAGATTTTCAAGCTCTTCAAGCCAAAGCCTTGCACATGCGTCGCTGGGCATTCTGAAATCTCCCCTTGGGGATAGTGTTACAGTTCCCACCTTAGGTCCGTCGGGCAGGCAGGAGCGTTTGAACTGTTGGGCAAAAAAACGCCTTACAAAAATACTCAGCCATTTTTTTATTTCCGTTTCGTCATATTTACCTGCAAAAGCAAGCTTTGCTATCCTTAAAATCTTTTTAGGCGGATAACCGAACCGTACAAAATAATAAAGGAAAAAATCATGCAGCTCATAAGGCCCAACAAGTTCTTCGGTTTTTTGTGATATTTTTCCATTTTCATCCGGCGGCAATAATTCCGGACTTACCGGAGTATCAAGTATGTCAAGCAGCACTTCCCTCAATTTGCCCCCGCTTTTCCCCGCCTCATATGAAACAAGATGTCTTACAAGCGTTTTAGGAATCGATGCATTTACAGCATACATGGACATATGGTCGCCGTTATAGGTCGCCCAGCCAAGCGCAAGCTCCGACAAATCCCCTGTGCCCACAACAAGTCCGCCTGTTTTGTTTGCAACATCCATAAGCACCTGAGTACGCTCACGCGCCTGTGAATTTTCAAAAGTTACGTCATGGTTATTAAAATCTTGGCCTATATCTTCAAAATGCTGATGAACAGCCTTGCTTATGTTTATTTCCTCAAAATCAGTACCGTATGCCTTGGCAAGCTCCAAGGCATTGTTTTTTGTGCGGGAAGTGGTCCCAAAGCAGGGCATTGTGACGCAAACAATCCCTTTCCTGTCACGCCCCAAAATATCAAACGCATGAACGCTGGCAATAAGGGCAAGCGTAGAATCAAGTCCTCCTGAAAGCCCTATTACCGCAGTTTTCGCATTCGTATGAGATATTCGTTTTGCAAGACCGCGCGCCTGCATTGAAAGTATTTCCTCGCACCTCTCATCAAGGTCTTTTTTTCCTGACGGAACAAACGGCGTTTGTGGAAATTCCCTTTTCAAATCCAAATCCCTTATTTTAAGCTCAAAAGGTATCATTTCAATTTCTTCGCAAAGGTTTTGAAACGTCGTGGTTCTTCTTCTTTCGTGGCAAATCCTTTGCAAATCCATATCCGCAAAAATTAGTCCGGTTTGAAAAAGCTTAGACTCGACAAGCACAGCCCCATTTTCGCAAATCAAATTATGCCCCGCAAAAATCATGTCGGTGCTTGATTCTCCCCACCCGGCGTCGGCATAGACATATCCCGCTATAAGCTTTGCGGATTGAATTGACACAAGACTTCTCCTGAAATCCGCCTTGCCTATTACCTCGTCGCTTGCGGAAAGATTGCATACAAGCGTTGCGCCAAGGCCTGCAAGTCTTGTTGAAGGCGAATTCGGCACCCACAAATCCTCGCAAAGCTCAAAACCTATTTTAAGTTCAGGAATATTTTTGCAGCAAAAAATCACGTCGCTGCCAAAAAAAATTTCATCACCATTTATTTCAATTTTGCCGGATGAAATTCCGGAAGAAAAATGGCGTGCCTCATAAAACTCCGAATAATTCGGAATGTTTTTCTTTGGCACAATCCCTAAAATCTTGCCCTTGTGTATAACTGCCGCACAATTGTAAAGCGAAGCGTCTTTTTTTATCGGAAGCCCCACCGCCAAAAGCGTTTCAAGTTCTTCAGACGCTTTTACAATTTGCATCAGTGCATCTTTCGCCCCGTCAAGCAAGGTTTTTTGCAAAAACAAATCCGAACAGGTATAGGCCGTTATGCAAAGTTCAGGAAAAATCGTCACCGACGCTCCCTTTTCATCCGCCTCTTTTGCAAGCCTTATTATATTTTCCGCATTAAACCGGCAATCCGCCACGCGTATTTCAGGAGTTGCCGCCGCAACCCTTAAAAATCCGTCCTTCATTTTTTTCATTCCTTATTTTAATAATGTATTTATTATATTCAATTATATTTCCGTTAATAATAAATGTCAATGAAAACAATGCTCTGGCACTCGCAAGGTTCAAGCGCTAAAAATTTTGATTTTTTTATCCAAAAGCACTTGACAAATACTGCAAAAGATGATATTCTATTTTTAGCACTCAAATAGTTCGAGTGCTAACA
>JAJUHO010000216.1 GCA_029267825.1 Oscillospiraceae bacterium
GAAGAAATTGAAAGCTGCATAGACCGGATTTACGATGAATTTAAAGAAAATCTGCCGGAGCCTAAATTCATACAGACGAGCATATATTATTTGCTTTACCGGCTTGCGGAGCTTGCAAAGGAATTTGATAAAGAATCGGACCAGCATGAGGCAATGCAGTATATCAGTCAAGAGGCTTTTGATAAAATTGCTGTACGAGGAAGTGCTGTGCATTTTAAAAAATTTGTACTTGAATATGCATCTTATCTGGAACAGCTTAGGAAAAATGTTTCCGGGGGTGTTTTGCCCAAAATAGAAAATTATATAAAAGAAAATTATAATAAAAATCTCACTCTTAAATCTCTTGGGAAACAATTTTTTATAAACGAAGTCTACTTGGGCCAGGTTTTCAAGAAAGAATTTGGTGTGCCGTTTAAAGATTATTTGACGTCAATAAGAATATCTCACGCAGAGGAATTATTGAAAGAAACAGATATGAAAATTTATAAAATTGCAGAAGATGTCGGTTTTTCAAATCCGGATTATTTTATAAGCAAATTTGTACAGGTTAAAGGGGCAACTCCATACCAATATCGTTTAAAATATAAAAAAGATTACGAGAAAAAACTTTGAAAACTATATTTTTTTATTTGTCAGAGAAAAAATACTTTAATTTTTACCCGTGAATTGTTTGGTGATATATGATATATTACAGATGGTTGTTAGAAATAATTTATACAGAATAACCATTCTGTTTTCGGCCGAAAGGATTATTTCCAAACAATTTTAAAATAAGGGGGATATTATGAAAAAGCAAATTTTGTCAGTGCTTTCAAGCGCTGCAATCATATCGTCGCTTCTTGCCGGATGCGGTGGTAACAGCTCTCAAAGTGGATCTTCATCATCTTCCGCATCGGCGGAAGGCTCAAAGCAAATCAAGGAATTTACAGCGTTTTTTGACAGGCAGGGCAGTGAGCTTAATCAAAACAATGAGATTCAGCAAATAATAGCGGAAAAAATAGGTGCCAAGTGCAAAGAAACATGGCTTACCGGACAGACGGCTGAAGAGGCTGTGGGAATGTACATAGCCAGCGGAGAATATCCTGATTTCATGAACTGGACGGCACAGCTTCAGGATGCCGGCGCACTTGTGGCAATTGACGAATATCTTGACAAATATCCTAACATTAAAAACTTTTGGAGCGAATCACAGTGGAATTCACTCCGTCAAGAGGATGGCCATATTTATTCCATACCTCAGTTTGACAATATAAACATAAAATCAATGGATACCCAGCAAAGTGGAGAAGCTTTTTGGATTCAAACGAGGGTGCTCAAATGGGCAAATTATCCTAAGATAGAATCCCTTGACCAGCTTTTTGATTTGCTTGAAAAATATTATGCGGCAAATCCGACAATGTCAGATGGGTCTTCGGTAATTCCGTTTGAAATACTTTGCTATGACTGGTATTATTTCTGCCTTGAAAATCCGCCGCAGTTCCTTGACGGATACCCGAACAATGGACGCTGCATTGTGGATCCCAAAACATATTTGGTATCGGACTATAATGTGACTCCGACTGCAAAAAGGTACTTCCAAAAGCTTAATGAGGAATATAAGAAGGGTATAATCGACCCGGAATTCATGACGATGAACCATGACCAGTTCCTTGAAAAAATTGCTTCCGGACGTGTTCTTTGCATGGTTGAACAGCATTGGGACTTTGGCACTGCTGAGGATTCGATAAAGTCGCAAAACTTGGAAGGATGCACTTATGTTCCGCTTGGAATTACAATTGATCCCGGCATGAAGGAAATGTACTATGTTTCGACTGAGGCCGCAACTCTTACCGGTGGCTTGAGCATAACAAAGAGCTGCAAGGACGTTGAGGGCGCATTGAAATTTGTAAATGACCTGCTTGA
>JAJUHO010000032.1 GCA_029267825.1 Oscillospiraceae bacterium
CAAAATATTTCCTTGAAGAATTGGTAAAAATGCTTTAGGCGGTGATAATACTTGTCAAGAATTGAGGTCTTAAGCAAGGAAATTTCCGAGCTTATCGCCGCAGGCGAGGTAATTGAAAGGCCGTCTTCCGTGATAAAGGAGCTGGTTGAAAATTCAATTGACAGCGGGGCAACTTCAATTACGGTTGAAATAAAAAACGGCGGCATCACTTATATGAGAATTACCGACAACGGCAGTGGAATGTTTGAAAAAGATGTTCCTGTTGCTTTTTTAAGGCATGCCACAAGCAAAATAAAATCGCGCGATGATTTGCATAATATTCTTACTCTTGGCTTTCGTGGAGAAGCGCTTGCCTCAATATGTGCGGTTGCAAGGGTTGAAGTGCTGACTAAAACCGCAGGAGAGCAATATGGGACCCATTATATAATTGAAGGTTCTGAAGAAAAATTATACGAAAAGACAGGTTGTCCTGACGGAACAACGATTATAGTAAGGGATATATTTTATAATGTTCCGGCAAGACTTAAATTTCTTAAAAAAGATGTCACAGAGGCAAATGCAGTTTCTTCGATAATAAGCAAAATTGCACTTTCACATCCGGAGATTTCTTTTAAATTTATACGTGACAACAGACAGGAACTTCATACCCCCGGAGATGGGGAGCTTTTTTCCGCTATTTATTCTGTTTTTGGCAAAAGCTTTGCTGCAACTCTATTGCCGGTGGATTATTCACTTAATTCCGTATCAGTTAAAGGGTATACGGTAAAGCCAATCTATTCAAGAGCAAACCGTTCATTGCAGAACTTTTTTGTAAACGGCAGATTTATAAAATCACTAACATGTACACTTTCTTTGGAGGAAGCTTATAAAAATTCAATAATGACTGGGAAATTTCCCGCATGTGTATTAAATATTTCAATTCCGCCCGGAACGGTAGATGTCAATGTCCATCCGGCAAAGGTTGAAGTAAAATTTTCAGATGAAAAAATAGTTTTTGACGGAATTTATTTTGCAGTAAAAAATGCCATTTTAGCAGATTCCCCCAATGAGATAGAAATTTTTCCGAAGCGTGCACCTGTTTTGGAAAACAAACCTCAAAGCTTTTTAAATATAAAAACCTTTGAATCTGCGCAGCCTGTGGAGCAAATGAGGTTAAGTTCGCCAAAGTTGGAGTTTAATAAATCAAACTTTGAAAATCCCGTGCCGGCGCCAGAACCTGTCGTTTTAAATGAAGAAAATATTGCAAATTCATATAAACCTTCGTTGGAAAATTTAAAAATTGAACCGCAAAATGAGCCTGAACAGTTTAAGTATATAAATAAGGCTTCGTTTGAGAAAAAACAGCAAGATTTTAATGAGGAAAAAAAGGAAGACAAAAAGAATATCCGTATAATCGGAGAAGCTTTTGCAACCTATATAATAGCTGAAATTGAAGATAGCCTGATTTTAATTGATAAGCACGCCGGGCATGAAAGGATAATTTTTGAGAAAATAAAAAATGCTCAAAATGCTATTGACAGTCAGCTTTTGCTTTATTCGGCGGATGTGTTTCTTTCGTTTGAGGAATATGATGCATTTGTTCAAAATAAAGAAACTCTTTCAAGGCTTGGCTTTTCTTTTGAAGCAGTAAAAGCACCTTACATTAGGATTTTAGGGATGCCAGTTTATTTGGATGGCTTTGCGCCGGAAGAAATTGTTCCGGAAATAGCTAAAAACATCCTTGATTATAAGAGAAATCCAATGCCGGAAGTGCTGGACGATATGTACCATACAATAGCTTGCAAAGCCGCGATAAAAGCAAATGACAAAAATCAAATGGAAGAGCTTAAAGCACTTGCTTTAAAAATATATGAAGATGAAAATATAAGGTACTGCCCTCATGGCAGGCCTGTTATAATTAAAATTACAAAAAAAGAATTGGAAAAACAATTTAAAAGGATTTTGTAAAATGTCAAAGCTTCCTATTCTTGTTGTCGCGGGACCTACCGCTTCCGGAAAAACTGCTCTTGCAATAGAGCTTGCAATTTTATATGACGGAGAAATAATTTCTGCTGATTCCATGCAAATTTACAAAGGTATGGATATAGCTACCGCAAAGCCTACAAAAGAAGAAATGAAGGGCATTCCGCACCACCTTATGGGCTTTTTGGAAATGGATAAAGATTTTAGCGTTGCGGATTATCTTGCCTTGGCAAGGCAAAAAATAGCCGAAATTTCAGACAGAGGCAAATTGCCTATAATTGCCGGCGGAACAGGACTTTATATTTCCTCATTGCTTGATAATGTAAAATTTGACCAAAGTCCGGGAAAAAGCCAAGTTCGCGAAAGGCTTTTAAAAGAAGCAGAAGAACTTGGCAAAGAAACAATGCTGCAAAGGCTTTTTGAAGTTGATGAAGAAACAGCTAAAACCCTTCATCCCAACAACATCAATAGAATCATACGCGCACTTGAAGTCTATGAGCTTACAGGAATAAAAATGAGTCAGCATAAGGCAATGAGCAGAAGTGAAGAATCCCCATATAACGCATGCGTAATAGGCCTTAATTTCATACAAAGAGAATTTTTGTATGAAAGGATAAATAAAAGAGTCGATATTATGGTTCAAAAAGGTCTTGTGGAAGAAGCCTTTGACGTTTACAAACAAGGCGGACTTAAAACTGCTCATCAGGCAATAGGATATAAAGAGCTCATACCTTATTTTGAAGGGAAAGAATCTCTTGAAATCTGCATTGAAAAAATAAAGCAGGAAACCAGACGCTATGCCAAGCGTCAGCTTACCTGGTTCAGGCGCGACGAGCGAATAAACTGGATTATGATGGATAATAATACTGATTTTGAAAATATTATTGATCAGTCCAAAAAAATCATAGCAAATTCAATATTTTTGTGATATAATATTCAAAAGAATTATTTGAAACTTTAATTATGCAATTTTGAGGGGTGGAGTATTTATGAGCAAAGGAATGAACTTACAGGATGTTTTTTTAAACCAGGCCAGAAAAGACAAAGTTCCGCTGACAATTTATCTTACAAACGGTTTTCAGTTTAAGGGCATAATCAAAGGCT
Organism: Oscillospiraceae bacterium; assembly: GCA_029267825.1. Classification (GTDB taxonomy): domain Bacteria; phylum Bacillota; class Clostridia; order Oscillospirales; family Ruminococcaceae; genus JAIHAL01. Next base: position 3,067 of record JAJUHO010000032.1, read on the forward strand.
TTGATGGTTTTACAGTCATACTTGATTGCGATGGCAAGCAGAACCTTGTGTACAAGCATGCAATATCGACAATTGTTCCCTCAAAGCCGATTTCAATACTTGATGCGGAGCATATCGACTAAAATTTTCGGAGGCTGTTGATGAACTCCTATACGGTTAAGCTTTTGGTGTTTTTTATTTCCCTTTTCATACTGATTACCGTTTCAAGCCAAATATACTTGGCTTTTCAGGACAAAGTAAAGACGGAAACGGCAGTACTGTATTCTGCCGTTGAAAAAATTGATTTTAAGGGCGTTTTTATACGAAATGAAACGCCTATTTCGTATGATGGCGCAGGTGTTATAAGTTATCCTTATCCTGATGGAAGCAAAATAGCCAAAAATTCTGCCGTAGCTTATGTGTATGGGAGCGAAAGCGACATAACCGCAAACAAGAAAATAGAACAATATACCAAGGAAATTGAGCAGCTTAAAAAGGCTCAAAACAAGGGTACGACACAAGTCGCTCAGCCGGAATTTTTATCAAAGCTTATAAGTCAAAAGTATCAGGAAATTCAAAAGGCAAAGGAAGACGGAAATTTAAATTTGATACCTGATTTAAGGTCTGAACTGCTTGTTTTAATGAATATAAACAATATAGTCATAAAAAAAGAAACGGATTATAATGAGAGGATTGATTATCTTAACGAGCAAGTTTCCTCTTTGTCCGCACAAAAATCAGAACCTTTGCAGACTTTATATGCCTCCGATTCGGGGTATTTTATAAGCTATACTGATGGGTATGAAGAATCTCTTAAAACAGAAAGAGTCAATTCAATTACTGCGGATCAAATTAAGGAAATTATAAGCAAAGATAATTCTTCTGCCGGCGGTAAAAATGAAATAGGCAAAATGATAGACGGGTACCAATGGAAAATGGTTGGTATTATTGATGATTCCCAAAAATATTCCATACTTGGTAAAAAAGTAAAGCTTAGAATTTCTTCATCATATCAACCTTTTTATGTTACGGTAGATGAAATTAGGGAAACAGGAAATAAAAATGAAAGCATAATTGTTCTTTCAGGAAGCGAATTGACAAGTGATTTGGTTCAGCATAGAGTTGAAAGAGCGGAATTGATTTTAAATAATTATGAGGGAATTAAAATCCCAAGAAGTGCAATAAGATTTAAGGGAACGGAAAAAGGTGTTTACATAAAGCTTGGAGAACAAATAGTTTTTAGAAAAATTGATGTTATTTTTGAAACACAGGATTATGTTTTATCTAAAAACACATCGCAAAATGGATATTTAATGCTTTATGATGATATTGTTACCGAAGGCATAGCTGCTGATGCCCAAACCGGGACAGACACTTCTGCATCTCAGTCTGAAACTTCAGCAACCGAAAGCAGCAATGAAACCGGCGGCAGCATTGTAGTTGGAGGAACCACAACTGCTCCGGCAAAGACAACATCTTCTCAAACCGATGGCAAAAGCAAAGGTGAAAGTGAAAATGGATGAAAAATTTAGTTACATCTCAGAAAATATTAAAAAAATAATTTTTAATATTGAAGAAGCAAAGGCAAAATACCGAAATTCAAATGATGTTGTTGAAATTATGGCAGTTACCAAAACAGTGCCATATGAAGCGGTAAATTATGCTGTGGAATGTGGCATAAAGCTTTTGGGTGAGAATAGGGTTCAGGAATATTTATCCAAAAAAGAGTTTTACAGCCCCAAAGCAGAGGTTCATTTTATAGGACACTTGCAATCAAACAAAATTAAGTATATTATAGATAGTGTAAGCATGATTCAATCTGTAGATAGCTTTAAGCTTGCAAAGGAAATTGATAGGCTTGCAAAAAATCAAAATATTAAAATGAATGTTTTGATTGAAGTGAATATAGGGGACGAACCTTCAAAAAGCGGTATTTCCAGCGTGGAACTTGAATCTCTTATGCATCAGGTTTCACAGCTTGAAAATATAAAGGTAAAAGGACTTATGGCAATTCCTCCTGTGGGAGGCGGCGAAAAATATTTTGAGAAAATGCATGAACTTTTTATTGACATTCAAGCCAAAAACATAGATAATATTAATATGTCAATATTATCTATGGGGATGTCGTCGGATTATGAATTGGCAGTTAAGCATGGTTCAAATCTTGTAAGAATTGGAACAAAACTTTTTGGAGTCAGAAAATAAAACGGAGGAAAAGATATGAGCTTTTTAGACAAATTCAAAGATTTCTTTGGAGTAGCCGATGAAGACACATATGACGAAAATGAGATTTATTCGAGGCCAAGCACCCATGATGAACCAGAGGATAAGAGAAATAGGGTTGTCAATATTCATGCTACTGCTCAGTTGCAGGTAATTCTTGTAAAACCGGAGGTTTTTGCTGATACAAAGCAAATTGCCGACCATCTTAACAGCAAAAAAACTGTGGTTTTAAATCTTGAATCCACAACTCCCGATGTAACAAGAAGAATTATCGATTTCCTCGGAGGAGTAGCTTACGCCAATGGAGGAAATATTAAGCCTGTTGCAAACAATACGTTTATCATTACCCCTTACAATGTCGGATTTGTGGGCGAAGACCTTGTAGGAGAACTTGAAAACAACGGTGTATTCCTGTAATGCTGCCGCAAAAGCTTTTAATGCATCTTTCGCATTTTAATGATGAAGATAAGATTTTTGCCGCAAAAATTTGCGATATGGTTGAATTTTGCGAAAGCAAACATTCGGCCAGATATTCTTTTTTTCTCAATGAAAGGCAATGCTTTTTGGCTGAAGATACCTTAAAGGCTTTGGGCTTTTCTAATTATATGCTTTTTGGAGGCTTTGAAGGTGCAAGCCGAAAGGTATTGGGAGTTTTTCCAGAATACTGTGAGCCTGATAAAAATCCATTTCCAATAATTGCCGTAAAATTTTCTTATAGGAAAATTGATAAGCTTTCGCATAGGGATTTTCTTGGTGCAATAATGTCAAAACAAATTAAGCGTGAAACCGTTGGCGATATTGTTGTAAACGACGGTGAAGCTGTAGCTTTTATATATAATACTGTTAAAGATGTATTTTTTAATGAAATAAGCAAAATCGGTTCTGTCGGAGTAAAACTTTCCGAAATACCTGCTGAAAATATAGAGGCAAAACAAAATTTTTTAGAAATTTCGGGTACTGTTTCGTCTTTAAGAGCTGATTGTGTTTTTTCTCTTGCGGCAAAAATGAGCCGCAGTCAGGCTGTATTACTTATAAAATCTGCAGGAATAGATATAAATTATAAAAAAGTTTTTTCCCCAAGCGAAATTTTAAATTGTGGAGATGTTTTCGGCATAACGGGATATGGAAAGTTTAAGCTTGAAGAAATAGGGAATGAAACCAAAAAAGGCAGAATCCATATAAAAATAAATAAATATATTTGAGGTGATTGGCTTTATGTTGACAGCGAAAGAAATAAGCAACAAAAAATTTGAAAAGACTGCTTTCGGAGGCTATAAAATCGAGGAAGTTGACGAATTTTTAAAAGAAGTTGCAATTGAATTTGCCCAGCTTCAAAAGGATAAGGAAGAATCTGAAAAAAAGATTGACATTCTTGCCGATAAAGTTAGAGAATACATGAAGGATGAGGATGTTCTTAAAGCTGCATTGCTTGGTGCACAGCGCCAAGGACATAAAATTATTGATGATGCAAAGCAGCTTGCCGACCAAATAGTTCTTGAAGCAAAAGAAAAGGCAAGCCAAGTAACTTCGCAAATACAATCACAAATTGAAACTGAAAGAGCTGCTCTTGCAAATATGCAAAGAGAAGTTTCTGAGTTTAAAGCTAAACTTCTTTCGCTTTATAAAAGCCATCTTGATATAATTACCGCTTTGCCTGATGCGGATGATTCGAGTTATCAATCTGCACCGGAACAGCAAGAGCAAACATATTCAGAAACAACTGCTGAAGAGACTGTCAAGGAAGAGCCAAATGAAACAGAAAGCTATCCTTTTCATTCGCCTTCAAAAGGTGCGGAAAACAGATATACTGATTTAAAATTCGGTCAAAACAATAAATAATTTTAGCATAAGGAGAGTTCATTTAAAATGCCTCAGGATTACAACAGCACAATAAACCTTCCAAGCACTGAATTTTCAATGCGCGGAAATCTTACCCAAAAAGAACCCAAAATGCTTGAAGAATGGGAAAAGGAAAAAATCTACTACAAAATGGTAGAAAAAAATAAAGGGAAGCCGTCATATATTCTTCACGACGGACCTCCTTATGCCAATGGCGATATTCATCTCGGAACGGCACTTAACAAGGTTTTAAAAGATATTATTGTAAAATATAAGAATATGAGCGGATTTTATTCGCCTTATGTTCCGGGATGGGATACTCATGGTCTTCCTATTGAACTTAAAGCAATGAAAAAAATAGGCGTTGAGAACGGGGCAATTCCTGCAGTGGAACTTAGAAAACACTGCAAGGAATTTGCTATGTCTTATGTCGAAAATCAAAAGGCTCAATTTAAGCGTTTAGGAGTGCTTGGCGATTTTGATGACCCATATCTAACTTTAAAACCTGAATTTGAAGCAAAACAGATTGAGGTTTTTGGAGAAATGGCAAAAAAAGGCTATGTCTATAAGGGACTTAAGCCTGTTTATTGGTGTCCGGAATGTCAAACTGCTCTTGCAGAAGCCGAAATAGAATATTCAAATGACAAATGTCATTCAATATATGTAAAATTTAAGGTTGTTGACGATAAGGGAAAATTTGCGCCTTTGGGTATTGACTTAAATAAAACATATTTTGTAATTTGGACTACTACTACTTGGACTTTGCCCGGCAACCTTGCAATATGCCTTGGCCCTGAATATGAGTATACAATTGCTAAGGCAAACGGCGAAAATTATGTTATGGCAAAAGAACTTGTCGATTCGGCAATGAAAGCCGCAAATATATCTGAATATGAAACGGTGGGCTCTTTCCTTGGAAAGGAACTTGAATTTATTCAAACCGAGCATCCGTTTATGAATAGGAAATCCCCAATAATTTTAGGAGATCATGTTACGCTTGAAAGCGGAACAGGTTGTGTTCATACGGCTCCCGGACATGGTGTGGAGGACTTTGAGGTCTGCAAAAATTATAAAGAAATAGGCATTGTTGTGCCCGTTGACTCAAAGGGAGTTTTAACATCCGAGGCAGGCGAGTTTTGTGGCCTTAAAACGGAAGATGCAAATAAGGCTATTGCTCAAAAGCTTGAAGAAATCGGAGCACTTTTTGCCCTTGAAAAAATAGTCCACCAGTATCCTCACTGCTGGCGCTGCAAGGAACCTGTGCTTTTCAGGGCAACAGAACAGTGGTTTTGCTCTGTTGAAGCTTTTAAGCCGCAGGCTGTAAAAGCTATTGAGGATGTTGAATGGATTCCGGCATGGGGCGAAGAACGTATCAAAGGAATGGTTAGGGACAGAAGCGACTGGTGCATTTCAAGACAGCGTACATGGGGCGTGCCAATTCCGATTATATACTGCAAGAATTGCCGCAAGCCAATAGTGACGGAAGAAACAATAAAAGCTATTGCTGATTTGTTTAGAAGAGAAGGCTCTGACGCATGGTATATAAGGGATATAAAGGACTTTATCCCCAATACGGTAAAATGTGAATGCGGATGCGGCGAATTTGAAAAAGAAATGGATATAATGGACGTTTGGTTTGATAGTGGTGTTTCACATACCGCTGTTCTTGACGAGCGCAAGGAACTTAAATGGCCTGCGGATTTGTACCTTGAAGGCGCTGACCAATACAGAGGATGGTTCCAATCATCCCTTTTGACTTCTGTTGTATGGAAAGGTACCGCTCCATATAAGGCAGTTTGCACGCATGGATGGGTTGTTGACGGAGAAGGCAGAAAAATGTCAAAATCCCTCGGCAACGGAATAGCCCCGGAAGATATTATAAATGAATACGGAGCTGATATTTTAAGGCTTTGGGTGGCTTCTTCCGACTACCATTCGGATATAAGAATTTCCAAGGAAATTTTAAAGCAGCTTTCTGAAGCTTACAAGAAAATAAGAAACACTGCAAGGTTTATACTTGGAAACCTTTCAAACGGAAGCGGATTTAATCCGGATACCGATTCAGTTTCTGAAAATGAACTTTTGGAAATTGACAAGTGGGCTCTTATGAGACTTGACGCTTTAATTGATAAGGTTAAAGCTGGATACGATGCTTTTGATTTCCATGTTGTTTTCCATGCAATACACAATTTCTGTGTTGTTGATATGTCAAACTTCTATCTTGATATAATAAAGGACAGGCTGTATTGTACTTCAGAAAAATCAATTGAACGTCGTGCGGCCCAAACTGCAATGTATAGGGTTCTTAGCGCATTTTCAAGGCTCATTGCTCCGATTCTTGCTTTTACTGCAGATGAAATATGGAGATATATGCCTCATTCGGCTTCTGATGATAAGCTTAGCATAGTTCTTAATTCAATGCCTGAAAAATCCGGTATTGATTTTGGCAAAGAATTTATTGAAAAATGGGCTTTAATCTACAAGCTTCGTGAAGATGTTCAAAAGGCGCTTGAAATTAAGAGAGCGGACAAGTTCATAGGCGCATCGCTTGAAGCAAAGTTAACAATCCATTGCACAGGAAATCTTTATGAAAAAATAAATTCATATTTGAGTGAATTGCCTGTAATTTTCATTGTTTCGGCAGTAGAAGTAAAAAACGATGAAAACGGCGAATTTAAAGGTGAATTTGAAGGCATAAGCTTGACAGTTGAAAAGGCAAGCGGGCAAAAATGTGAGCGCTGCTGGATTTATTCTGAAACAGTCGGACAAAATTCAGAGCATCCTACACTTTGCGCACGTTGTGCTAAAGAAATTTTAAACAAATAAAAAGCAGGCGGCTTTTGCCGCCTGCTTGGAGGTAAAATGATATTTGTTTCATTACTGGCGATAGTTTTGCTTATAGGTATAGACCAAATAATAAAGCTTTGGGCGTTGGAAAACCTTAAAAATTCTGTTCCAATTCAATTTATAAAAATTGGTGACAAGGAAATAATTAATTTGTCATATGTTGAAAATAGAGGAGCAGCATTTAGCATACTTCAAGACAAATTGATATTTTTAATAATAATAACCTCTATTTTTGTAATTGCAGGAATTGTTTTAATTGTTACTAAAAAAATTAAAAACCCATTGGCTCTTGCAAGTGTTTCTTTAGTGGTTGCCGGAGGACTTGGGAATTTAATAGACAGAATTTTTAGAGGATTTGTGGTCGATTATATTGAAATAAAACTTTTTAAGTTTGCAATATTTAATTTTGCGGATTGTTGTGTAGTGATTGGTGCGATAATGCTTCTTGTGTACACACTGATTTCAGATAGGTCTAAAAAGGATGCTTTAAATGTATAATTTCAAGGTCACGGATGAGTGTCAAGGTCAAAGACTTGACAAGTGGCTTGCGGAGCAAGAAATATCTTTAACTCGTTCTGCAATACAAAAGCTAATTTCAGATGGTGAAATAAAGGTTGATGGCAAGTTTGTTTCTAAGAATTATGTCCTCAAAAAGGATGATAATATTTCGGTAAATATACCTGAACCTAAAGAACTTGATGTAAAGGCACAGGACTTGCCACTTGAAATTGTCTACCAAGATGAGGATTTGCTTGTTGTAAATAAGCCAAAAGGCATGGTCGTTCATCCTGCGGCAGGGAATTATGAAGGGACACTTGTAAATGCTCTTTTGCACCATTGCAAAGGTCAGCTCTCCGGGATAAATGGTATTGCTCGTCCGGGAATTGTTCATAGGATTGATAAAAACACCAGTGGACTTTTAATTGTTGCTAAAAATGATAAGGCGCATTTAAGGCTTGCGGAGCAGATAAAGTCACATACCTTTACACGTGAATATGAAGCTATCGTATGTGGAAGAATGAAAAACGAAAGCGGCACGGTAAATGCACCAATAGGCAGACATCCTGTTGATAGAAAAAAAATGTGTGTTACAGACAGAAATTCTAAAAATGCTGTTACACATTATTTTGTGATTGAAAATTTTACGTCTTATTCCCATTTAAGGCTTAGACTTGAAACAGGCAGGACGCATCAAATACGTGTGCACATGGCTTATATCGGACATCCGGTTTTGGGCGATGATGTTTATGGAAAACCTTTTAAAGGAATTGACGGCCAATGCCTGCATGCTAAAAAAATAGGCTTTGTACACCCTTCAACAGGCGAATATTTGGAATTTGACAGCGACCTTCCGCAATATTTTAAAAATATTTTGCAAAAACTTAAATAACAGGGGCTTTTATGCATAAAAAATATTCAAATTATTTTGTTATAAGTGATTTGGACGGTACACTTTTAAATAAAAATAAAAGTATTTCGGATTTTGATATAAAAGCTATTGAAGCTTTTGTGGAAAATGGCGGAAAATTTGCAATTGCCACAGGGCGGGTTTATGCTTCCGCTCTGCCTTACATAAAACAGCTTAAAGTAAATATGCCCTGCATACTTTTTAACGGCGGGATAATTTTTGATACTTTTAAAGAGCAAGTTTTATGGAGCGCTTTTTTACCGGAAAGTGCAAGGAAGATAACTGCGGAAATCCTTTCCGAATTTCCGCAAGCTGGAGCCGAAATACTTACTGAAAAAGAAGTATACGTCCCTCGCTTTAATAAAATACTTGAAGAAAAAATGCTTTTTGAAAAAGTAAAATATATTGAAGAAAACCTTGAAGATATACCTGGCAATTGGTTGAAAGTGCTTTTTACACTTGAAGATCATTTGATTCCTGAAATGGTTAAGTTTGTTCGGTCAAAAGCTTACAAAGAAGTTTCTTTTGTTGAATCTTTTGGCTTTTATTATGAAATGCTGTCTCAAAATATTTCAAAAGGCTTTGCTTTAAGAAAGCTGCTTGACATTTTGCCACATGCAAAAAATTTTAAGGTTATTGCGGTAGGCGACTACAACAATGACATAGAAATGCTTAAAGCGGCTGATATAGGGGCATGCGTGGCGGATTCTCCCGATGAAGTAAAAAAAGCGGCTGACCTTGTTTTGACAAAAACTTCGGAAGAAAGCGCTTTGGCTGAATTAATCAATTATATTAAAAATCTGGAGGTTTAAAAATGGATCCGAAAATTAAAAGAGACCTTGAGATTACTGCCTGCAAAATCAGAAAAGGCATAATTGAAGGCGTGTACAATGCAAAATCAGGCCATCCCGGCGGTTCGCTTTCAATTGCAGATTTGCTTGCGTATCTTTATTTTGTAAAGCTTAATGTAGACCCTAAAAATCCAAAAATGCCTGATAGGGATAGACTTGTTCTTTCAAAAGGACACTGCGCTCCGGGGCTTTATTCTGCCCTTGCTCTTAGGGGATTTTTTGATGTTGAGGAGCTTAAAAAGCTTCGCCACATAGGAGCAATGCTTCAAGGCCATCCGGATATGAAGGGTACTCCGGGTGTTGACATGACAACAGGTTCCCTTGGACAAGGAATTTCAGCCGCATGCGGAATGGCGCTTTCAGGAAAGCTTTCAAATAAATATTATAAGGTTTATGCAATACTTGGCGACGGTGAATTGGAAGAAGGCCAGGTATGGGAAGCTGCAATGTTTGCCGCACATTATAAGCTTGACAACCTCGTGGCAATTGTTGACAATAACGGTTTGCAGATTGACGGCAAAATTACAGATGTCTGCTCGCCAATGCCTATTACAGACAAGTTTGAGGCTTTCGGCTGGCATGTAATTACCATGAATGCTCATGATTTTGATGATATTGAAAGAGCATTTGATGAAGCTGAAAAAATTTCCGGCAAGCCTGTTGCAATAATACAAACCAGTGTAAAGGGTAAAAATGTTTCGTTTATGGAGAACCAGGTTTCATGGCATGGTTCGGCTCCCAACAAGGAACAGTATGAACAGGCTATGGCTGAACTTGATAAGCAACTTAAAGACTTGGAGGGCAAATAAATGGCTGATGCAGTAAAAAAAGCTACAAGAGAAAGCTACGGCGAGGCTTTGGCAAGCCTTGGCGAAAAATATGAAAATCTTTATGTGCTTGATGCGGACCTTGCCGCCGCAACCAAAACCGGCGTTTTCAAGAAAAAATTTCCGGAACGTTTTATTGATTGCGGAATTGCAGAAAGCAACATGATGGGCGTTGCGGCCGGAATGGCATCAACCGGCAAAATAGTTTTTGCAAGCACTTTTGCAATGTTTGCTGCCGGAAGAGCTTTTGAACAAGTGAGAAATTCAATTGGCTACCCTCATATAAATGTTAAAATAGGAGCCACACATGCCGGAATTTCTGTTGGTGAAGATGGAGCAACACATCAGTGCAATGAGGATATTGCGCTTATGCGTACAATTCCCGGAATGACGATAATAAATCCTGCCGATGATGTTGAGGCTAAGGCGGCGGTTGAAGCGGCAATACTTCATGACGGTCCGGTATATTTAAGGTTTGGAAGGCTTGCGGCTCCTGTATTTAATGACCCTGCAAATTATAAGTTTGAGATTGGCAAGGGAATTGAACTTCGCGGTGGCAAGGATGTTGCAATTATTGCAACCGGACTTATGGTTTCTGAAGCAATTGAAGCTGCTAAGGAACTTGAAGCACAAGGAATTGATGCAAGGGTTATAAATATCCATACGATTAAGCCGATAGACAAGGATATTATATGCAAGGCCGCAAAGGAAACAGGAGTTATTGTGACCGTTGAGGAACATAGTGTAATAGGTGGCCTTGGAAGTGCGGTTGCGGAAGTTGTTACAGAATGTTGTCCGGTTCCGGTTGTAAAAATCGGCGTAAATGATGTTTTTGGACATTCCGGACCTGCTGTGGAATTGCTTAAAGAATTTGGGCTTTCAAAGGAAAATATCATTGAAAAGGCAAAACACGCAATTTCATTAAAAAAATAATTTAATTTTACTTAAACGGACGCTTTTGCTGTCCGTTTAAGTTTTTTAAAATCCCGCACATTTTATAAAACTTTGAATATAATTATTTGAAGCATATATTTTGTAGTTTTAAAGGTGTGGGAATATGCGTTCAAAAAAATCGCGAAGCTCTGTTTTTTTGCGGAGATTTTTGTTTTTTGCTTTTGCTTTGGCTTTTGCTATTTTATTTATCGATATTAAAATACGTCCTGTGGTAAAGACTATAGCGCAATATCAAGGAAGAAAAATAACTTCATCGGCAATAAACAAATCAGTTAAAGATGCTATTTCAAAATCAGATGTGGATTTTGAAAATTTAGTGTCAATATCATACAATGGCGACGGCGATATTTCTTCTGTAAAGACAAATATAAAGGAAATAGACAGGCTGCAATCTGAAATATCACTTTCAGTAAATTCAAGCATGGATGAAATTTCTGATGAATGCATAGAAATTCCCCTTGGAACTTTCAGCGGCATATCTATGCTTAATGGAAGAGGACCGGTTTTTAAATTTAAAATTAAGCCTGTTGGATTTGTTTCAACACAGCTCAAAAGTGAATTTACCTCCGCCGGAATAAACCAAACCCTTCATAAAATAACGCTTAATGTGGGGACATCCGCAACTGCGGTTGTTCCCGGTGCAAATGCTGATTTTGACGTAAATTTTACATATATTGTTGCAGAAACTGTAATTGTTGGAAAGATTCCGGAAAATTATACTTATGTAACAGGGGATGAAAGAGACAATCTCACAAAGGCAAATGATTATAAATTTTATGGCTGATATTGCATGAAGGGTTTTGTTTATGCTATAATATATAATGTATTTTGGCAATTTGATTATGCCATATCCGTTTTTGCGGATATGGCATAATCGTGAATGCGAGGGAAAATCTTTATGGAGCTTGATATTGTTAAGCAAAGAATTAAAGCTCTTACGGACGAGCTTAATATGCATAATTATAATTATTATGTTTTAGATAATCCTGTAATAAGCGATTATGAGTATGACATTAAGATGCAGGAGCTTAAAAAGCTTGAAGAAGAGTATCCACAGTTTGTGCTTAAAGATTCACCCACGCAAAGAGTTGGTGGAAAGGCGCTCAACCAGTTTGAAAAAGTTGCTCATACCGTTCAAATGGGCAGTTTGCAGGATGTCTTTTCTTTTGAACAGGTTTTGGCTTTTATCCAAAGGTGCAAACAGGACGTTCAAAATCCGGTTTTTGTTGTTGAACCTAAAATTGATGGGCTTTCGGTTTCGCTTGAATACAGAAATGGTGAATTTGTAAGAGGCTCCACAAGAGGAGATGGCTTTGTTGGTGAAGATGTTACCGCAAACCTTAAAACCATTAGGTCAATACCTTTGAAATTAAAACAGAATATACCTTTTCTTGAAGTTCGCGGCGAGGTTTATATGCCAAAAGAAAGCTTTTTGGCTCTTGTAAAACAGCAGGAAATGAATGATGAACAGCCGTTTAAAAATCCAAGAAATGCCGCTGCGGGTTCACTTAGACAAAAAAATCCCAAAATTACAGCATCAAGAAAACTTGATATTTTTGTTTTTAATATACAGCAAATAGAAGGTGCTAAGCTTTCCTCGCATAAAGAATCGCTTGATTTTTTAAAAAGTCTTGGATTTAAGGTCATTCCGGATTATATTGCATATGAAAACGAAGAGGATATACTTAATAGAATTTCGGAAATAGGCAACGAGCGCAACAGATATGCTTTTGATATAGACGGAGCAGTAATAAAGGTTGACAGCTTTGCTCAAAGAGATGTTTTAGGTGCTACGGCCAAAGCACCTAAATGGGCGGTGGCTTATAAGTATCCGCCGGAAGAAAAGGAAACTGAACTTTTAGACATAGAAATCAATGTCGGAAGAACCGGAGCTATAACGCCAACAGCGGTATTTAAGCCGATAATTCTTGCAGGAACGACCGTAAGCAGAGCGGTGCTCCATAATCAAGAGTTTATAACGGAAAAAGATATCCGCATAGGAGACGTAATACTTGTAAGAAAGGCCGGAGAGATAATTCCGGAGGTCATTGCAAGCATAAAGCATTCGGAAAATTCTATTCCGTACAAATTGCCGGAAAATTGTCCTGCTTGCGGCACTCCGGCGGTAAGGTTTGAAGATGAAAGCGTATTGAGATGTCCAAACGTGGATTGTCCTGCCCAGCTTTTTAGAAATATAATACATTTTGCAAGCAGGGATGCCATGGATATTGATGGTCTTGGACCTGCAATAGTAAAAACTCTTTTGGACAACGGGCTAATTTCTTCGGTTGCGGATTTGTACGAGCTTAAAAAGGAACAGCTTTTTGAACTTGACAGGTTTGCTGAAAAATCAGCAGAAAATTTAATAAATGCAATAGAAGCTTCAAAGAACAATTCTCTGGACAGGCTCATTTTTGGACTTGGAATAAGAAATATAGGACAAAAGGCAGCAAAATTGCTCTGTGAAAGATTTCCATCAATGGATTTAATTATTTCCGCAAATGAAGAAGAAATAGCTTCAATAGAAGGCTTTGGAGAGGTAATGGCAAACAATGTTGCAAAAGCTTTTTCGGAACCGCATAGGCTTGAGCTTGTAAACAGACTTAAAAGCTATGGTGTAAACATGGTTTACCATTCAAATGTTTCGGATAATAAAAAATTTGAAGGACTTACTTTTGTTTTAACAGGTACCTTGCCGACTCTTACAAGGGAGCAGGCAAAAGAAATGATTGAGCGCCTTGGTGGAAAAGTTTCATCATCGGTATCTAAAAAGACAAGCTTAGTAATTGCAGGAGAGGATGCCGGCAGCAAGCTTGTTAAAGCCGAGGAACTAGGCATAAAAATAATTGGTGAAGAAGAATTTTTAAATATGGCAAAGGAATGATTGAAAATGAAAATTGACATTAAGCACATTGCAAAGCTTGCCAGACTAAGAATTGACGAGCAAAAATTTGAAAAATTTGAGCATGACATGCAAACAATAGTGGATATGATTGAAAATCTTCCAGACATAAATGAAGATCTTGCTTTGGATAAGGAAAATCCAATGATTTTAAGGGCAGATAAAGCTGTTTCAAATAAGTTTACAAGGGAAGAACTGCTTAAAAACGCTCCGCAAGTCCAGGCAGGATGCCTTGTTGTGCCAAAGACAGTTGAATAAGAGGTGTAAGAATGGAACTTTATAAAAAATCGGCAGCCGAGCTTTCGGAAATGCTCAGAAAAAAAGAATGCAGTGCTTTTGAAATTGCAGAGTCAGTATTTTCAAGAATTGAAAAGGTAGAGAATAAGGTCAATTCGTATTTAACGCTTTGCAAAGAAGAAGCTCTTGAAAAAGCAAAGCTTGTTGACAAAGCCTTTTCGGACGGAAAGGAACTTCATCCGCTTGCAGGAATTCCTATCGGTATTAAGGATAATATTTCTACCAAAGGAATAAAAACAACCTGCGCTTCTAAAATGCTTGAAAATTATGTTCCGCCGTTTAATGCAACTGTCGTTGAAAAAATAAATTCGGCAGATATGGTTATAACCGGAAAACTTAATATGGACGAATTTGCAATGGGTTCGTCTACCGAAAATTCTTATTTTAAACTTACTAAAAATCCTCATGATTTAGAAAGGGTTCCCGGTGGTTCTTCTGGCGGATCGGCTGCTGCTGTTGCCGCAGGTGAAGCTATAGTTTCACTTGGTTCGGATACCGGTGGCTCAATACGTCAGCCGTCAGCCTTTTGCGGAGTGGTAGGTCTTAAACCTACATACGGCAGCGTTTCACGTTACGGTCTTGTTGCTTTTGCATCTTCGCTTGACCAGATAGGCCCTATCGGAAGAACAGTAAAGGACGTTGCTTTGCTGCAAAGCCTTATTTGCGGTCGCGATAAAATGGATGCTACTTCAAGAGAAATTGGCGCTCCTGATTTTGCAAAAGAATTAAAATCAAACCTTTCCGGACTTAAAATAGGTATGCCAAAAGAATATTTTGGCGATGGAATTGACTCTGCGGTGAAACAAAGTGTCATGAACGCTATTAAAGAAATGGAAAAAGCAGGTGCAACAATAAAGGAAATAAACCTGCCAAGTACTCCATATGCTTTAAATTCATATTATATACTTTCCTCGGCAGAAGCATCTTCAAACCTTGCGCGTTTTGATGGGGTAAAGTATGGATACAGAACTCCAGAATATGAAAATTTGATTGACATGTACGAAAAGACAAGAAGCGAAGGTTTTGGCGATGAAGTAAAACGCAGAATAATGCTTGGTACATTTGTGCTCAGCAGTGGATATTATGACGCTTATTACAAAAAAGCAAAGCTTTTGCAAAAGAAAATTTCCGAGGAATTTAGCCTTGCATTTGAGAATGTTGATATTATTGCAACTCCTACCGTCCCGTCAACCGCATTTAAGATTGGAGAAAATATAGGGGATCCTATAAAAATGTATACGGCTGATATTTGCACAGTAACGATAAATATTGCAGGCCTTCCCGCGATAAGCGTGCCTTGTGGTTTTGAAAATAATCTTCCTGTTGGAATGCAGCTTATAGGGAATAAATTTGAAGAACAAACGCTCCTTAATGCGGCTTTTGGATATGAACAACTTGTCGGCGGTTTTAAATGCTTGCCGGAAATTGTCTAAGGAGGGGCA
>JAJUHO010000076.1 GCA_029267825.1 Oscillospiraceae bacterium
CCGACATTTTTGGATAAGCCTTTAAGTGCCCTTGAATCCAGCGGGATTGATGTAATAGGCTTTGAAAGCGGATTTTTAAGGAATGGCGGGGAGGACGAAGCCAAAAAATCCGCAGCCGTTGAGCTTGCCAAAAAAGCAGATTTTGTTTTGTATTATATGGGCCTTGATGAACTTAATGAAACAGAAGGTATGGACAGGACTCATATGAGGATAAGACAAAACCAAATTGACGTGCTTGAAGCGGTGGCAAAAGAAAATCCCAATGTGATTGCAGTGCTTTGCGGCGGAGCTCCTTTTGAAACTCCATGGTGGGGGCTTGTTAAAGGTGCTGTGCATGGATATTTGGGCGGACAGGCGGGAGCCTCTGCAATGGCGCGCGTTCTTGCGGGAGAAGTAAATCCATCCGGAAAGCTGGCAGAAACTTGGCCGCTTCGTTATGAGGATACCCCTGCATTTAACTTTTATCCCGGAATGGAGTGCACCTCCGAGTACAGGGAAGCTTTGTATATAGGCTACCGTTATTATCTGACCGCAAAAATTCCTGTAAGATTTCCTTTTGGTTTTGGGCTTAGCTATACATCATTTGAATATTCCGATTTAAAAGCCGATGAAAAGGGTATTGAACTAACGGTTAAAAATACAGGCAAAACTGCAGGCGCGGAAATTGTTCAGGTTTATGTTTCACTGAAAGGCGGAAAGGTGTTCCGTCCGGAAGAAGAGCTTAAAGCCTTTGCAAAGGTTTGGCTTGAAGCCGGTGAAAGCAAAAGGATTTTTGTTCCGTTGGATGACAAGGCATTCAGATATTTTAATGTGATTACCGGCAAGTATGAAATTGAGGGCGGAAATTATGAAATCCGTGTTGGTGCGTCTTCTGTTGACATAAGGCTTTGTGCCGAGGTAAAAATTGATGGTACCAAGGCGCCGTGTCCATATAAAGCTGATGAGCTTTCAAGTTATTATTCCGGAAAAATTTCAAGCGTCAGCACATACGAGTTTGAAAATTTGCTTGGACGGCGTGTTCCTGAATCCAAATGGGACCGCACAAAGCCTCTTGGCAGAAACGATACTGTTTCACAGCTTTGTTATGCCAAAAGTCCTGTTGCAAGGCTGGCATATAAAATAATCGTAAACAGAAAAAACAAAATGGAACAAAGGGGAACGCCGGATTTAAATATTCTTTTCATTTATAATATACCTTTCCGAGGAATAGCCAAAATGATGGGCGGCGTTGTTGATATGGCAATGGTGGATGCTCTTCTTGAAATAGTAAACGGGCATTTCTTTAAAGGTGCTGCTCATTTGATATCGGCTTTTTTCAAAAGGGGAAAAGCGGCAAAGGAAACAGCGCAAAAGCTTGCCAAGGCAGGCAGGGAATAAATTTTGTGCAATAAGGAGATGATATAGCAAATGCTTAATAAAATAAAAGAATTTTGGAATTTGTTTGCAAAGAAACATCAGACATTGGCTCAATTTTTGGTGTTTTTTGTGCTCAGCAACGGAATTACTGTGCTTCAAATTGCTATGATGCCTTTTTTCAAGTGGCTTTTTGGCATGACATCGCTTGTTGATGCAAATTTTCAGTTTGGACATATAGGCTCAAATTTTGACGGAACGCCATATTATATTTTCAATTATGCCGCGGGAGCACTTCCAAATGGCGGCGGAGGACTTGCTTATTTCCTTGCGGTGGAAATTACACTTGCCATTGCCCAGGTGATAAATTTCTTTGCGCAGCGCAATATTACATTTAAATCAAACGGCAGCATAGGCAGGGCGGCTTTTTGGTATGTTGTTGCATACATAATAATAACGATAGGTTCTGCGGCACTGCAAGGACTTTATAAGGCTCCCGTATACAACCTGTTTATAAACACCATGGGAATGGGAGGACTTGGAGAAACCATTGCGGATGCAATTACCATGATTATCAATTGTGCAATTTCATTCTGGGTATTTTTTCCGATATTTAAAGTTATCTTTAAAAACAAGCCGGAGGAGAGCAAATAGCTTATCATTAACATGTTTTAAACGAAAATTAAATATTTCGAAAACATGCTATTGTTAAGATAATCACCTTTAAATACGATGTGAGAAAAAAGTATAATGATAAACAGAGCAATTTGAAGTATGGAGGTAAAAAATGAAAACGCTGACCTTTGTGGTTCCGTGCTACAATTCTCAGGATTATATGCGGCGCTGCATTGATTCCTTGTTGCCCGGCGGAGAAGATGTGGAGATAATTATTGTCAATGACGGCTCTTCCGACCAAACGCAGATGATAGCTGAAGAATATCAAAAAGAATACAATGGGATTGTTCGTGCGGTAAACCAACCAAACAAAGGGCACGGCGGAGCGGTGAACACAGGGATTAGAGAGGCGTCGGGACGGTATGTGAAAATTGTGGACAGCGACGATTGGGTAGATGGTGAGGCATATTTAAAAATACTTAATGCCTTAAAAGGTTTTTGTGAAAAAGAAATTCAAGTTGATATGCTGATAAGCAATTTTGTTTACGAAAAAGAGGGCAAGCGTCACAAGAAAACAATGCGTTATGTTGGGACTCTTCCTGAAAATGAAGTGTTTTCGTGGGAACAGGCAGGCAGATTCCGCAAAGGACAGTATATACTTATGCATTCGGTCATATACCGCACGCAAATGCTTCGTGAAAGCGGACTCTGCCTTCCTGAACATACTTTTTATGTTGACAACCTTTATGCCTTTGTGCCCCTCCCATATGTAAAAACGCTTTATTATTTAAACGAGGATTTTTACAGGTATTATATAGGAAGGTCTGACCAATCCGTCAACGAAAGCGTAATGATAAAGCGGATTGACCAGCAGTTAAAGGTAAACAGGCTCATGCTTGAAAGCTTTAAGCCTGAAAAAATAGCAGATAAGGTTCTGCGGAGATACATGCTAAATTATCTGGAAATTATTACAATAGTTTCATCGGTATTGCTTATACGTTCGGGAACTGATGAAAACCTTGAAAAAATGCGAATGCTTTGGCGTGCAATAAAAGAAACAAAGCCTGCGGTTTATCGAAGATTGCGCAGGGGTCTTATGGGCAACTTCATCCATTTGCCGGGCAAAACCGGACGAAGGGTAACTGTTTTTGCCTATCGTATAACTCAAAAGCTTGTTGGATTTAATTGATTCTTTGACGGAGGGGGACTTTTTAAGTGCACGGGAAATATGATGTGCTTGTTGTTGGTGCGGGACTTTATGGTGCGACAATTGCATATTGTGCAAAAGCCGCCGGCAAAAGATGCCTTGTGCTTGAAAAGCGGACGCATTTGGCAGGCAATGCTTATACCGAGGAAATGGAAGGGATACAGGTTCATAAGTACGGTCCGCATATATTCCATACGAATAATGCCGCGGTGTGGGAATTTGCAAACCGCTTTGCCGAGTTCAACCGCTATACCAACACTCCCCTTGCAAATTATCGAGGCGAGATTTACAATCTTCCTTTCAATATGAACACATTTAATAAGATGTGGGGCGTTGTTTCTCCAAAAGAGGCAATGGAGATTATAGAGCAGCAGAAAAAAAGCTGTTTTGTTGAAAATCCTCAAAATCTGGAACAACAGGCGCTTAATCTTGTCGGAATGGATATTTATGAAAAGCTGATTCGAGGGTATACCGAAAAACAGTGGGGCAGAAAGTGTACTGAACTTCCGCCGGATATAATACGCCGACTTCCGGTGAGATTTACTTATGACAACAATTATTTTACCGCCGACTATCAGGGAATTCCCAAAGGCGGATATACGGCAATGGTTGAATGCATGCTGGATGGCATTGAGGTTTTGCTTAATGAAAATTATCTTCAAAACAAGGAAAAATGGGATGGGCTTACTGACTTGGTTGTCTATACCGGCCCGATAGATGCTTATTTTGGCTATTGCCTTGGAGGGCTTGAATATCGCAGTCTTTTATTTAAAACTGAAATTTTAGACATTCCTAATTTCCAAGGCAATGCCGTTGTAAATTATACCGATTGTGAAATTCCCTATACCAGAATAATAGAGCATAAGCATTTTGAATTCGGTACACAGCCAAAAACGGTAATAACATACGAGTACAGCAAGGAATGGACTGCCGGCGATGAGCCTTATTATCCGATAGGGGATGCAAAAAACATTTCGCTTTATGAAAAATACTTTGCGCTTGGCCAAAAAGAGCCTAAAACCGTGTTTGGGGGACGCCTTGGAGAGTACAGGTATCTTGATATGGATGCGGTAATTGCAAGAGCTCTTGAAACGGCAAGAAAATTGTTTTGATTTTTCCTGATTTTAATAAAAACGCAGCTCAAAACCCGCCCCGGAGAATTCCGGAGGCGGGTTTTGTTATGCTTTGTTTACTTTTTGATTTATTTCGTCAATGGTTTTTTGAAGGTCTTCAATAGAAAGCGCCCCTCCCGCAAAGCTTACAAGAGCTCTAAGCGGCATTTCATTCATCATTTTTTCCATCATTTCGGCAGTGCTTTCTCCGAGAGCATCTTTATCGGAATCTGTGCCGGTCAAAACATTTTTTGAAAGCAGCTTTTCTATAAACGGCCTTGCTTCGGGAATTTCCATGGCATCTCCAATCGTGCTTGTAAGTGAAAGCTTTATCGGAATTTTTGCAGTGCTTTTTACCAATACATCACCGGTGAGCACAATATCCCTTGAAGACTTGCCTATGAGTATTTGGTATGTTCCAGTTGGGGCATACCAGTCTGAAATATCGGTGTTGTAATAGGCAAATGCACGCTTGTCAAGTACAAAGCTTACAGTTTTTTCTTCTCCGGGAGCAAGCTCTATCTTTTTAAAGCCTTTAAGCTCTTTTTCTGGGCGAATTGCAATTCCCTTTGCATTTTTTACATAAAGCTGAACGATTTCCTTTCCGGCAGTTTTTCCGGTATTTTTCACTTTAACCGAAACGCTTAAAGTTTCGCTGTCAAGCATTTCTTTCTTATCAAGCTTTAAATCCGAATATTCAAATGTCGTATAGCTAAGCCCATGTCCGAACGGGAAAAGGACGTCTATTTTCTTTTTGTCGTAATAACGGTATCCCACAAAAACGCCTTCGCGGTATTCGACCTTGTCTTTTTCGCCCTTGAAGAAAAGATATGACGGGTTGTCTTCAAGACGCTTTGGAAAACTTTCGGCAAGCTTTCCGCATGGATTTTTGTCGCCAAAAAGCACATCGACCGTTGCTTCTCCGACAGCCTGCCCGCCAAGATAAACTTCAAGCACGGCTTTAACTTTGTCAATCCAAGGCATTTCAACCGGAGAACCATTGTGAAGAACTATTACTGTGTTTGGCTGAACCTTGCAGATTTCTTCAATAAGCTTGTTCTGGCAGTTTGGCATGGACATATGCTCTCTGTCGTAGCCCTCAGACTCGAATTTATCGGGAAGTCCCGCAAAAATCACTGCAACCTCGGCATTTTTTGCCGTATTTACAGCTTCTTTAATTAAATTTTCGTCTATAACGTCTTCATTTGTTTCGTATCCCTTTGCATAGGAAATTTTTGCAATTCCGTTTGCCGCTTCAAGCGCGTTTGAAACCATAAATGAGTTTATATGCGAGCTTCCGCCGCCTTGATAGCGCGGACTTGCGGCAAATTTTCCGATAAAGGCAATTTTAGCGCCTTTTTTTAGCGGAAGTATCCCGTCATTTTTAAGCAGTACCATGCACTCTGAGGAGATTTTTCTTGCAAGCTCATGATGAGCTTTTTTGTCATAACTGCTTATGTTCTTTTTATTTTCAACGTACTTAAAGATAATCGTAAGTATTCTTTCAACCGCTCTGTCGAGGACTTTTTCATCAAGCCTGCCATCCTTGACCGCTTTTACGATAAGTTCATCGTTTACGCCTCCGCTGGAGGGCATTTCAAGGTCAAGACCGGCTTTAAGCCCCTCAACCCTGTCGTTTACGGCGCCCCAGTCGCTTACCACATATCCGTCAAAGCCCCATTCGTTGCGAAGAATTTCAGTCAGCAGTTTATAATTTTCCGAGGAGTAAACACCATTGATTTTGTTATATGAGCACATTACCGTCCACGGACGGCCTTTTTTTACAGCCCCTTCAAAGCTTGCAAGGTAGATTTCCCTAAGAGTTCTTTCGTCTACCTCCGAGCTTGAAGTCATTCTGCGGTATTCTTGGTTGTTTGCGGCGAAATGCTTAAGGCTTGTGCCGACATTTTGGCTTTGAACGCCGCTTATGTGGCTTGCCGCCATTTCTGAGGAAAGATATGGGTCTTCTGAGAAATATTCAAAATTTCTTCCGCATAATGGCGAACGCTTGATATTTGCTCCCGGGCCGAGTATTACCGAAACATCTTCAGCCTGACATTCTTCTCCAAGCGCTTTTCCAAGCTCAAAAAGCAAGTCTCTGTCAAACGAGCAGGCCAAAGCGGATGCCGTAGGAAAGCAGACCGCCTTTACGCTGTCGTTTATTCCTAAATGGTCGCCGGATTGGTCTTGCTTTCTAAGCCCGTGCGGGCCGTCTGTTACCATTACGGATGGGATTCCAAGCCTCTCCACTCCTTTTAAATGCCAAAAATCAGCACCTGAGCACATTCCAGCCTTTTCTTCAAGCGTCATTTGCGCAACAAGTTCTTTTACGTTCATTTATTTTCATCCTTTCATGTTAAAATACAAAAGTATTGAATGAGTTTTTTTCCAGAACAGCGGTAAATGTTTTTCCTTCTCCTTCAAAGGTAAAGGCTTTGTCATAATCAAGAGCATTTTGAATTACAAGGACAATTTCACCATTTGGATTTTTAAAAGCGCATCCCATGCTGCTGCAATGTCCGATAGTTTCCAGTCTTACAGCTCCAGGCATGATAAAATGCGAATAATGCTTCATTGCATAAAATTCCGGGTTGTAGATAATTTTGCCGCTGTCCGGGATAATGGTCAGCATGGAATTTTGCTTCCAGCCCCAAGTGCTTTCTCCGCCCGGTTCAAGCGCCATGTTCCAGTAGATATATGCATTTGCGCCGTTTTTGAGGTAATGCCTTGCAAGCCCGAATACATATTCGGCATATTCCCATGAATTTCTGCCGTCTCCGCATTCGTTTTCTGTCTGCATCAACTGAATTTCCGGCCAGCTTTCATAGGTTCTTGCAATTGCGCCTCTGCCGGCCCATTGATAGCCAATTCCGGAAATATATTTTCTTGCTTTTTCATCAAAAAGGATGTTGTCTATAAACCTGTGGTAATTTTCAAGGCTAATTCCTGAAAAGCCGAATGACATATCTTCCGGCCCGTTAAGGGTTCCAAGCCAAATTTCTGTATCCATGCCCGACTTTTCAAAAAGCGGTCCCAGATAATCCCTTATGAAGATTTTAAGCTGTTCTGAACTCCAAAGGCATGAGGGGAATTTTTGGTCGGCAAAAACCTCGTTTTGCACATGTATTTGCAAAACGTTTACACCTTGTTCCCTATAAGCTTCAACAAATTTTTTAAAGTAAAGCGCATATGCGGAAAGTATGGGATTTTCCATTCTTATCCTGCCGTAATTGTAGACTTTTGGATTTTTCATCCATGACGGTGGGCTCCAAGGTGAGGCAAAAAGCTTTAAATCCGGGCAAAATTCCATTGCTTCTTTTATGTAAGGCAGCAGATAAAGCTTGTCTCTTTCAATGCTGAAATGCTTCATTTCCAAATCTCCGTCGTGCTCGTTAAGGCTGTACCAGTCAAGCGCATAATCGCTGGCTCCTATCGGTACACGGCAGAGATTGAATTTGCATCCATCATCTTGGTCAAAAAGCTCCTTGATAGCCTTCTTTCTTTCGCTTTCATCAGCTTTTAAAAGAGCTGTTCTGCCAAGCTCGTTGAAGCATCCGCCGAATCCCCTTATTTTTTGAAATTCCTTTCCCGTAAGGATTATTTTGTCTGTGCATGGAGCGGCTTTGGAATCAATCATTTTTTCCTGCCATTTTGAATTTTCGGTTGTAGCTATCCATTTCATAAATAAAATCCCCGCTTTGTTTTTGTTATTATAATTGTAGCATTTGTTTTTGAAAATTGCTTGAAAAAAATAGACTTTATTATGCAAATTTTAAGACGTTTTTTATAATTTTTATTGAAAAGCAGGGGGGATTTTGGTATATTGAGTTTAAAACAAAGGAGGTATTTTTATGTTTGAGTATAAATACAAGGTTCCGGAAAACAAAAAAATCAGGGTGATAATCCACACCGATTGCAAAAATGAGGCTGACGACCAGTTTGCATTGGCACATCATCTTATGACGCCTCAGTTCATGGTAAAAGGGATAATAGCCGGGCATTTTGAGGCAAACCACAGCATTTACGGCGAAAGGGAAACCATGCAGGCAAGCTATGACGAAATAATCAGGGTTTTAGATTTAATGGGGCTTAATGGACAATACAATGTATTAAAAGGCAGCGAAATTCCGATGCCGGACGAAAAAACACCCGTGCAGTCCGAGGGTGCGGATTTCATTATAGAGGAGGCAATGCGTGATGACCCGGCGCCGCTTTATGCAGTTTTTCAAGGCTGCCTTACAGACCTTGCAAGTGCAATACTTAAAAAGCCGGAAATCTGCCAAAGGATGACCGCCGTTTGGATAGGCGGGGGGAGGTACCCAAGCGGCGGATTTGAATTTAACCTGTTTCAGGATATTTCCGCCGCAAACGTGGTTTTTGCCTCTGATATGCCGCTTTGGCAGATACCGGAAAATGTTTACAAACAAATGGAGGTTTCTCTTGCGGAGCTTCAGTATCGTGTTGCACCATGCGGAGCAATAGGCAAGTATTTGTTTGAGCAAATAGTTGAATTCAACAGCAAGATGGATTTTTATGTGCCTTGGCCGCATGGGGAAAGCTGGGGGCTTGGAGATCAGGGTACCGTAACCGTGCTTTTGGAAGAAAATAATCGTGGAAATTATGACTGGATTCCGGCTCCCATGTTTTCAAAGGAAATGTATTACATTCACGGTCAAAATAACCGCCCCATAAGGGTATACCATACTCTTGACTCGCGTTTTACATTGGAAGATTTTTATGCAAAGCTTGCTATAAATTTTGGAAATAAATTTTAAGTGATATTTAGCCTAATTTCAAATCAATCGCACACA
>JAJUHO010000220.1 GCA_029267825.1 Oscillospiraceae bacterium
GACAAACTTTTTGAAATCATTGACAAAGTTGTAAAGCGCACCATGTCCATGGACCTTACCTGGGAATGGCCCTGCGGAGTAGCCTTTTACGGCATATGCAGGGCATATGAGGCAACCGGCAAAAAGGAATACATAGACATGCTTGCCGAATGGGTGGATGAATACATCGAGCTTGGAATACCGCCATTTACGGTAAACACTTGCGCCATGGGGCATACCATGATAACCCTTTATGAAGTTACAGGCGACGAAAAATACTGGAAAATCGCCCTTGACAAGTTGGATTATTTAAGGACAAAGGCTCTCCGCTTTGGCGACAATGTGCTTCAGCATACCGTTTCGGTCAACAACGATTTTCCGGAGCAGGCATGGGCGGACACTCTTTTCATGGCGGCATACTTTATGTTAAGAATGGGCAAAAAGCTTGGCGATGAGGATATAATTGCCGATGCTCTAAATCAATTCTACTGGCATATACAGTATCTGCAAAACAAATCCAGCGGACTTTTCTACCACGGCTACAACAACCTTACAAAGGACAATATGTCAGGCTTTTACTGGGCGCGTGCAAACGCATGGGCGGCATATACCATGTCACAGGCAAAGCATATAATAAACTACCTCTATCCCCTTTTTATGGAAATTGATTCTTCCCTGCGCGACCAGCTTTCGGCAATAAAGCTTTTACAAACTGAAAACGGACTTTGGAGAACAATTCTTGACGACCCGGATTCATATGAGGAAGTTTCCGCTTCTGCCGGAATTGGCGCCGCAATGATTTTAAACGAAAACATCCTGCATACAAAATACGCCCAAAAAGCGCTTGAAGGCGTGATTGCAAACATCGCCGACGACGGCAGGGTGCTCAACGTTTCGGCGGGAACTGCGGTAATGAAAACACGCGAGGATTATCGCAGCGTTCCCAAAACATGGACTCAAGGCTGGGGCCAAGGCCTTGCGCTTGCATTTTTATCAGCCGCATCATATTGCATATAATTTAATAATTTTTGTACGGTCTGGTTAAAATCCGGGCCGTATTTATTTTGCTTTTATTTTATGTATTTTTTATTTCTTAATAAAAGATATTATAATAAAATTCAGCATACTTTTGTAAAACTAGATATAAAAATTAATAAATATAGTAAATTTTCTACAAAAAGTACTTGACGAATTGTATAGAAAAATGATAAAATTATGGCAAAGGTTAAACCCGCCCTTTAGCTTTTTTAAAAAACTACAAAAAAACAGGAGGTTTTGTTATGAAGAACATGAAAATTTCCAAAAAACTTCTTACCGGTTTCTTTATTGTTTCAGTAATCTCAACTGTTATAGGTTTAGTCGGAATCTTCGGAATGTGGCAAATGCACCAGTCAATGAAAAAACTTTACGAAATTCAGACAAAGCCCCTTGCAACAATGACAAAAATAATAAACTCAATAACCGATATGAGGGTTCAGCTTAGAGGTGCGGTGATTTATGCCGATGACAGCAAAAAAGTAGAGGCGGCGCTTTCCAAATTCAACGAACTTGACGCAGAAGTCACTGCGGCAATCAAGGAATATGAGCCAACAATAACCGGCGCATCGAGCCTTGCGCTTTTTAAGGAATCCCAAAGCCTTTACAATAATACTTTTAAAACAGGAGCTCTTAAAGTTTTTGAAGTTGCTAAAAAAGGCAATTTTGAGCAAACCCGTACTGCAATGTCCGGAATGACGGAAGTTACCGAACAAATGATAAGCAATTTCTACCAGTGCCTTGACAACCGGATTGAAAATGCAAAACAAACATC
>JAJUHO010000179.1 GCA_029267825.1 Oscillospiraceae bacterium
CGTCTTTCCGGATACTGCTTTTACGGAATGCTTTTGGAAAACCTTGACAGCAATTTTTGCGACAGTTTACACGAAAATTCAATTACACCTATAAACCAATACATACTTCCGTCAGGAAAAAACAAACTTATTTGGGTAATCAATCTTCTTGGCGAATATGCAATTGAAAATGTCTCAAAGGCAATTGAGCAAAAAAATACCTATATCCTCAAAAACAGCGGTGATGTTTTTGGGGCAAAAGAAATATCAGCTTCTATCATAAATTCGGAAGATTTTTTCTTTGAACGTGCAGAAAAAATTGCTTCGGCAGCAAAATTGAGTATGTCAATTTTAACTCCCGCCTCTTTTAAAAGCGACAAAAAATATATGCTCTTCCCGTCGGAAGAGCATATATTAAAGTGTCTTATACGCCGCTGGAACAGCTATTCCAAAAAGTATTCCATGACTGACGAAGATGCCGAAAAAGCTTTGATTTTAGGAACAAAAATAGCCGGGTACTCCTTAAAAAGCAGCTATTACGAACTTAAAGGAGTAAAAATACCCGCTTTTTGCGGCGAACTTAGGTTTAGCAACAGATTTTCGCCGCCAATTGCAGAACTTTACAAGATTCTTATGTGCTTTGCACCGTATTGCGGAATAGGCATTAAAACATCACTCGGAATGGGCGCTGTTTCTGTGGATTTTGACGAAAAACAAAAAATTCATTTTTAATATTTTATACCTATATTTTTTGTCAAGAATTATGGTAAGATATTTTCATAAAAATGAAGGAAAGATTAATGGTTATGAAAATTTTTAATGACAAAAAATATAATACTATTGCGGCATATGCCATTGCGACATTTGCCGTATGCCTTTTGTTGGTTATAATTATTTTCCGCTTTTCGGCACTTGCAGGCATTGTAAAAAATTTTTTGCACATACTAAACCCTATAATTTGGGGTGTGGCAATAGCATATCTTTTAAATCCTATAATGATGTTCTTTGAGCGCTTGTTCGTTAAGGCGTTTGACAAGAAAAAACCTCACAAAAAGCTTAACAGATACCTTAGCATAGCAGTTACTTCAATACTTACACTGCTTGTGATAATATCAATAACCGCAGTCCTTATTCCGCAAATAATCGTAAACATCTCCAACATAGCCAGCAATATGCCGGTTTATTTTGAAAACGTACAAAAATGGTTTGATGATTTGCTTGAAAACAATCCCATGATAATGGATTTTGTAAACAATCAATTTAAGGATTTTCAAACCTATATCACAGATGCGGTAAATAAATTTCAACCTCAACTTCAAAGTTTTGTCAGCAATCTGACACTTGGAATACTTAATTTCGCCGTTGGAGTTAAGGACTTTTTGCTCGGCTTTATCGTAATGATTTATCTTCTTGCGAGCAAAGAAATCTTCATAGCACAGGCAAAAAAGATAATGTATGCGCTTTTGCCGCAAAAGGCCTGTTCTCACGTTTTATATGTAGCAACAAAAGCAAATACAACATTTATAGGGTTTATCTCCGGAAAAGTGCTTGATTCATTCATTATAGGCGTGCTTTGCTTTATTGCTATGACTCTCATGGGAATGCCTCTTACCGTTTTAATAAGCGTTATAGTTGGCATTACAAACATGATTCCTTTTTTCGGGCCGTTCATTGGTGCAATCCCAAGCGCTTTGCTGATATTGCTCGTAAATCCGGATAAATTTGTCGCCTTCGTGGTGTTTATAATAATTTTGCAGCAGTTTGACGGCAACATACTCGGCCCGAAAATCCTCGGAGATTCTACCGGATTGCCATCATTTTGGGTTTTGTTTGCAATCTTTATAGGCGGGGGACTTTTCGGATTTATAGGAATGCTGCTTTGCGTTCCGGTATTTGCGGTAATTTATACCCTTGCAAAACAGCTTATTGAAAACCGTCTTAAAACTAAAAATCTTCCTATCGGCACAAAAGAATATATGGATAAAAAAGAAACTGAAAAAACGCAGTAGTATATTCATATTGATTTAATAGGATTTTATTTGATATTTCCTCAGAAATGATTATAATAATTATAAATTAGAGGATTTAAGGAGAATTTATATGATTTCGGACATTCAAAACGAAATAATAAGACTTAAAAAAGAAAAAAAAGTAACTATCCTTGCCCACAGCTATCAGGCTGAGGAAATCACTGAAATTGCCGATTTTGTAGGAGATTCTTTTCAGTTAAGCGTAATGGCGCAAAAAGATGAAAATCCTGTTTGCATAATGTGCGGCGTTCATTTTATGGCGGAAACGGTTAAAATTCTCTCACCGCATAAAAAAGTAATCCTCGCCCACCCTCAGGCAGGATGTCCTATGGCAGAACAAATAGAACCGGAATTTGTAGAATATTTTAAAAAGCAAAATCCCGAATATACTGTCGTTGCATATATAAACACAACGGCTGCGCTTAAAACTGTATGCGACGTCTGCGTAACCTCATCATCAGCAGTTAAAATATGCAAAAATATCCCAAACAACAACATCCTTTTTTTACCTGACTGCAATCTTGGAGCTTGGGTGGCAAAAAATCTTCCTGAAAAAAATATAAAGCTTTTGCAAGGCGGATGCCCTATACACGCAGCTGTAAACCCTTCCGAAGTGGACGAGGCCAAGGCCATACACCCTAATGCACTTGTGCTTGTCCATCCGGAATGTGTGCCTTCAGTACTTGAAAAAGCTGATTTTATAGGCTCAACTTCCGAAATAATGAATTTTGCAAAGAAATCAGACGCAAAAGAATTTATTATAGGAACAGAAATAAGCATTGCCGAGCATCTTGCTTATGCTTGTCCCGAAAAACGTTTTTATGCGCTCTCAAAAAAGCTCCTCTGCCCTAATATGAAACTTACGTCGCTGCCGGATGTTCTAAATGCCCTTAAAGGTGAAGGCGGACTTGAAATTCAAATGGACGAACAGACAATCCAAAAAGCATCAAAATGCATCAACGCAATGATTGAGCTTGGAAAATAAAATTTGCCGGACAAACTTCAAAACCGTTTGTCCGGCAA
>JAJUHO010000023.1 GCA_029267825.1 Oscillospiraceae bacterium
ATGTATTCTGCAATCTGTATTTCATTTGGCTGCTTGTCTACACCATAAAGCCTTGCCCATTCCATTCTAAACAGCTCCTTTTTTAATATAAACAGCATTAAAAAAACTTATTTTCACCATCCAACTATTAGTGGTATCCGCAATTTCCACCACGGCTATAATATTCTTCTTCTTCCGGAGTCCAATCTGGAAGTGGGTCTCCTATTTTTCCCCCATCCGTGCTCCCTACATGACCGTACATTTCAAGCATTTTTTTATCTGCTTCTGCAACTTGTTCCGGAGTGACTGGCGCATAAATACCGCCAACCCAATTACCGTTGCCATCGTCATGACCGCCGGAAGTGCTGTTGTTAGAAGAACTGCCATTTGAGGATGAAGTTGAACCGGAAGAATCTGTTGACTTGCTCGGCGGAGTGGAAGGCACTTCACCTGTGAACTTGTATCCCATTTTTTCAAGTTCATCTTTAAAGTCGAAATAGAGCGATGAATCAAGGAATGTGCCGTTTTCATCAATAATTCCGCCCATAACAAGTGCTTCTTTGTCCTCTGCACTCATTCCGCTTGCATCTCCGGCAATTGTTGTGGAAGATGTGGAAGTTGAACTTTCGACCTTTTTCGCAGCACTTTGTTCTGCTTTGGCCTTAAGGCTTTCGGCATATTTTTTCTGCAAATCATCTATTGTTTTTAAATTTTCATCATACTTATTTTTGAGGTCTTCAAGTTCTTTATTTATGTTCTTTATTTCATCTTCTTTTTTGGAAATTTCCTTTGTAGAATTATAAACATTTACTCCTAAATAAGCGTTTGCGCCAAGCGACAATACAAAAATTCCTGCAAAAAGGCTTAAAATTATTTTCTTCTTGTTCATAAAATCAGCACCTTTCAGGAACATTATACCCCTACCTGAAAAAAATGTCAATAAAAGAAGATGCAATTTTACTGTAAACTTTGCCGACAGTAAAATGAATTTCTACAAAATTTATTCTGTTATAAGAATAAAAGCAAAATAATTATTGACATATGCCGGAAATAGGGGTATAATATAAACATAAATGGCATATGTCATAAACCGTGCGGAATAGTAAGGCTATTGTATATAAATGAATTTGATGTTAAAGCAAATTTGCTTTTAGAAAATATTAAAAAGAATTGAGGAAGATAATAATTGAGCATACATTCGGATTTGGCAAAAGAATTGTTTAAAAAAGGCTATAATTGCTCCCAAGCAGTTTTTGCTGCATTTTGCGATGAAACCGGACTTGATATTGATACTGCGTTAAAAATATCCTCATCTTTCGGCGGTGGTATGGGCAGATTGAGGGAAGTATGTGGAGCGGTCAGCGGAATGTTTATGGTGGTGGGTATGAAATACGGTTATACAGATCCGCTTGACACAAAGGCAAAAGCAGAACATTATAAACTTATTCAGGATTTAGCAAAGCAGTTTGAAAAAGAAAATGGTTCAATTATATGCAGAGAACTTTTAGGCCTTTCGGTAAAAAATGATAATCCCGTGCCGGAGGCCAGAACTGAAAGTTATTATAAAAAGCGTCCTTGTGCAGAACTTGTAGAGATGGCAGCAAAGATACTTGATGAATACATTTCAAATAAAAAAATGGAGGATGAAAAACATGATTAAAATTGCAGTAGCAAGCGAAGGGAAAATGGTAACAGAGCATTTTGGGCATTGTGAAAATTTTAATATTTTTGATGCTGAAAACGGAAAGATAATTAAAAGCATATCTGTTCCAAATCCGGGACATAAGCCGGGATTTTTGCCTAACTTTTTAAATGATATGGGAGTTAATGTGATTATTTCAGGCGACATGGGAAGTGGGGCAGTTGAGATTTTTAATGAAAAAGGCATTGAAGTAATAACAGGTGCTTCCGGTGATGCTGAAGCTGCGGCAAATAACTATTTAAGTGGCTCATTAAAATCCACAGGTTCTGTTTGCCATGAACATCAGCATCATGACGAGTGTGGCAAATAATTAGAAGTGAAGAAACAAATTTTAAATATTTGGATGCATATTTTTTGTTGCTACATTTAATATTGACTTTTTATTTTGGAATTGATATAATAAATTCAAATGAACAACAGGATTTTATTCTGCTGTTGATTGTGCTTTAACAAAAAATGTTTATCGGGTTGCAAGGAATTGTTCCGAGCAATTGGAGCGGCATCTATAAGGGTTATTATAGCTGTAAGTGCGCCTTTTTGCTCAAAAAGGCGCTTTTTTGTTGCATGAGGGAGGTGTTTTTGTGGACAAAAGGATAGCCGTTGTAGGAATTGTCCTTGAAGGCAACGGCCTTGCGGAAGAGGTAAATTCAATTCTGCACGATTACAGCGACGTTATAGTCGGAAGAATGGGATTGCCTTATCGTGAAAGAAATTGTGCCGTAATTTCTATAATAGTTGATGCTCCAACCGATAAAATAAGCGCTCTTACCGGAAAACTGGGAAAGATAAAGGGTGTTTCGGTTA
Organism: Oscillospiraceae bacterium; assembly: GCA_029267825.1. Taxonomy (GTDB): domain Bacteria; phylum Bacillota; class Clostridia; order Oscillospirales; family Ruminococcaceae; genus JAIHAL01. The sequence goes on from JAJUHO010000023.1 coordinate 2,486, forward strand.
AAGCCGCAATATCAAAAGGTTAAGGGAGTAAGGTAAAATGTATGACAAATTTTCCTCAAAAGCAGAGGAATTTATTTCGGATGAAGAAATTCTTGAAACTATTGAGTATGCCAAGAAGAATAAAAGCAATAGGGAATTGATTTCAAAGCTCATAGAGCGCGCAAAGGATGCCAAAGGGCTTTCACATAGAGAGGCGGCGGTGTTGCTTGAATGTGATATCCCCGAGGAAAATGAAAAAATATTTAGTCTTGCCAAGGATATAAAAGAAAAGATTTATGGAAACAGGATAGTATTGTTTGCACCGCTTTATCTTTCAAATTATTGCGTAAACGGCTGTGTTTATTGCCCTTATCACCATAAAAACAAGCATATTGCCCGCAAAAAGCTTTCGCAGGAGGACATAGTAAAGGAAGTAACTGCGCTTCAAGATATGGGGCATAAGCGCCTTGCACTTGAAGCAGGAGAAGACCCGGTAAATAATCCGATAGAATATATACTTGAAAGTATAAAGACCATTTACAGCATAAAGCATAAAAACGGTGCAATAAGACGAGTAAATGTAAATATTGCCGCAACTACAGTTGAAAATTATAAAAAGCTTAAAGAGGCCGGTATAGGAACTTATATACTTTTTCAGGAAACTTATAATAAAAAAGCTTATGAGCAGCTTCATCCGACCGGACCAAAACATGATTATGTTTATCATACAGAAGCAATGGATAGGGCTATGGACGGTAGTATAGATGATGTCGGCCTTGGAGTTTTATTTGGGCTTAACCTTTATAGATATGATTTTGTGGGACTTTTAATGCACGCCGAACATCTTGAAGCTGCGAAAGGCGTGGGACCTCATACTATAAGCGTTCCAAGGATACGCCCTGCCGATGATGTTGATGTTAATACTTTTTCAAATGCAATTTCCGATGAAATTTTTGAAAAAATAGTTGCCGTTTTAAGGATTGCCGTTCCATATACAGGAATTATAATTTCCACAAGAGAATCCCAAAAAACAAGGGAAAAGGTGCTTTCTTTGGGAGTTTCTCAAATCAGCGGAGGCTCAAAGACAAGTGTCGGCGGGTATTGTGAAGCAGAAAGCGAAGATGAAAATTCGGCGCAATTTGAAGTAAGCGATACAAGGACCCTTGATGAAGTCATGAAATGGCTTTTAAGACTTGGCTATATTCCAAGCTTTTGTACGGCTTGCTATCGTGAGGGTAGGACTGGCGACAGGTTTATGTCGCTTGCCAAAACAGGAAATATTTCAAATTGCTGCTTGCCGAATGCTCTTTTAACATTGTCAGAGTATGCAATAGATTACGGCGACAGCGAATTTTCAGAACTTGCTTTTAAAGTTGTTGACGAACAGATGAATAATATTAAAAATCCCAAGGCAAGACAAAAGGCTGAGGAATATCTTGGTCTTATAAAACAAGGACAAAGGGATTTAAGGTTTTAAAGGAGGATTCTATGGTATCGGAAATTAATCAAACTCCTAAGGCGATGCGAATTCATATTGGTGTTTTTGGAGCTACAAACGCAGGCAAATCTACTTTTATAAATGCGATATCGGGACAGGATATAGCCCTTGTTTCGCCTGTTGCTGGAACTACCACAGACCCTGTTTTTAAACCTATGGAGCTTTTGCCGCTGGGACCGGTTGTATTTATTGATACTGCCGGGCTTGATGATACAAGCGAACTTGGCGGACTCAGGATAAAAAAGACCATAGCGCAGCTTGAGGCCTGCGATGCGGCAGTGCTTGTCATAAGCTCTGAAAATACTGATGCGGAAAAGATTGATGAATATGTTAAAACAATAAAAAAAGCAAAAATCCCGTATATTGTTGTTGTGAATAAGATAAACGGGAAAGCCTCGGGGCTTGATTTGAACATTTTTGAAGCTCCGGCGCTGGAAGCGGATTTATCTGATAAAAATTCCATTGCCGCAGTAAAAGAAATGCTTGTAGGCCTTTTAAAGGATAATGTGGATGAACCGCCGCTTACTTCAGACCTTGTAAAAAAAGGCGATGTAGTTTTGCTTGTTGCTCCTCAGGATATACAAGCTCCCAAAGGCAGGCTTATCCTTCCACAGGTTCAAATTTTAAGGGATTTGCTTGATAATGAATGCCTTGTTATGACTGTTACCACCCAAAACATAAAAGCGGCACTTGATTCACTTTCCTCACTTCCGTCGCTTGTTATTACGGATTCACAGATTTACAAGGAAGTTTCAGAGATAATCCCTAAAGAAGTAAGGCTTACTTCTTTTTCAATGCTTATGGCAAAAAACAAAGCGGATATAAAGCGCCTTGTGGAAGGCGCAAAGCAAATTGACAAGCTCTGCGACGGCGATAAGGTAATGATTCTTGAAAGCTGTTCCCATCATCCGCTTGAAGGCGATATAGCAAGGATAAAACTGCCTAACCTTTTAAAGAAATATACTGGAAAAAAACTTGAAATCGTGACTGTTTCCGGTCAAACTTTGCCGGATGATATTTCGGATGTAAAGCTTGCAATACACTGCGGCGGATGTATGGTCAACCGCCGCTCCATGCTTGCAAAGCAAAATAAATTTGAAAGAATGGGAATACCAATGAGCAATTTCGGTGTTGCAATAGCCTATATGAACGGCATATTGAACCGTGTTTGCTACTGATTTTTAGGAATTACAATTTTAATCTTGTGTTTTTTTCCGTCAGCCGGGAAACTTTCGCATAAAATTCCGTTATCATAAATTCTGCAGTCATCTCCTCTTTGAACTTCAAGGGAGATGGCTGTATTTTTATAGCTTATTTCCATTGAAAAGCCCTCCCACTCTAATGGGATACAAGGCTTTATTGAAAAGTCGCCGTTTATTTTAACTCCAAGCAGCCATTCTAAAATTGCCCTGTAAAGCCATGCTGCGGCGCCTGTGTAAATACTCCAGCCGCCATGCCCATAGCATTGCGGATTTGTATATATATCCGCAGAAATATAGTATGGCTCATTTTTGTAAGGTCCGCCGATTCCTTTTTCTTTGTATTTTCCGGAGGGCAGTAGAGCTTTTATAAGCTCATATCCTTTTTGTGCATTGCCATTTTGCAAAAATGCAATGCAAAGCCATACAGCACCATGTGTGTATTGACCTCCGTTTTCTCTTATTCCGGGAGGATAAGCCGCGACATATCCGGGGGAAGTATCCTCTCCGCCAAAAGGCGGATCAAAGAGCTTTATTATGCCGTTTTTTTGGTCGAAAAGATAAGCATATGCACTGTCAAGGGCAACGGCATTGCGCTGAAAATTTTCAAGCCCGCATATTGCGGCAAAGCTCTGTGAAAGCGAATCTATCCTGCATTCAGTATTCGAGTGCGAGCCCATGGGCCTTTTGTCATCAAAAAATGCACGCAAATACCATTCACCGTCCCAACAATGAGTTTCAATATTCTGCTTAAGTTCTTCTGAAATTTGAATATATCTTTGCGCACGTTCATTTTCTCCTGCAATAAGGCAAATTTTGGAGAATTTTTGTAAAACTATCGACATAAACTCCGAAAGCCATACGCTTTCTCCCTTGCCGCCGATGCCAACTTTGTTGTAGCCGTCATTCCAGTCACCGCCTCCAATGAGCATAAGTCCATGTTCGCCGATAAGAGAAAGCGAATGTTCTATTGCCCTTATGCAGTGGTTGTATACGCTTTCGGATAGTGGACTTTTTTGAACATTGATATAATTTTCATGCTGTTCTTCGGAAAGCAGCGGCCCTTCGCAATAAGCAATGCTTTTGCCGAGTATGCTTTTGTCGCCGGTTTTTTCAATATATTCGCATAGAGTATATGGCAGCCAAAGCAAGTCATCGGAATACCTTGTCCTCACTCCGCGTATTGTTTTTTTAGGCAGTGCATGCCACCAGTGCAGCACATCGCCTTCCGGAAATTGTGCTGAGCATGCTCTGAAAATTTGACATTTTGTTATTTGAGGATTTTGTAAAAGCGCGGCGCAGCTGTCCTGCAATTGGTCTCTGAAACCCCATGCTCCGGAATTTTGGTAAAATCCTGTCTTTGCAAAAATTCTTCCGGCAACGGTTTGATGGAAAAGCCAAGTGTTAAAGAATTTGTTGAGCTCGTCGTCAGGAGTATTTATTTTAAATACATTCAAAAGCTCATATGAGCCTTCTTTGAAGAACTTTGGCATCATAACCGCGGAATCCTTTGTTTTTCCAAATGACAAAAAGAAATCTATTTTGATTTTGCTTTTTTTAGAAAGCCTTTTTTTGCATACAATCGCAGCACAGGGATTGTTTTGAGAAGAAAGTGATTTTTCGTCAAGCTTCCCGCATAAAAACGCCTGCCTGTCTGTTATCGGAATAAAATCTTCGCTGCAAGAAAGAGCCATATACCCCTCGATGTCGTTTCTTGCCATATTTTTTGCGGTAAGGGAATCTTTGTATAAGTCAAAAATAATCAAGCGTGAGTTGTCCCTTGACACAGAGAGTACAGGTTCGGTATAAAAGGCTATGCGGCAGTTGCTTTCTTTTGAGAGCCATTCAAGTTCAAGACTTATTTTTTTGCAGCAGCCCTTTTGTGAAATGGAAACTGAAACAATGCTTGTAAAATGTTCCGTGCAGCCTTTATAAACGGCTTTGTCAGTATAAAATTCGGCTTTTGAATTTAAAACAAGGTCAAAGAATTTGCCGTCCGCTTCAAGCAGCAAAAGTTCTCCGCGGTTGTCGCTTTTTATGTCATTTGTCCATGGAGTAAGCTTGTTTTCCCTTGAATTTATGGCATAGGTAAATCCAAGGGAGCAGCTTGAAAGCAGGGTGCCAAAAACGGGATTTGCCAGCACATGACACCAAGGTACCTGCGGAAGTGACGATATTTCGGCTTTTTCTTCGCTTAAATTCCATTCTGATTCCATGCTTTCAAATGGTTTTACGTCATTTATTTTTACAGGAGAAAATTTTATTGCCGGAGTGCCCATTCTTACCATTGTTTTAGGTGCAATATGAACAGCCACTGCAAGGAAAAGCCTTTTTATTTCCGGCGTTTTTTCAAATAGGTTTATCAGGTGGATTCCTCCAAAGGTACCTATGCAGGAATCGGAATGGTTTTTTCTTATATGCGCAACGAGCATATTTTTGACCGGAGCGTCATAATCAGCGCGTTCTTCGTAAAGAAATACCAAGTCAAAGTTTATGCCGCACAGCTTTAAGGCCTTGTGTGTTTTTATATAGCTTGAAATTCTTTCATCATCGCTTTGTGAAAAAATTTCCACAACCACAATCGGCAAATCTCCTGAAACGGCAAATTCCCAAAGGTTGTTTATTGAAAGTACATTTTTGGCGATGGCCTCATCATTTTCAGCACAATCACGTCTTTTAAAAAGTATTTGAGGGAGTATCAGTGCTGCGATTCTGCCTTCAATTGATGATGCTTTGAGCGGGGAAGGGATGTCGTTTGCCGTTACAAGCTTTTCCTCGCGTATTTCGGCAATGTTTTTGTAAAGTTCGTCGCGTGTGAGTGCCGAGCAAATAAAGAGCGTGCAGCTTTTTTGTTCTTTTGGCGAAAGTACTATTTCTTTTTTTATAAAAACACAAGGGTCAGGAATATGGCATGCATTGTTTTCAATAAGCCTTGCATTTTCAAAAATACGAGAACCTTCAAGAGGGTAGGGCAGTACTTCTTCCCTTGAAAAATTGCAAATAAAACTTTCCGGCTGCAAAAAGCCTATTGCACAGTGAATTTCATTGCTGTCGTTGCGGCTTTTTCTTGTAATGTATACAACCGAATTTGACTCGTCATATTCAATTTTAAAAAACAGCTTTGCAAATGCCGGATGTGCATTGTAGTCACACAGTTTCATAAGAGCCGGCTCAATATAGCAGAGCAAAGATACCGTTTGGGATGCGGAAGAAGTATTTTTTACCGCAAATTGTCTGAATTCGCAAGGAAGGTTTTTATGAAGCACGATTCTCATGCCGCTTTCAAGAATTTTAGTATTGCTGTAATAATTTACTTCATTTTCAAGGAACTCTACACTTTGCTCAGATTTTTGACAGTATGCGGGAAGAAATGAGAAGTATGAGATTTCATCTCTGCAAAGCAAGGCAAAATAACAGCCTTGTGGCCGCCTTGCAAGGTCGAGCGTGCGCACATAAATATCTCTGCCCTGATAAATGGAAATTGTTGCGCCAAGGTCCGTTGCGGCAACCGAATATTCGCCGTTGGACAACAGCTTTGCTTTTGGCTGTGAAACATCAAATACATCGAAATAGTCGTTCATGTCGGTCTTTTCTTTAAGCGGAACAAAATTGTTTTTTTCTTGAAAATCATTGTAAATTACTGAACCGCTGATTACTTTTTCTTCAAGCAGTTCAAGCGCACTGTTCATATGGTTGTCACGCATGAATCTTTTTTGCATTATTCCATTGCAAAGGGTATTTGAAATTGCAAGTATGCTCATTCCCACGTGATGTGCCATATAGCTTTTTATTATCATTCCGTTTTTTCTGTCATTTGTGAAATCTATTGCCTCATAATGCCCATAAATTCCATAAGTGCCGTATTTTTTTAACTTTTTTAAGTTTGAAAATGCAGGCTGGGTTTCAAGCTGCAAAGCAAGATAGCTTGAGTAAGGAGATACGATGTAGTCATTTCCTAAACCTTTTCTAAGTCCTGTATCAGGAACTCCATTTGCCTTGTATTGGTAATTAAGGCTGTTGTCAAAAGCATAGTATCCGCTTTCGGAAATACCAAATGGAAGTCCGTTTGCCCTTGCATATTCCTTTTGGCAGTGTATGCAGTATTTAAGGCTTTCGTAAAGTAATGAGCCAAATTTGCTTTTAAGCAAAAGCTCCGGCATAAAAAATTCAAAAAAAGTACCGGAAAAGGAAACGCATCCCGAATAGCTTCCATGCCTTTTCATTGTTCTTGAAAGATTTCTCCAGTGCTTTTTGGGAACAATTCTCTTTGCAACGGCATAGTAAGAAAGCAGCCTTGCTTCGCTCATAAGCATATCATAATGGTTTTCGCTTGATTTTCCGTTTTGAGGGTCAACTCCTATTACAAAAAGGCCCTTGCTTTTGTTATAAAATATAGTAAGGTCGGTTTCATAAATCAACTTTTCAATTCTTTTTATAAGTTCTGGCATTTCATGATTTTCTGATGAAAATTCCCGAAGTCCTTCTTTTAAGGCAACAAGACAGCATATGAAATTTCCGCTGTCAACAGAGGAAATAAATGGATTGCTTGATGGGCTTAAAGTATCTGTATCATACCAGTTGTAAAGATTTCCATGGTATTTTTCAAGCTTTTCTATTGTATAAAGAGTTCTTGAAATACGTTTTGCCAGCCCATCTGTACTTATTATGTCAAAATCCCTTGCGGCAAGGCAGGACAGCAGCATCATCCCTATGTTTGTGGGTGATGTGCGCCTGCATATTCTCATTACAGGGGCAAACTGCACATTGTCCGGCGGAAGATAGTTGTTTTCTTTTCCGGCATAGTCCTCATAAAATTGCCACATGGCATACAAATCCGACGAAAGTACAGCTTGCTTTTCAGTGCTTATGCTTTTGCTTTTTTCCGGATATGGTTTTGTACTAAAATAAATGAGTATAGGCATAGTTGCCCAAATAATTCCTAAAAGCTTTACAAATGGGTGCAAAGAAAAAAGGAGACAAAGATTTAATATTTCGGCAGGCAAATAATAAAGGATTGTTTGCATTTTTGGTGAAACTTTAATATCGGCTTGCGCCGATGTTGTCCATTCAAGAAGCTTTTTGTGCGATACAAATCTTCTCCAAAGCGCTCTTGCGCAGGCGTCGAAAGAAACTGCGGCAAATTGCGGCAGGAGCATAAACGCATAAAAAGCCTGTGAAAGCAGGGATTTTGTTTCTGAAATTGCACTTGAATAATATTTTCTTGACAGCCCAAAGTATCCGTTTGTTATAATTGAAGAGGCAATTCCCGTCAAATATGGGGTTAAAATGGCAAAAACAGAAATAAGAATCAAAACCTTTGAAATGTTTAAGCCGGCAAAAATACATAAAATCGGAAGAAGAAATATAAAGACCGGAGTTATTGCACGACGGGCATTGTCAATAAGTTTAAATCTGTTGAACATGGAAACGGGGTTCTTTATTTTGCCGTCCTTGGAAGGGATGTTTTTGAAAATGTAAGGTATATTTTGTATGTCGCCTCTTATCCATCTGTGCAGTCTTTTAAAATAGCTCATTACGGTTAAGGGGAAATCATCTCTAAATTCTATATCCCCTGCAAAAGCGGTGCGCATTAAATTGCTTTCAAGTATGTCATGGCTCAATATGCTTTCGGTAGGGAAAAAATCGCAGCAAAGCTCATTGAAGATTTTTGTATCAATAAGCCCTTTCCCTGAAAAAATCCCTTCGCCAAAGCAATCCTGATAAAGGTTGGTGCAAAGTGTATCGTATGCAGATGACGAACCAAGCCCTCCAAAAAGCCTTGAAAAAGGTGTTTTCAGGGAACTTGAAAGGCTTGTTGAAATTCTTGGTGAAATTATTCCATATCCTTGTTTTACTGCTCCATTTGAAACTTGTGGTTTGTTTAAAGGGTGGATTGCAATGCTTACAAGCTCGGCAATGCTGTCAAATAGCGGCTTTGTGTCGTAGTCAAGTGCAGCAATGTATTTGGCACCAGAAAGCAGTTCCTTGTCACCGATTATAGACATATCGGCGGCGTCCTGTCCTTGTATTAACTTTGCAAGGCTGCAGATGGCGCCTCTTTTTCTTTCAAAGCCTATATAACATTCCTGTGTTTTTGAATATGAGCGTTCCCTTGTTATTCCTATAAAACGGTTTCCAAATTCGGTGTTTAATGCATTGATTGTTTTTTTAAGACAATTAGCCAAAGCAGTATCGTCAGGCATTTTAGGGAGCTTTGATGGTTTAAAGTCGCATAGCATGCAGAAAACCAAATTTTCGGTTTTGTTTAAAAAATATAGCCTTTTTAATTTTTCTTTTATTTTTAAAGTATCTTTTGGGGATGTCAGTATTGTTGAAATTACGGCAATGGTTTTGGCATCCGCCGGTATTTTGCCTTTAAGGTTTATCCGAGGAAGATATGTCGCTTGTTGCTTTAATGAGCAAAAATAATCTATAAAAGGCTTTGTTATTTCCCAAAACGGCAGAAAAACCAAGGGAGGAAGCCACCATGCTTTGAGCGGGATGCAAACTAAAACTGAAAAAATCAATGGGAAAAATAAAAGCAAAAAGACATAGGTTCTTTCAGAAATAGTCTTTTTAAGTCCGGAATATTCTTTAAAAATATAAAATCCAATGTGTGTTTCGCGTTCTGGCATTTTGCTGTCATAAGCTTTTTTTGAAAGACTTAAGAATTTTTCTCCAAGCTTTAATTCGTCTGTTTTTGATTTTTTTGCTATATATGCCGTCCTTTCACGATACATTCTTCGTGTGGCATCATCCATTTGAGGGTAAATTCCAAGCGGTTCTTTGCGGTATAGGATTTCAAGGGTATTTTTGCGTGCTGTAATTTCTTCAACGTCTATCATATCGGTTTTTGTGAGGATTGAAATAAGGTTTAAAGTCCTTGTGTTTTCGGTTTCATTTTTAAGATAAATTTGTGCGATTTCGTATATTGCGGTATATGAAAAAGCCCATTCAATGTTTTCAAATTCATCGTTTGAAATGTATCTGGATGTTTGTATGCGTCCTATTATTTCGCAAATTTCATCAGTACTTGGCAGGAAATTAGTGTTGCAGCCATTTAAAATAGCATTTCCTATTTGCGGTACAAAACCATTTGCACAGAAAAGAGCTGCCGCAGAGTAGTTTTTGGAAAGGGTTTTTATTTTTCCGTCAATTATATAGTAGTTGTCAAAAATGACTTGCTGGATGTAATTTTTATTATCAGCTTGAATAGCTTCCCTGTATTTTTTTCTAAGGAATGCTTGTATTTTTTTAAGGACCTTTATATAATTTGAAATGTTTACATAAGAATTCACATTAAAAGGATGGTCTTTAAACATTTTGGCACCTTCCGCAAACAATTTTTTAAGGCTATTATTTGCGGAAAGTGCCGAATAATTCAATATTTACTTTAAATACGATTTTAAATAAGCAAGCCACATTTTAAGATAAACTCCCACATAAACCATAGCGGTGACAATAAATCCATATTTTTTTCTGAAATGCTTGTTGTAAAAAATAAGCATTGATTTGTGAAAATGCTTTATTACGAACCTGTTTTTTGAATTAAGTCCGCTTTGCCCTTTAAGATGAGTAATTTCTGCAAACGGAAGGTATATAAGCTTGTATCCGGCCTGCGATATTCTAAGACATAAGTCCACATCTTCACAATACATAAAAAAGCTTTCGTCAAAACCGCCGATTTCTTTAATTACAGATGCTTTTATAAGCATAAAAGCTCCGGAAAGAACTTCAACTTCATTTATTTCGTTTTCATCAAGGTATGTTGCATGGTATCTTGCGTATTTGGGGCTTTTTGGGTATTTTTTATCCAGCCCAAGCAAATAATAAAGACTTGCCTCAGGGGTAGGAAGTCCTCTTTTGCAGTTGTGGTCAAGAGTTCCGTCCGAAAGCAAGGTTTTGCAGCCGACCGCCCCAACATCGCCTCGTGAGCTTATATATTCAACGCAACGGTCAATGGCTTTGTCATGGACTATTGTGTCGGAATTAAGCAATAGAAAAAGCTCTCCTAAGGCGTTTTTCATACCAATATTGCAGGCATGCCCAAATCCTTTGTTTTCGGCATTTATCACTTTTATGAACGGCAGTCCGGAATAAAATTTTTCGTCTTGCTTTGAGGAATTATCTACCACAATGATTTCAAAATCACAGCTTGTGGATTTTATAATTGACTCTATGCACTGTTCGGTTAATTTTTTTGTATTAAAATTTATAATAATAATTGAAACCATAAAAAAATCCTTAATTTTTTTTGTTAGGGATAATTAAATTATAGCTTTTTATTTAAAAAAGTCAATAAAATCTGCCGGACAATTTAATAAGAGGTTGTCCGGCAGATTTTTTTAGATAGAAAAGAAATAAACTTATGCAAACCAAACTTTTGAGCAAAAAAGAATGAAAAGAAAAAAGACAAGAAAATATACGGAGAATATAAGCAAAACAGCTTTTAAAACGCCAAACATAAATGCACGGCGCTGTGAAGGAGTAAGCTGTTCATTGGTATTTGAAGTAGCATTGCTGCTTTCAGATGATTTATTGCGTTTTAGGTACCACGGCATTCCATCAACGTTCATGGGAGCTATAACTCTTCCGTCATCTTCGGCATCAAATTTATTTTTTGCCATTCTTTTTCTCCTCTTTTTTTGCATTGGCCATAATTTCTTCTGCTTTTGCCTGCCTTTGCTCATCATTGTACAAATGGCATGCGCAATAATGTCCCGGAGCAATTTCGGCATATTCCGGAGGAGCATATGAGCAGATTTCCATGCAGGATTCGCATCTTGTATGGAATTTGCAACCTTGTGGAGGGTTGGCAGGTGAGGGGAGGCTGCCGCTCAAAATAATTCTGTTCATTTTTACGTCCGGATCCGGTATCGGTATTGCCGAAAACAAGGCTTTTGTATATGGATGCAGGGGATTTGAATATAACTCGTCAGTTTCTGCATATTCTACCATAGTGCCAAGATACATAACTCCGACTGTATCGGAAATATGTTCGACAACTGATAAATCATGCGAAATGAATAAATATGTCAATCCAAAATCTCTTTGAAGCTGTTTGAGCAAATTGATAATTTGTGCTTGAATTGAAACGTCAAGCGCTGAAACAGGCTCGTCGCAAACTATAAAATCAGGGTTTAAAGCAAGTGCTCTTGCAATGCATATTCTCTGCCGCTGTCCGCCGGAAAATTCGTGCGGATAACGACTTTTATGGTATTCCTGCAAACCACATGCTCGCATAATTCTGGAAATATAATCATCGTATTCAGCCGGCGGAACAATTCCATGCTCCCTTACTGCTTCACCGATAATTTCTCCGACCGGAATTCTCGGCGACAAGCTTGAATACGGGTCTTGAAAAACAATTTGAACTTTTGGGCGAAGCTTTCTTAGCTCTTTTTTGGAAAGTGAAAATATATCCTGACCGTTAAATAAAACCTCTCCGCTTGTTTTTTCAAGCAAGCGCAAAATGGTTCTGCCAACAGTTGATTTTCCGCATCCTGATTCACCGACAATGCTCATAGTCTGCCCGCGCTTGATTTTAAAGGAAACATTGTCAACGGCCCTTACATTTCCTATTGTTCTTCTAAAAAAACTTGATTTTATAGGAAAATACTTAACCAAATTTTTTACTTCCAGAAGGTATTCCTGTTCGTTTTTTTGTTCTGCTGTATTTTTATCGTTCATATTACAGGTCCTCCAGTTTTACGGATTTGGGGTAATCAATAATTTCTCCTTCTTGCTCAAAGCGCCAGCAGGATACGAAATGAGTTTCGCTGAGCTTTATTTCGGGAGGATATTTACCGCTGCATTTTTCCACGCACATTTCGCACCTGTCGCGGAAATAGCAGTAGTCCGGCATGTTTACAGGGTTTGGCACGCTGCCCGGTATATTATAAAGCTCGCTTACTTTTTTGCCGACAACAGGCTTAGACCTCATAAGCCCGATTGTATAGGGATGACTTGGATTATGGAATATATCTTCGGCTGTTCCTTTTTCAATTACTCTTCCGGCATACATAACAACGACATAGTCGGCCATGTTTGCAACAACGCCCAAGTCATGCGTTATAAGCATGATTGATGTATCAACTTTTTCTTTTAAATCTTTAAGCAATTCAAGTATCTGAGCCTGAATGGTAACATCAAGCGCAGTCGTAGGTTCATCGGCTATGATAAGCTCAGGCGTGCAGGCAAGAGCCATTGCAATCATAACTCTTTGCCGCATTCCGCCGGAAAGTTCATGTGGATACATGTTGTAAACGCCATTGCTGTTTGCTATTCCAACAAGGTTAAGCATTTCAATCGTACGAGTCTTAACTTCTTCTTTTGACATTTTAGGATTGTGCAGACTGATTATTTCGTCAATTTGGTCGCCGCATCTGAAAACCGGATTAAGGCTCGTCATAGGCTCTTGGAAAATCATCGACATTTTATTGCCGCGTATTTTCATCATTTCGCTGTTGGGGGTATTGGCTATGTTTAAAGCTTTGCCGTCGCCTAAATTAAAACGTATTTCGCCTCCGACGGTTTGACCTTGCGGCCGCTGCAAAAGCTGCATTAAAGAAAGACTTGTAACGCTTTTTCCGCATCCGGATTCACCGACAATTCCAACGGTTGAGCGTCTTGGAACATTAAAGGAAACACCATCGACCGCTTTTACTATTCCGACATCGCTGAAAAACCATGTGCATACGTTATCAAACTCAACGACATTGTCTTTATCTTTCATTTCAGTCATGTAAGAATTAGGATTGGAAGATGCAAGGGCACGCTTTTTTTCAAGCTTTCGCATTAAGCGGCGGTTTAAGGCGGATATTCGCCGTGATTCTTTTGTTGTTATATATGATGAATTGTTTTTTTGCTTTTTAAATATCATGATAATTCTCCTTACTGCTTCATCTTTGGATCGAAAGCATCTCTAAGACCGTCGCCGACGAAGTTGAAAGCAATAACGGTAAGGCAGATAAGCAATCCGACAGGGATCCAAATATAAGCGTATTTTATCATGTTTTCAGATGAGCTTGCCACAGAGTTTATCATTGTTCCCCATGTAGCAAGCGGATGTTTAACACCAAGCCCCAAGAATGAAAGAGTGGACTCCAAAATAATGACCGAACCCAACCCCATGGTTGCATTTACGATAAGTTGAGGCATGATGTTTGGCATCAAATGGCGGAAAATTCTTCTGCTTGCTTTTATTCCGGTTGCTTCTTGCGCAATCATAAATTCCTGTTCACGCAGAGAAAGTATTTGTCCGCGTACAAGACGTGCAACGCCTGCCCAACCGAGAATACCCAAAATAACCATGAGCCATGCAAGGCGTTCGTACGGATTCATTTTAATGGCATCGAAGAAAGCACCCATGATTATTAAAATAGGCAGACTTGGAATACAGTAGAAAATATCGACAATTCTCATTATGAGCGTGTCTGCCCATCCGCCGAAATAGCCTGAAATTCCACCCAAAATAACACCTATAATAACTTCAAGGAAAACTACAATAAAACCTACTATAAGGGAAATGCGTCCGCCATACATCATGCGCGCAAGAATATCCATTCCGTCGCCGTCGGTTCCGAAAATATGCTTTGAAGAAGGCTTCCCGAAAATATCAATGAGGTAAGTAACCTGTTCACAGGTAAGAACATATTGGTTGTTCTTTTTGGAAACGGTAATTTCGGTATCAGTGTAAGCGGTATTGCCGTCTTTGTCCAAAACATAATTGCCTTGCAAATCCATTTGCGGCAAGCTGTATAAGAATTTTGAAGAGGTTTGATTTTTTTCAAGCATTTCATAAATCGTTTGCTGAGCTTTTTCCTTAAAATCAAAAGAGAGCGTGTCCTGTCCGGAATAGCGTTTGATTACGAAATTGCCAAGAGAAGCTATTTCAGTATTTGATTCGTCATAAATTTCATATTTTCTGCCTTTTTTCAATACGGAATAAGTTTTTCCGTTATAAGAAAATTTTTCGGAATTATAAATAGCAAGGAGGGCGTTTGCCTTAAAATCGTCAGAAATATTTTCAGCCTTGTCATATATATTAAATACAAGGTTTGAAAGAACATAAACCATGGTTTTTCCGCCGATTGCGCTTACTGAAATAGAGGAGTCGCCATTGACTTTAACACGGTAATCAGCACCGTTAAAAGCAAATTTGGTTTCATCCTGATGCTTCATTGCCAGAGATATGAATTCATTGCCAAGATTTTCGCCGGACCATTCAATTTCAGGTGTATTGCGGATGATATTGTAAATATTTTTAGATTCGCTTTTAATTAAGTAGGAAACACCATTGTATTCAAAATCTGAAGCTTTGGAGGAAATAGCGCTTTCAATAGCCTTTTGCAAGCCTTCATCGACTGTTGTGCCTGAACTCCACGAAAATTGCTTTGAAAACTTGTTGTATTTTGCAATTGAAACGCTTGGCGAAATTTTTGCCACTTCCGTAAGCTGGTCAGCGAAAAGAGCATATACTTTTTCACCGAGCTTTTGTATTGAATATTGGGACCCGTCATCATCAGTCAACGAAACTTCTGCTTTGCCGTCTTTTTCCATAGAATTGATGTATGAATTAAGACTGTTTTTTATTTTTGAACTTATGTCAGCAGAACTATTTAAAGCGTAGGCAATTGCATCTGTACGTTCTGCGGCGCTTGCATAGTCAATTGTCAGATAATCATATTTATAAAATATATCCGTTTGTGAATACGGATAAAAAAGCGGGCCGATAAACGAGAATAAGAACATAAAAACAAGTATGGCAAGACCGATTATTGCCAATTTATTTTTAAAGAAACGTTTTGCCACAAGTCTTCCGGGAGATAAAACCTTTACGCGTTGGGTATCATCCAAAGCAATGGGGCCATTTGTGGAATTGTTTTGTTCTTCTTTTGCTTTTTGTTCAAGTGCTTCACGGTGTTTTAAAATTTCATTGAGATTTTTGTTATTCACAGGCTTGTCCCCCTTAATGAACTCTAACTCTGGGATCTACAACTGCGTAAAGAATATCTGAAATGAGGTTCCCCAGAAGTGTAAGTATTGAAACAAACATTAAATAAAACATTGTAAAAGGTATGTCGCCTGTAATCATTGAGTAATAGGAAGCATAACCTATTCCTCTGAAACTGAATAAAGTTTCGGTTATGAGAGAGCCTGAAAAGAGTCCCGGCAGTGAACCGCCAAGAATTGTTATCAATGGTATTAAAGTGTTTCTGAAAGCATGATGGTTTATTACGCGGCTTTCGGATAATCCCTTTGCCCTTGCAGTACGGATGTAATCGGAATTAAGTACTTCAAGCATATTTGTACGCGTAAAGCGCATAAGCGAACCAATGCTTACCAAGGTTAAAGTTAAGGCTGGAAGCACATAATGGGAGGCCAAGTCTAAAAACTTGCCGAAATTGCTAAGTGTTATATAATTTCTGCTTTGCATTCCGCCAATATCAAACCATCCCAATTTTACCGAAAAAATTAGTTTTAAAATGGTTGCGGTAAAAAATGTAGGAAGGGAAATGCCTATAAGCGAAAATACAGTTACCGTATAGTCGGTCAAGCTGTACTGCTTGCGTGCGGCAATAATTCCGGCAGGAATTGCTATTGCCATTTCAAGTATAAAAGCAATGAAAGACAAAATAAAGCTGTACCAAATGGTTTTGTTGAATTCTTCAACAACAGGCACGCTCCAATTCCAGCTGTCGCCGAAATCGCCTGCGAGTGCCGTTTTAATCCATTGAAGGTATCCGCCGACGATTCCCCTATCAAAACCATATTGAGCATTAAGCTCCACAAGCCATTCTGCGGCGCTTTTAGTGCTTCCGGGTTTTGTTGCAAGCTCTCTTGCCATTGACTCCACATAGCTCGTGGGCAGGGAATACATAAGTGCGTATACGATAAACATTACGAAAAAAAGGATGAATATGCTTAAGAAAAGGCGCTTGAGAATAAATTCGCCCATAAATTTTACACCCACCAAAATTTTATTGTTTGATATTTGCTAATATTTGCTGAATAAACGGCTGTACCGTTTATTCAGCAAATATTATTTAAAACTTCAATGAGGCTATGGGCAAAATTTACCCATAGCCTTGAATTGAAGAATCTGAACAAGAAATCAGACTATTAGTTTTTCTCTACCTTATCAACTTCATTCAACCAGCTCCAGAAAGGAGTGATGTCAGGAGTAATTGTGTTTACATTGACACGTTCAGTAGAGAAGACTGTTGCATTCTGGCGCTGGTATATCGGAATTTCAACAGCCCAATCAAGGATTATATCCAAAGCCTGCTTGTAAGTTGCCTTGCGGAAGCTTTGGTCTGAGGAAGAACGTGCATCCATTATCAGCTTGTCAAGTGTGCTGTCAGTGATATAGTAATGGTTTGATTCTGTTCCTCCGGCTCCGTTTATGTTGGAGCTGTGGTAAACCTGATACATATCCGGATCAGGTGTTGCCTGCCATGCTGCGCACCACATTTCAGCCTGAATCGGCACAGCATCAAGCTTGTTCCACAAAACGTTTGAATCTGACGGGTCGTTTATTTCAAGTGTAATGCCTATCTTGTTAAGAGCATCCTTTACTGCGGTAAGAATTCCATAAGAAGGATGGTTTCCTTCGCCGCCGGCAGGAATTATAATTTCATAAGAAAGCTTTGCGCCATCAGGAGCAGCTGTAAATTTGCCGGAAGCTTCGTCAAAGGTATATCCTGCTGCCTTAAAATATCCTATAGCGGCTTTAAGTGCGGCATCATAGCGTTCCTGTTCGCTCATTCCATCCTTGTATATTGGATTGCCATCAACGTCAACGGAATATGCAATCTGATAACCTTCATCAGCCGGACGCGGAGCTGCCCATGAGGTGTTTGAAATCGGGTATTGGATAACACTTGCTGCATCAGCGTAGTAAGACTTTACCACGGTATCACGGTAAACTGCGAAAAGTGTTGCAAAAGCTTTTCTAAGGTCTTTGGATTCCTTGCTGTCCCTTTGTGTTCCAACCTTGACATTTTCGGCGGTAATTCCGATGTATCCGTAGCCAAGGTAGTCACTTGTGTTTGTAGTGATTACGTTTCCGGTAGTTTCGCCATTGCTGTTGTATTTTTTTATGGATTCAGCAACAGAAGCAGAGAATGAAGGCTGTGCAACATCAAAGCTTCCGGATGCAACGCCTGCAAGCTTGTCTCCTTCTTGCACTTCTTGGAAAAGAACATATTTTGTCTTTGGCTTTCCATCATAGTAGCTGTCGTTTGCCTCATAGGTGATGACTCCGTTTTCGTATGAAACGAATTTGTAGGGGCCTGCACCCATTGGTTTTGATGTTTTTGATTTTACTTTTGAAAGGTCGCCTTTAGTAAATCCGAATTGATTCTTGTCATAATTGTAAAGATTTTTGTCTCCATAGTAGTGAAGAGGTGCCACAGGCATCGCAAATTGGTAAATTGATGAAGCTTCAAATTTGGTGCAGTGTACGGTTGCAGAATAATCTCCGGTTTTTTTAATGCCCTTGATTGAAGGAACTGCCTCACCAACGTTTACACCGGCGCTGAAAATGCCGGCATCATTGCCAAGTTCTTGCTCAATAAATTCAGATATGTTAGTTCCGGCAGTTTCATGGTTGATTCCGTTATCGGAAATATCATAGCCGTACTTTTTAACGATTTCATTCCAATAATCAGCAGCAGTTGGGAATTTTCCGGCAGCCAAATCAAATGTTGCACCTGATGGAGCCGTAAGTACGCCCTTGTCGTTGATTTCGCCGAATCCCCATAAAGCCATGCCCATTGCTACATCGTTGTTGTAGTATTCTTTAACGTCGCCACCGTTTGACTTGCAGTAATCTATAATTTCATTTACAAATTTTTCACCTGCGGCATTAAAAGCCATCCAGTATTTATCCTGTTGCTCTTTTGTCCACTTAGAAAAATCTGTGTTTTCAGGTGTTGCTTTAAGAATGAGGTCTGACAGAGCCACCATGCTGCTGCGGTATTCTTCCATACCTTCAATAGGCAGCGAATAGAAAGTTGCACTTCCATCGTATGTTGGGTCTGAGAGAACGTACATATTGAAAATAACATCGTCAATTGTCATTGGTTCTCCGTCTGAAAACTTTATATCTTTGCGGAGCGTAATGTTGTAATCAACGCTTCCGTCGGAATTTTCAACAACTTCCATGTCGGCAATTCCATTGTAAGTATATTCTTTGCCATTGTAGGAGCGTTTTTCACCTTCAATGCCCTTAAGTACAGGGTTGCCTTCACGGTCAACGTTAATTAAGGAAACTTGTGTCATTGATTGTGCATCTTGGTCCATGGTCGTTTTGGCATAAAACGGGCTGAATTTTTGGTTGAAGAAGTCATACGCAACAACCAAAGTATCCTTGCCCTTGGAAGATGCACTGCTCGATTCTGACGAGCTTGACGAACTTGATGAGCTTGATGTTCCGCCGCCGCAAGCTGTTAGTGATGCGGCCAATGCTGCGGTAACAAGCAGAGAGATTAGACGTTTTTTCTTTTTCATTTTTTCTTATTTCCTCCTGTTTTTCTATAATTTCTATTAAGAAGCAAATACTGCATAATAGACACTAATATTTTTCTTTTGCGCAGATTTTTTTGCGCATGCTGAAAATTGCGGCTGATAATGTCAAAACGCCAAAAGAAGCCGCTCCGAAAATCAAGTCCCCAAATATCATTTTATTAAATTGGATTATGCAGGCAACTGAAAATCCTAAAAATGAAATTCCGGACAAAAGCATTAAAGCAAATGACCTTGCCGGGAAAGTGCGATTTATTTTATCGGCCTGCATTCTTGTAAGCGTAGATTTTATACGAAAGAGATCAATTATTGAGCCTGTTAAAAAAAACAGCGGCATAGAGCATGATGCAAACGGCACGACTACATAAATAATTCTTGAAGAAGTGCTTTGAGGCATTAGCGCC
>JAJUHO010000101.1 GCA_029267825.1 Oscillospiraceae bacterium
AGCCCCATGCCTATTCCCTTTGCAATCTCCGCCGCAGAAAGTCCTTTTTCGACTTCTCTTACGGAGCCGTCTTTAAGCTTTAATTTTACCATTTCAAACTCTCCCTTTTAAATTTGCCAGTCATATCCTATTGTCGTCGTCAAAAATTTCAGGCTTTTCCACCCTGCTCATCAGGATTGCCCCGCAGTCGCCGCAAATCAAATGAGAAATCCTGCAAGTTTTGTTTCCCATAAAATCGCTTGCCATTTCGCCATCGCCTATCTGATAGCCAACTTTAATTTTAGTTGAACCGCAATATTGACATTTTTTATGTTCGCTCACAACAAACACTCTCTTTCTAAAATTTATTTCATCACGGAAAACAAAAAACCGCCCCTTGAAAACAAGGGACGGCAAAATTTCCGTGGTTCCACCCTATTTGCACCGGATTTTTCCAATCAATCCGGCATCTCATGGCCGCTCTGTAACGGGAGCCCCCGTCGTGCTTACGCAAAAATTGCCTCGCACACGCTCAAAGGCGGTATTCCATCCGCTTATCCCGGCGCGCTTCCAGCCAATGCGCGGCCTCTCTGTAGGGACAAATTTGCGGAAAGACTTCCTTATCAACGCTTTAAAATGATATTTACAATTATTACTTATGATACCACTGCTTTACCGTCTTGTCAATCGTCGATTTTAACATTGAATTTGATTTTTTTATGTGAAAGAGTGTTAAAATGCATAGTATTTCCTTGACATTGACCTTAAAAAAGTATAAAATATTATAGTATTGCAAATTCTGAGTTGCAATTTATTTTTAACTTTATATTTAAATATAATTAAAAAAGGAGGAATGCCGGTTTATGCCAATACACATAGCAATAATAATATGTGTCCTTGCCTTTGCCGCAGGAGCAGTTCCAGCGGGACTGATAATGTTCAGACAAGGCATTGCATATAGAAAACGACAGGCGGAAACGACAATCGGAAGCGCCGAAAAAGAAGCAGAAAGAATTATCGAAGATGCCGTAAAGGAAGCCGAAACCAAGAAAAAGGTTGCTTTGGTGGAAGCAAAGGATGAGATCCACAAAATACGCACCGAAGCCGACAAGGAAATAAAAGACCGCCGGAATGAAGTGCTAAGGCAAGAAAGAAGAATACAGCAAAAGGAAGAAAATCTTGACAAAAAGCTTGAAAACCTTGAAAAGAAAGAAGAACTTGTAACCCTCAAAACAAAACAGGCAGAAGAAAAGCTCAAAGAAGCCGAGGTTATAAAGAAAAGCCAGCTTGAAATCCTTGAAAGGATTTCGGAATTTACTATGGAACAAGCAAAAGAGCATTTGCTTTCCATGGTTGAAAAAGAGCTTGTGCATGAAAAGGCAATGAAGATTGCCGCTTATGAGCAGCAGCTTAAGGATGAATGTGAGGAAAAGGCAAGAAACCTTATTTCACTTGCAATATCAAAATGCGCAGCGGATCAGGTTTCCGAAAGTGCGGTTTCAGTCGTGCCGCTGCCCAATGATGAAATGAAGGGCCGCATAATAGGCCGTGAAGGACGCAACATAAGAACGCTTGAAACACTTACAGGGGTTGACCTTATAATAGACGATACTCCGGAAGCAATTACACTTTCATGCTTTGACCAGGTAAGAAGGGAAGTTGCAAGGATTGCCCTTGAAAAGCTTATTGCCGACGGCAGAATCCATCCCGCACGCATTGAGGAAATGGTTGAAAAAGCGAAACGCGAAGTTGAATATAAAATCCGCCAAGAGGGCGAAAGGGCTGTGCTTGAAACAAACGTGCACGGCATAAACCACGAGCTTGTAAAACTTATAGGAAGGCTCAGATACCGTACAAGCTATCGTCAGAATGTGCTTGACCACTCAATTGAAGTTGCCCACCTTGCCGGAATCATGGCATCAGAACTTGGGGTTGACGCAACGCTTGCAAGAAGGGCCGGACTTCTCCACGACGTCGGAAAAGCGCTTAGCTATGAAATTGAAGGTTCGCACGTTCAAATCGGCGTTGACGTCTGCAAAAAGTACAAAGAAAGCCCTGAGGTTATCCACGCAATTGAAGCCCATCACGGCGATGTTGAAATTAAAAGCGTCATTGCGGCTCTTGTTCAGGCGGCGGACGCAATTTCCGCTGCAAGGCCGGCTGCAAGAAGCGAAAATTACGAAAACTATATTAAAAGGCTTGAAAAGCTTGAAGAAATCTGCACTTCTTATGAGGGCGTCGACAAATCATTTGCCATACAGGCAGGCCGCGAAGTCCGCATAATGATTTGCCCCGAAAAGGTAAACGACGAAAAGATGATTATAGTTGCAAGGGATATTGCAAAGCGCATTGAAACCGAAATGGATTATCCCGGACAAATAAAAGTTCATCTTATCCGCGAAAGCAGAGCAATAGAATACGCAAAATAATAAAATCCCCCGCGTTTTCCAAAGACGCGGGGGATAATAATATGCATTATCTTGTGTTGGCAAGCTTCCATCTGAAAGTTGCAATTCTTTGAGCCTTGGTATTATCAAAGCTATGATTGCTGGTAAGGTTGCCGAAATCCACATAACGATAGTCGTTTTTGGGTTTTTTCGGGCCATTTGCGGAATCGTTTATCGAAGACTTTTGCACGACATTGCCAAGGTTGTGGAATTCCCTTTCAAACATTGCAATTTCCTTTGCGGTAGTCGGCTTTGTATCGCAAACATTATAAATACCCTCATAATGATAAGAACCGTCCTGGCTCAAAATTCCTGCAATGAAATCAACAATGTTGTATATGCAGCAGAAAGAAAATCCATATTCGCCGTCCCTTATGAGGAAAGCGGTATTTTCCTTGTAGTCAAATATCCTGTCGTGCAGGTTTGGTATGTAGCTCTTGCTGTAAACGGGAGCAACGCGCATTATCGTAGCTTTTGCCTCTCCTTTTTTGGTAAGTGAGAGCAATGCCTTTTCGCTTTCATATTTCATCTTTGCATAAACAGTAGATGGTTTTTCATCATATGTTTCGCGAACAGGCTCCCTTGTCTTCTGCGGCGCATAAATCTGCGTCGTACTAAGCAATATAATATCCTTTATTCCCCCTGTAATGGCGGATTTATATATGTACTTGTCGACGTTTTTGCAGTCATCCTCCTCTTTGCGGTCAACGGTTGCCGGAATATCGTTGTCAACCGAGCATGCAAGATGTATAAGCGCATCGATTTTTCCCGCTTCAAGCACCGGAGCTATTTTTGCCTTGTCGGTTATATCCGCCTGCAAAAATTTAAAATTCGGCGCTCCGTTGAACGGTGAAGGATTTTTGTCAGTGCCTATGATGTTGTAGCCTTTTTGGAGCAAAATTCCTGTTACTTCTCTTCCTATTACTCCGCTGGAACCGGTGATGAATAAAGTTTTCATTTTTCAATTCCCCCGTGGTTTGTCATTGGTAATCAAAACGTTTATTTCATTATACCATAATGTTTTCTAAAATCAATATGCAAATTGTCCAAAGTCTACAAAACAAAACCATATTTTACATTATAATCACTTTAAACACCTAAAACTGTGCAATTCCTACAAAGAAAGGAGAGCCTTTATATGGAAAATCCTTTTCCTTTTTCAGATGACAACAAGCGTTATCATACGCAAAATTATTATTTAAGGCATCGCTTTGGCGGAAAAGTCTTTAAAATTTCGCTTAATGCAGGTTTTACCTGTCCTAACATAGATGGCAGCAAAGGGCTTGGAGGCTGTTCCTACTGCTCGGCCGGAAGTGGGGATTTTGCCGGAAATCCCCTGCTTTCAATTCCGGAACAGTTTGAAGAAGTAAAACGCAAAATGGAAAATAAGTGGAATGGAAAATACATTGCTTATTTTCAAGCAAATACAAATACCTATGCTCCGCTGCCAAGGTTAAAAGAGCTTTTTGAATGCGCCCTTTCGCAGGAAAACGTAGTCGGGCTAAGCATTGCCACAAGACCGGACTGCATTGAGGACAACGTTGTCGACTATCTTTCCGAACTTTCAAAGCGCACATACCTGACCGTCGAGCTTGGGCTTCAAACCGTGCATGACATTACTGGGGAGCGCATAAACCGCTGCCACACTTATGCTGATTTTTTAAGCGGCTATGAAAAACTGCGCCGGCGCGGAATAAATGTCTGTGCCCATATAATAAACGGACTCCCCGGAGAAACGCACGAAATGATGCTGCAAACCGCAAGGGAGCTTTCACGGCTTGATTTGCACAGCATTAAAATCCATCTTTTGCATGTAATAAAGGGCACAAGGATTGCAAGTGAATATCTGCGCGGCGATTTTTCCCTGCTGTCTCTTGAAGAATATGTGCAAATCGTATGCGACCAAATAGAGCTTTTCCGCAAGGAAGTAATAATACAGCGCGTTACCGGCGACGGCAACAAGGAAACGCTTATAGGCCCGCTTTGGAGCCTTAAAAAATTTGTCGTAATGAATGAAATAGACAAGGAATTTGTAAGGCGCAACAGCTTTCAGGGGAAAAAATATTTAAGTGCAATCTAACACCACCTAAAAAGGGGCAAATTTCTAACCGAAATTTGCCCTTTTCTTTTTATTGAATATTTGGCTCTGTCGGAATTATTATTGCGGCAATAATGTATGCCAAAATGCCTGTTCCCGCACAGAAAATAAGCAAAACCCAAAGAAGTCTTATCAGCGTCGGGTCAATGTTGAAATAATTTGCCAGCCCTCCGCAAACCCCACAAATCATCCTATCCCTATCGGATCTATAAAGTCTTTTCATGCCAATCCCTCTTTCCCTTTATTTTGGTTTATTTGTATGTTTATCTCGCCTACTCCTCCGTCTATATCAAAACTGTTTTTTGCGCCTTCGATATGTTTTCTTTCATATTCTTCGCCGTTTACCGTTATTTTTCCTATTCCTTTATCTATATCAAAATCATAATCGTCAATATTTCCATCGATGTTTATTTTTAAAGAGCCAACTCCGGCATTGATTTTATTTTTTCCTGTAATTGTTCCGCCTATTATTATTTCTCCGACTCCGCAATCCAAACTCATATCGTTTAATTTGCCGTCTGCAATTTCAAGTCTTCCGGCACCTGCGCTTATTTTTATTTTATCAGCCTGCAAATTTTCTGCAAATATATCTCCAGCACCCATTTCAAGCGAAATATTTTTTGCATAAATTCCTGACAAATCACTTTTTCCGGCACCTATCGAATAAGAAAAATCTTCGGCCGAAAAGCCCTTTGGCACGGTTATTGTTATTTCCGGATAATCCTTCTCTAATCTCCAGCCAAAAAGTCTGGCATTACGCCTTCCCTTTTGCTCTATTATCAAAGTATCTCCGCTGACTTCAAGCTTTTCAAAAGAATTTTTAATTGCTCTTTCAGCCTTAAACGAGAAATTATCGCCCTCAACAAGATTCACCTTGCCGTATGAAATTGAAATATCCAGTGATTTTATATCGCCTTCAAAGTTTTTTTCCAAGTCTTCTGTTTCATATGAGGAATTTTGATTAAAACCCCAGTCCCAATCCCAATGCCAGCCACGATTTCTTACCATATCCCATCCGCCAAAGCCGCTGAATACTATCAGTGCTACAATTCCAAGCCCAAGGCATACCGCTGCAATTGTTCCCATAACCCTATAAAACTTCCACATAATCACGCCCCCTTTAATATGCGGCCCTTTTCCTATGAAAAGGCTTTGAAATAAGATTTACAAGCCCTCTGAAAAGCGCCGGAAAAACATTTGCACAAAGCCATACGAAAGGAATTATCAAAAGCACTCCAACCGAAAGCATTATAAGTCCTATTCCTACGGCAAGAAGTCCCATAATCTGTCCGGAGTACAAAAGTCCTATTCCTGCCACCACAGCGGCAATTCCGCCGGCTACAAGTCCCACAACAATCCCTCCGCAAAGCGCAAAAAATCCTATCAGAAGTCCGAACAGCCCTGCTACAATTCCCAGAATTACTCCTGCCAAAGGAATTAACAGCGGAGAAAAAATAATTGCCAAAAGTATAATTATTAAAATCTTTGAATTTTCATTCTTTTTAGGCTTTTCTTCAAAACCTTTTGAGCCAAAACCGGGCTGCGCCGGAACATACCTGCTGGAAGCCATGCCGCCGGCACTTATTTCGCTTATTATTTTTTCCGCAAGGTCTTTGGGATTTCCAAGCTCCTCAATAACCTTTTGTTCGTTTTCCTCTCCCGCATCTTCAAAAAATTCCTGGTAATACTTCATTGCACCGTCGCGCTCCTCTGCGGAAAGAGAAGCAAGATGTGCTTTAAGCTCAGCCAAATATTCATTTTTGGTCATATGCTTATCCCCATTCCCATCACCTTATCTATTTTCTTTTTGTATTCAAGCCATTCCTGCCTGTAAAGGTTAAGCTGGGCATTTCCTTTTGCTGTCACGCGGTAATATCTTCTGTTTCTGCCCATATACTCCATATCGTAAGTTTCAAGGCATTCATCCTTTTGAAGCCGCCTAAGCACAGGATAAAGCGTTGATTCAGACATATCCATGGCCTCTCTGAGTTCTTGCGTTATCTTATAGCCATAAGTATCCTCTCTTGAAACTATTGCCAGCACAAGCGCATCAAGAAGTCCTGCACTTACCGGAAACGACATCTTTTCAACTCCTTCTGCAAATATTATTATACAACCTCTAACATTGTTTTGTTTACTATATTATATTTCGTATAATATAATTTGTCAATAGGTAT
>JAJUHO010000154.1 GCA_029267825.1 Oscillospiraceae bacterium
AATAAGCATTTTCCCTCTTGACGGAAAGGACCCGATAACGCTTATAGACAAGGCGGATGTGGCGCTTTACAGGGTTAAAAAGGATAAAAAGGCTGGGTTTCAGTTTTATTCAAAGTTGGAGTGCAGTTCGTTTAGAGGGTAGAAATTAGAGTTGGGTGTTTTTACATTGCAGGTCTTTTCTTAATTTACCGGCATCTAACTTCTAATATCTAATCTCTAACATCTAAGAGGGGGCGCCGCCCCCCTCTTTTACTTTTAAAGATAATAAAATTCTTTATCCCCCTGCCTACTTTTCTTCACCAGCGAAGAAAAGTAGGCAAAAGACGCCGCCTTTTAGAAGTTAGAAATTAGAGGTTAGAAATTAGAATTGGGCATTTTTTACATTTAAGGTCTTTTCTTAATTTGCCAGCGTCTAACATCTAATCTCTAACATCTAAAGTGCCCCCACTCCAATTTTACTACGAAAAGCAGAGCATTATTGCTTGCTTGTCTTAATAAGTCTATTAGCAGAAAACTATAAGCCACGACTTTCGGCTGGTAAAGTAATTAAGGCAAGCAAAGTTAAAGACCTGCTTTTCGTAACAAGATTAGAGTGGTGTATACCAAGGCGAAAAGCAGGTCGTCTACAACGAGCCGTTATTCGCCGTGCAGGCAATTTGCGATTTCAGCTTTTGTGTAAGCAAATTGCCGTTGCCGGCGAATAGGCGACCGGAGGCATATAAAATCAGGCGTTTTTTGGTGACTTTTTGTCGCCGGACAAAAAGTCACTGGGGGGTAAAGCAGATTAAATCTGCTTTATAAATAAGGAGAGGGGGCAAAGCCCCCCTCTTAGATGTTAGAGATTAGATATTAGATGTTAGATACAAGCAAGTTAAGAAAAGACCTGAAATGTAAAAATACCTAACTCTAATTTCTAACCTCTAATTTCTAACTTCTAAAAGGGCAAAGCCCCCCTCTTAGATATTAAACATTAAAAATTAGATATTATAAATTATCTCCAAACATCTTCGCCAAGGGAATTTATAAATGCACTAAGCTCTTTTGCCATTTCTTCGGCTTCGGGAATTCTTAAATGCCCCGGAGTGCCGCTGCCGTTCCTTTTGTAAAGAAAATGGTATACCTTTTGGTCGCAAAGCTCGTTTTTTACTTCCTCTATGCAGTCGTCCCAGCCTTTGTCGTGAAATAGGAGCGTCGTTTGCAGGATTATTACCGCGTTTGGATACTTTGCTCTAAGAGAACGCACGAAATTTTTATAGCTTTCTTTCCAGATTTGCCTTTTTCCCATGTCGGTGTTTATGTAATTCTCGGGATGCGCATCGTTTTGCCCTATTGCTATTATCACCACATGCGGAGTGTAAAGCGAAAAATCCCAGCTTTTAAGCTTGCCCAGATTTGGATTGTATTGGATTTTGTCATATGCGCAAAGCATTCCGGTCGGGAAATATCCGGTGCCGTCAAGCAGAGCTATTCCGCCTTGGGCTATGTTGTGTATCTCGGCGCCAAGCATCCTTGCGGTCATCATGGAATAGGAATACCACGAATTTGAAAATTCGCCTGTGTGTTCAGGGTCGGCTTTGCCGATAAAATCAACGGCCTCGCTCACCTCACCCGCTGAAACGGAATCGCCATAGCATTCAATCCGCCTTTGCGGTTTTGGGGGAGGAGTGAGAAGTTCCCCGTTTTCATCAAGCACAAGCCCTAAAAACTCAAAGTAGTGACAGGCATCCATTCTTTTAAAAATCGTAAGGCTGTGGGATTTGTTTTTAAGTCCCTGAACTATGGGGATAAAAATAATCTCATCGTTTTTTTGTATCTCTATTTTTTCGTCTTTTTCGTTGTCGATTATAAAGCCAAGGAAGTTTCTCCACCAGTTATGCCTGTTCCTTATGATTATTCCGGCCGATGTGCCGGTGAAGTTTATGGTGATGCTGCTTCCCGGGAATACAAAAACCGGAGATAAGGGGTCGGAAAAATCAATTCTTCCCGAAAAGCTTATAAATTCGTGATTGGGGGCGATAAATTTTTTGCCGCTTTGGCCAAAAGCTTTTAAGTCCATAAAAGTTCCTCCTATTTTGAAACAAGAAAGCCAAGGATGACAAATTCCTTGTCAGCGTTGTCTTTTGTAATTTTTATTTGAAATTCCTTTTCGGTTTCGGATGAGGCAATGCGCATGGTTTCGGCAAAATCTCCCCAGCCGTTTTCAAAAAAGCTGTCTGCTTCTGAAACTTTGCCGTCACATTCGATTAAGACACTGCCGCTGTCGGTTGATATTCCTTTTTTGAAAAGCAGGAACACATTCCGCGCTTTTATTGAAAGCTCCATGTGGGAAGTTTGCCCCTTGGGGCTTTTCCAGCCGTTATGGAACCTTTGAAAGCCTTCGTAAGGCTCAAATCCCATAAGCTTTGAAGGAGAAAGCTCATTTGAGCTTAAAATTTCACCGTTTATGTATTCATCCCCGTAAACAGGTGCGGGAAGCGCTTTTTCGGTAGCCGGAGGAGTCTGCGCTGCCATTGCCCTGTCAAGAAATCTGCCCACAAGAATGGAAATAACCCTGTGCCCAAGGTCATTTGGATGCACCGTATCGGGCGAAACATCTTTCCATGAAATCACACCTTTTTTAATTTCGCCTTGAATAAGGTCGCGATAGCTGAGCATTGGCAGAGAGTAATTTTGGCCGATGCGTATTTGCTGCTCTTGGACATTGGAGCCGTCGTCGCAGCTTGTGAAAAGCTCTATCACCGCAGGCGGGTTGGCAGACAGCAAAAGCCGCCTTATAAGGCTTTCGTAAGCTTTGCAATCCAACATAGATGATTTGTCATTTACTGCAAATTCAACGAACACCACATCGGGGGAATGCGAAAGAACATCTCTTTCCAGCCTGTGGACTCCGATAAGCGAAGTAGTTGCGCCGATTCCTGCATTTATGTATTCGATTTCAGCCTCGGGGAAATTTTCACGAAACCAAAGGTAGGAAAGGTATGCAAAACAGCTTTTTTCATCGGAGGAGCAAAAGCCCTGAGTGATTGAGCCGCCTATAAAGGCAACGGACAGTTTTCCTTCCCGCTTTGCTTTTTTAAAGGCGGTTTTTAAAAGGGAAAGATTGCCCATGCTGACTATTGCCGCATCAAGCTTTGTTTTGTCAAGGGAATCAATAAGGTTTTGCAAGGATATCATCTCCATTATTTAAGTAAAAAAAGTTTAAAGCAAAACTAATTTTACTTCATTATAGCAAAGTGGTTCGCAAAATGCAAGGGATACCGTAAAATTTACTTAAATAAGTTGATTTTTTAAGCTAAACGGTGTATTATTAAATAAACAGCATTAAAAACGGAGATGGTGGCATGGCAAAAACGGTTAGAATGTCGGATATAGCTCAAAAATTAGGGGTAAGCAATGTTACGGTTTCAAAGGCGCTTGCCGATAAAGACGGCGTTAGCGCGGAACTTAGGGAAAAGATAAAAAAGCTTGCGGATGAAATGGGATACCGCCAAAATACAGCCGCAAAATCGCTTAAAGGCGGATGCACTTTTAACATAGGCATACTTGTGCCTGAAAAATTTGTGGTACTAAGCAGCCATTCGTTTTATTGGGAGCTTTATCAAAGGCTTTGCAAGGCTCTTTCCAAAAGGGATTATTACGGGATCCTTGAGGTGCTTACGAAAAAAGACGAAGAAAACCTTGCTTTGCCGCGTATGATGCTTGATAGCAAGGTGGACGGGGTTATAGTAATCGGCCAGATAAAGAGCGAATATATAGGGGAACTTATCAAATACGATAAAATACCGTTGATGTTCCTTGATTCATACGACAAAAACTATAATTACGATGTGGTTTTGTCGGACAATTTTTACGGGATGTATCAGCTTACTGATTATCTTATTAGAACAGGACACAAGAAAATCTTTTTTGTCGGAAATTATTACGCCACAAGCAGCATACAGGACAGATTCCTTGGCTATATGAAGGGACTTTTGGACAACCGCATTGAATTTGAAAAGGACTGGGTGATATTTGACAGGGAAATAGGAGAGGCACAGATAAATTTTTCTCTGCCGAAAGAAATACCGGACGCCTTTGCCTGCAACTGCGA
>JAJUHO010000006.1 GCA_029267825.1 Oscillospiraceae bacterium
ATACTTTGGGCTTATGATTACCCCAAACGGGCCTAAGGTCATAGAGTATAATTGCCGATTTGGTGATCCTGAAACACAGGTTGTACTGCCGTTGCTTAAAACCGACCTACTTGAAATTTTTGAAGCGGTATATGATGAGCGCCTTTCGGAAATAAAAATCGAATGGAAAAATGAAAGTGCAGCTTGTGTTATTATGGCAAGCGGAGGATATCCTCAAAAATATTCTACAGGATTTGAAATATCCGGCCTTGATGATAAAGGCCAAGTGGAAGATGCTTTTGTATACCATGCCGGAACTAAATTTTTGGATGGGAAATTTCTTACTTCCGGCGGAAGGGTTTTGGGTGTTGCTTCAACTGGCAAGTCGCTTGAAAAAGCGCTTGAAAGCGCTTATGAAGCTCTTGATGGCATTGCCTTTGATGGCATGCACTTCCGAAAAGATATAGGACAAAAAGCGTTAAAAGCATATGAATAACAAAAAACAGCCGGAACTGAAATATTTCCGGCTGTTTTTTCATATATTTTTTAAAATAATAGTATAATGTTGCGGATTGACTTTAATAGTTTGCCGTGCTATACTTTTGTAAGCTGAAGCTAACGTGTGTTTGGCGAGGAGGTTTTTTAATGGGTGAATTGACCCTTAATGATATAAAAACAGGTTCAAGCGCTGTTGTGACCAAAATAGGAAGCCTTGGGCCTTTAAAGAGACGGCTCATTGATATGGGAATAACTCCCGGAGTAAGAATTTTTGTGAAAAAAGTTGCTCCTTTGGGGGATCCTATTGAAATAAGACTTAGAGGTTATGAACTTTCAATCAGACGGACTGAAGCAAAGAATATTTTTGTTAAAAAGGACAATGAATAAAGGAAGGTCTTAAAGCAATGGGCAGCAATATAGCTTTAATAGGGAATCCGAACTGCGGAAAGACAACGCTTTTCAATGCCTTAACTGGAAGCAACCAATATGTCGGGAATTGGGCGGGTGTTACAGTAGAGAAAAAAACAGGCAGGACGATAAAGGGCAATTTTAATATTACGGATCTTCCCGGAATATATTCGCTTTCACCGTATTCACTGGAAGAAAGAATTACAAGAGATTTTGTTATAAATGAAAATCCTGATGCAATAATCAATATTATAGATGGAACAAATATAGAGAGAAACCTTTACTTAACCGTTCAGCTTATTGAACTTGGAAAGCCTATGGTGCTTGTTGTAAATATGATGGATGATGTTGAGGCAAAGGGATGGAGTATAGATTGTGATTACCTTTCAAAGCTTTTGGGAATGCCGATTGTTCCAATATCGGCAAGAAAAAGTGAAAATATCGACGAGGTATTAAAACAAGTCGAATATGTAATAGAACATAGGATAATCCCTCCTGAAATAACCTATGATTTAAAAACTCAAAATGCATTAAATGAGATATATTCGGTGATAGTTAAAAATATTTGTGATGCCGGAAAAATTCCGTATAATTTTTATGCCGCAAAGCTTTTGGAAGGCGATATGGAGAGCGTAAAAACTTTAAAGCTTGATAATGTCCAGCTTGGAGCGGTTGAAAAAATTGTTCGTGGATATGAGAAAAGTTCGGAATGCCATGACAGAGAGGCAATGCTTGCAGATGCAAGGTATAAATTTATTGAAGAAGTTGTAAGAAAAACAGTTGTTAAAAATGAATCGGAAGAAGCGTTGACAATTTCGGATAAAATTGATGCGATAGTTACAAACAGATTTTTAGCAATACCGGTTTTTTTGCTTATAATGTTCTTAATGTTTTCTTTTACATTTGGCCCGGTAGGGAAATTTTTAAGCGATATAATAGAAATTCTTGTGAATGATGTGATTGCTTCTTTTATAAGCGGAATTCTTGAAAAAGCAAATGCTCCGCAGTGGACGTACAGGCTTTTGTTGGACGGGGTTGTTTCAGGAGTCGGCGGGATTTTGACATTTTTGCCGCAAATAGCAATTTTGTTTTTTTGCCTTTCCATTCTTGAAGACAGCGGATATATGGCAAGGGCGGCATTTATAACAGATAGGTTTTTAAGGCGTCTTGGACTTTCGGGAAAATCATTCATACCAATGATAATGGGTTTTGGCTGTACAACGCCGGCTGTTATGGCTACAAGGACTCAGGAAAATATAAATGAGCGAAGAATGACGATTATGCTTGTGCCGTTTATGTCTTGCGGTGCAAAGCTTACGATATATGCTCTTTTTGCGGGGGCTTTTTTCAAAGGAAATAAAGGGCTTGTAATTTTCAGCATGTACATTTTGGGCTTTTTAGTTGCAATAGCTGTTGGGCTTTTGCTTAAAAAGACTGTTTTTAAAGGCAATATGGCACTTTTTGTTATGGAACTTCCTCCATATCGCATGCCGATGCCGAGGTCGGTTTTAAAAAATACTTGGGATAAATGCAAGGGCTTTCTTGTTAAGGCAGGAACGGTTATCTTTTCAATGAGCATTGTAATATGGCTGCTGCAAAATTTTTCACCATCCCTGCATATGGTTAATGACAGTTCTCAAAGCATTTTTGGAGTTATAGGCACAACAATTGCTCCTATTTTTGCCCCGCTTGGCTTTGGAACATGGCAGGCAAGCGTGTCGCTGCTTTCAGGGCTTGTGGCAAAAGAAGCGGTTGTTTCAAGTCTTGGCGTGCTGTATGGGGCTGGCGGAGACAGCCTTTCAGCGGTAATTTCTTCGGTATTTACCCCACTTTCGGCATACAGCTATATGGTTTTTTGCCTTTTGTATGTTCCGTGCGTATCTGCTTTTGTAACAATAAGGCGTGAGATGGGCAGCTTTAAATGGGCGCTTGCTTCGGCGGCAATGCAGATAGGCGTTGCATATGTGGTGTCTTTGTTTATTTATCAGGCAGGAAGCCTTATAGAAAGGATGTTTTAAATGGGTCTTGGAGCAATTATTGTGGTTGTTTTTTGCATAGCTTTAATTATTTTAGGAATTTTTATTTTTATAAGGATTGTCGCAAGGGCTTTAAAAGGTAAATCTTCATGTGGAGATTGCCAAAATTGCCGAATGGCAAATTGTCCTTCAAGGAAAGAAGAGAATTCAAAAAATGAATAAAAGGATTTAGTTCAAAAAACTTTGGCACTTACAGCCAAAGTTTTTGTTGACAATAGGAGGTAATTGTGCTATTATTGCAAATGCAAACCATTAGCATTTGTGTCGGAGGTTTAAAATGTCGGGAAAGAATTTAAAAATATTTGACAAGCTTATTTATGGACTTGTTTTGATTTTTGCCGTTTATATGATTTTTTCAATTATGCGTGTAAAGCAAATTGATTTGTCAGGCTTTGAAAGCTTTAATATGGTTTTTATAAGCATATTAATGCAAGCATTTCCGTTTATGATTCTCGGGATTTTCATTTCGTCGGTTGTGCATGTTTTTGTCCCAAATGAAGTGCTTTTAAAGATTTTTCCGACTAAGAACGGGCTTGGCTTTATTGCTGCAATGTTTGCAGGAATTTTGCTGCCGGTTTGCGAATGCGCCACGGTTCCTTTAATGAAAGGGCTTGTTAAGAAAGGAGTAAAACTTCCGATTGCAATTACTTTTATGCTTTCGGCCCCGATAGTTAATCCGATAGCCATAATGTCAACTGTTTATGCTTTTCCGTCCATGCCGTTTGTAGTATTCATAAGACTTGGGCTTGGACTTTTTTGTGCTTTGGTTATAGGTCTTTTGTTTTTTATTCCGGCACTTGGCGAAAATGTTTTTCAAAATTGCGAAAATGATGATTGTGAAGAGCATTCGTGCTGCTGTGGATGCCATAGTAATAATGATAAGAGTATATTTGAAAAAATAAAATTAGTTTTTATACATATAACCGAGGAATTTTTTAGTGCGGGGAAATATCTTATAATAGGGGCTTTTCTTGCTTCGGCAATGCAAAGATTTGTTCCGGAAGGCATAATTTCCGGATTTTCTTCAAACGAGGCAGTTTCTTTAACTGTAATGATGCTTATGGCATTTTGTTTTTCGGCATGTTCAACATCGGATGCTTTTATTGCCCGCAGCTTTTCAAACAGTTTTTCGCTGAATTCTTTAATGGGTTTTATGGTATTTGGGCCCATGCTTGATATAAAAAATATGTGCATGCTTTTTGATGGGTTTAATAAAAAATTTGTTTTAAAGTTGTGCGCAGTAATTTTTGCTGTTGATTTTTTAGTTTTGATTATTGCATCAATTTTTATTTGATGATGTAAAATTAAGTATATATTTGGAGGATTTATGTCAAAAGCAAAACTTAATTTAAATGTATTGTTGAAAATCCTTTTGCTTTTAGGCTTCTCAATTTTATTTATTTTTAAAATAGCGAATGGGACGGCAAATAAATATGTAAATCCGCGAATTTTTATTTTTATGGTTTTTTCATCGGTATTAATGTTAATATGTGCCGGAATTCTTTGTTTTAAGTTGTTTGAAAACAGCAATGAGAAGTTTAAAAAATCACTTTTTATTTATTTTTTCCCTTTGCTTTTGGCATTTGTATTTCCGGCGGTGTCTTTTAATGCCGCATCTGCTTCGGATTATGGAAATTCAGCATATGTTTCCCAAAAAACAAATACCATCTTAAAAAAGGAAAATAAACAAGAAGAAACAATAAAAGAAAACAGCGGGAAATTGGTGCTGGATGAAAAAAATTTTTATACGGAAATGTACTCGATTTATTCAAATCCGGAACTTTATTTGGGCAAAGAGATAGAAGTTGTTGGCTTTGTTTTTAAAGATGATAATTTTTCTAAAAATCAATTTGTTCCGGCCAGACTTGTTATGGTTTGCTGTGCGGCTGATATGGTGACTTCCGGGCTTGTTTGCAATTATGATAAGGCATATGAACTTGAAGAAAATTCATGGGTAAAAGTTAGCGGAGTGATTGAAGAAACAGAAATAAATGGTGAAACTTTGCCTTGTATAATGGCTAAAAGCGTGGAGAGCGTTTCAAAGCCGCAGCAGGAATATATTTATCCATATTAAGTAAAATTTTCCCTTATAAATATTACAAAACGGATACAAATGATTTCATAAAGAATACATTAACTATTTACATGTTGACTTTTAGATGAAATCTTGCTATTATTACAATAATACATATTATACCTAAAATGTATTTTGTATAGGAGAACTTTTTATATGGGAGAAAATTTTAAACTCTGTCTGGGCTGTATGGAGCCAAAAACAGCTGACGGTGTTTGCCCGAATTGCGGTTATTCGGATGATGCCCCTTATTTGCCGTCTTATATTGCTCCGGGCACGGTGCTAAGCGAGCGCTATCTTGTCGGCAGGCTATTAAAGTATAATGGAGAAGGGGCGACATACATTGCTTATGATACTGTTACTGACCGCAAAGTTTTGATAAAGGAATATATGCCCGATACATTATGCAGCAGGGTAAAAGGAAGCGCGGTAATAAGCGTAAATCCGAAGCATTTGGTGCAGTATAAAGCGTTTATGTCCGAATTTACTGAACTAAATCAAGTGCTGTCAAGGATGAGGACATTAAATCATATAAATCCTGCGTTGGAGCTTTTTGCTGAGAATAATACGACATATGTTGTTTTTGCATATATAAAGGGTAGACCTTTGAAGGACTATCTTCAAGAAAATGCGGGGGAATTGTCTTGGGAAGACGTTAAAAAAATTTTCCCGCCTATTTTTACGACTTTAAGCCTTGTTCATAATGCAGGACTTATACATCGTGGGATTAGCCCTGAAACAATTTGGGTGACTGATAATGGGGAATTAAAGCTTACGGATTTTTGCATTGCAGCTGCAAGAACTGCAAATACAGAACTTGCTTCGGAAGTTTTTGCTGGATATGCGGCCCCAGAACAGTATTCTTCAAGCAGTTGGCATGGAACATGGACGGATGTTTATGGAATATCCGCTTTGCTTTATAGGATTTTAACGGGCAGTATGCCTACTGAGGCAATGAGCAGAATAGGAAACGATAATTTGTGCGAACCTGCCAAGCTCAATCCTAATATTCCGCCAAATGTTTCAAAGGTGATTATGGCAGGCCTTAAGCTTTCGGGTGAAGTTAGAATTCAAACCATAACCGAATTTGTTACAAGACTTTTTGAACAGCCAGAATATCTTGAACGTGGAACTGAAAAAACAATTTCCATGCAAATACCAAAACAACCTTCAAGGAGCGGCACTTCAAAGAATATGGGGAAAAACTTACATTCGAAAAAGAAAAATGCAAAAGTAAAGCAAGTAAAAGTGGGACTTATGGTATTTTCAATAGTGCTTGTAATACTTGCCGCTGCGGGGACAATTTCGCTTGTTTTTTTAAATGGTTCGGGAGGAAATAGCCTTTCTGATGATTTGACTTCGGATGTTTCGCAAGAAACAATTCTTTCATCTTCTGAGATTTCATCTTCTGAAACTTCCGAAACTGCATCAAGCGATGAAGACCAGACTTCATCACAAGATGAGAAAAAATATGAAATGCCTTCTTTTATAAATAAAAATTATGAGGCAATAAAAAATTCTGAAACTTATAAGGGTTGGCTTAAATTTGTTCCTGAATATGAATATAATGATTCGTATGAAAAAGATACTATTTTTTATCAGTCAATAGAAGAAGGGGAACTGATAGCCGAAGGCACTGAGGTCGTATTAAAAATTTCCCTTGGGCCTCAAAATGTTTCTGTACCTGATTATTACGGCCTCACTGAAAAGGATTATGCAAAGATACTTAATGATAACAATATAAAGTTTTCAGTGGTTTATCGGGCAAATAATGATTACGTAAACGGGTATGTTTTTAAAACAAGCAAAGAACCGGGAGAAACAATAAATGTTGCCAAGGGTGAGGAACTTGTTGTTTATGTAGCTAAAAATGACAACTATTCGAGTGGTGATTAAGTTGTTTATTTGTACTGATGGCTTGACAAAAGCTTTAAGTTGATGTATTATTTAGAAAACTTAATAGTCGGGGGGCTTGCACATGCAGGCTGAGATAAAGCGAAATGTAGCTTTGACCCGTTAACCTGATTTGGATAATGCCAACGTAGGGAACTATCATTAAAGATGTGTTTTGATTTTTTAATGGTTTTAGTGATAAGGTATGCCTGCGTGAAGGCATACCTTATTTTATTTTTAAGGGGAATTTAAAAATGGAATTTAAAACTCAAATGGAAGCTGCTAAAAAAGGTATAATTACAAAAGAAATGAAAATTGTTGCAGAAAAGGAAAAAATCCCGCCAGAAAGTCTTGTTGAACTTATAGCCAAAGGAGAAGTTATAATTCCTGCGAATGTAAGGCATAAATCAATTTCTCCTGAGGGGATAGGCAAAGGCCTTAAAACAAAAGTAAACGTAAATCTTGGGATTTCAGGTGATAAGGCTGATTATGAGCTTGAAATGGAAAAGGCAAAGCTTGCCGTAAAATTTGGGGTAGAGGCAATAATGGACCTTAGCAATTACGGCAAGACAAATGTTTTTAGAAAAAAATTGATAGAATTTTCTCCTGCAATGATAGGAACTGTTCCGATTTATGATGCAATAGGATATCTTGAAAAGGAGCTTTTAGAAATTACTGCAAAAGATTTTCTTTCTGTGGTGAAAGCACATGCAGAAGAAGGCGTGGACTTTATGACAATACATGCCGGAATAAACAAAAGGGCAGTTGAAGCTTTTAAACGTACAAAAAGACTTACAAATATTGTTTCAAGGGGAGGAGCTTTGCTATTTGCTTGGATGGAAATGACAGGCAATGAAAACCCCTTTTATGAATATTATGATGAAGTGCTTGAAATTCTTAGAGAATATGATGTCACCATAAGCCTTGGAGATGCTTTAAGGCCAGGCAGTATAAATGACAGCACGGATGCAGGACAGATAAGCGAACTTATTGAGCTTGGAAATCTTACAAAACGTGCTTGGGAAAAAGATGTTCAGGTTATGGTTGAAGGGCCGGGACATATGGCAATGAATGAAATTGCCGCTAATATGACTTTGCAGAAAAAACTTTGCCATAATGCTCCTTTTTATGTGCTTGGTCCAATTGTAACTGATATAGCTCCGGGATATGATCATATAACTTCCGCAATAGGAGGAGCAATTGCTGCCGCAAACGGTGCAGATTTTCTTTGCTATGTCACTCCGGCGGAACATTTAAGGCTTCCGGATATAAACGATGTAAAAGAGGGTATAGTGGCTTCAAAAATAGCGGCTCATGCAGCTGATATTGCAAAGGGGATTTCCGGTGCAAGGGAAATTGACAATAAGATGAGCGATGCAAGAAGAAGGATTGATTGGGAAGAGATGTTTTCTTATGCTATTGACCCTCAAAAAGCCAGGGAGTATTTTGAAAGCACCCCGCCGTCAGATAGGCATACTTGTTCCATGTGCGGGAAAATGTGTGCAATGAAAACTACAAATATGATTTTAAACGGCGAAAAGATAGAACTTTGCGGAAAGGGCGAATAGCATGAAGAAATTTAATCCTTTGCTTTACCTTGTTACAGACAGCTCCGGACTTGATGAAAAGGATTTTTTAAATAGGATTGAACAGGCATTAAAAGGCGGAGTTACGCTTTTGCAGTTAAGGGAAAAGGAAAAAAGCGGACTTGAATTTTATAATTTGGCGCTGAAAGTAAAAAAAATTGCAGACTTTTATAATGTGCCTCTTATAATAGACGATAGGGTAGATATAGCTTTGGCGGCAAATGCCGATGGAGTTCATTTAGGACAAAGCGATATTCCGGTATTTGAGGCAAGAAAAATGCTTGGCAATGATAAAATAATAGGCGCCAGCACAAAAACAGTTGAACAAGCTGAAAAAGCTGAAAAAGATGGTGCGGATTATCTTGGAGTGGGTGCAATTTTTCCGACAACCACAAAGGTAATAACCGTAATTACTCCTGTAAAAACGCTTGATGAAATATGCAGGAACGTAAAAATACCTGTGGCCGCAATAGGTGGGCTTAATATAGGGAATATAAATGTTTTAAAAAATGTTCCAATAAGCGGAATATGTGTTGTATCGGCAATAATGAAAAGCAAAAATCCATTTAATGCGGCAAAAGACTTAAAAGCAGCCATAATCAAACTTTTAAACGGAGATATGCAATGAAAAAAGTGCTTGCCATTGCCGGATCTGACCCAAGCGGCGGTGCCGGAATTCAAGCGGATATCAAAACAATTTCGGCCCATGCTATGTATGCCATGTCAGTTGAAACCGCATTAACTGTTCAAAATACTATGGGCGTTTATGAAGTAATTGGACTGCCTGCCGATTTTGTAAAAAAACAGCTTGAATGTGTTTTGGATGACATTCCTCCGGATGCAATAAAAATAGGGATGCTTTTTTCGTCTGATATAGTGGACTGCATAACGAAAGTGCTTGGCAAATTTGGGATGAAGAACATTGTGCTTGATCCTGTTATGATTTCCACAAGCGGCAAAAGGCTTTTGGACAAAACAGCTGAAAATGCTTTGATAGACAAGCTTTTTCCGCTTTCAGATTTGATAACCCCAAATATACATGAAGCGGAAAAAATCAGTGGAATGATAATAAATTCATTGGAAGATATGAAAAAAGCTGCGGTTTTAATTTCGCGCTTTTGTAAAGGTGGAGTGCTTGTCAAAGGCGGACATTTTGGAAATTGTACCGATGTGCTTTATTTTGAAAATCAATTTTTTGTTTTTGAAGGGGAAAGGATAGATAATCCTAATACTCATGGCACAGGCTGTACGCTTTCCTCGGCAATAGCCTGCAATCTTGCCGCAGGTAGGAATTTGCCTGAAAGCGTCATGCTTGCAAAAGAATATGTAACCGGAGCTATAAAAGCCATGCTTGATATTGGAAAAGGCAGAGGACCGCTTAATCATTTCTGGAAATTAAAATAATTTTAATAACAAAAACGGCTGAATATAAAAGTTCAGCCGTTTTTGCATTTTAATCAATTTTTAGAAATTCAATTTTCTTTTAGACAGGTTATTTTTGGGTCTTGTAGGCGTCTATCATCTTTTTAACCATACGTCCGCCTATCGATCCTGCCTGCTGTGAAGTCAAGTCACCGTTGTATCCGGGCTTGAGGGTTACCCCTACTTCGTTTGCAGACTCCATCTTGAAACGTTCTAAAGCTTCTCTGCCTTGCGGTGTTGTTACGCCTTTCATAACACTTACAACTCCTTAAAAAATAATTTTTGAAGCATGGGGTTTGCTTTATTAGTATTGCATAACTTATTGTGTTTATAAGTGTAATTTTTTATCAACATCACCAAATTTTATCATTGACAAATCAAATTCAAAATGGAGCAAAATTTTCCATTATTTTAAGAGCAATCCGTATCCCGTCAACAGCGGCACTCATTATTCCGCCTGCATATCCGGCGCCTTCTCCGCAAGGATAAAGATTTTCGACGTTTATTGACTGTAAAGTTTCATTTCTTGTGATTCTTATAGGTGAGGAAGTTCTTGTTTCAGGGGCAGTAAGAATGGCATCCTTTTCACCAAAGCATTTCATGCTTTTTGAAAATTTTTCTATGCCTACTTTCATCGTATCGATTATAAATTTTGGAAAAATTTCATTGAAATCCGCTTCTTTTATGCCAATTGAATAGGATGGTAGAACGTTTTTAATTGTAATTCCGGATTTCCCTTCAAGAAAATTTCCAACTGAAACCGCAGGGGCCTTGTAGCCTTTTGTACCGGAAATATAAGCTTTGCGTTCAATTTCTCTGGCGAAATTCATTCCATCGAAAATGTTTTTCCCAAAGTCATCCGGAGAAACCGATACAACCAGAGCTGAATTTGCATTTTGCTTGTTTCTTAAAAATTCACTCATTCCGTTAGTTACTACTGTTTGAAGTTCGCTTGATGATGGTACAACAACTCCTCCCGGGCACATGCAAAATGTGTATACGGCACGTTCTGCCGTGCGGTATGAAAGCTGATATTCCCCCTGAGGCAGCAAAGGGTTGTCAAAATGCTTTCCGTAAAGGCTTTTATTTACACTTTCTTGGGTATGTTCAATTCTTGCGCCGACTGAAAATGCTTTGGGCTCCATAAAAACCCCTTTTTGAGCAAGCATTTCAAACGTGTCCCTTGCACTGTGACCGACCGCAAGAATTAAAGCTCCGGTTTTAATTTTTTCATTTCCAAGTGAAACAGAACAAAGCCTGCCGTTTTTTATTTCAATGTCAGAAAGCTTGGTATCAAACCGAATTTCTCCGCCAAGACTTATTATTTTTTCTCTTAAAGCTTTTACCACTCTGCGCAGATTATCCGTTCCTATGTGAGGCTTTGCTTTTACCAGAATTTCTTCGGGAGCGCCAAATTCAACAAATTTTTCAAGTATATGCCTGCAAAGAGGATCTTTTATTCTTGTGGTAAGCTTTCCGTCTGAAAAAGTTCCTGCACCGCCCTCTCCAAATTGTACATTACATTCACAATCGAGCACTTCATTTTCCCAAAAATTATTTACCTTTTGGATTCTTTTTTCTACATTTGAGCCGCGTTCTATTATAAGCGGTTTGTATCCGTATTCCGCAAGGGTAAGTGCTGCAAAAATTCCGGCCGGCCCAAAGCCTGCTATTACAATTTTCCCGTCAGGTTTTTGTGAACCTATTTTAGGCTCTAATTTTGAAATTGCCGCGGGTGAGCAGTTTTTAAATTTTTCACAAAGACCTGTTTCAAGCTTTTCAGATTTAAGTTCAGCGTATATGCTGCTTACAAATTTAATTTTATCATGTTTTCTTGCATCGAGAGATGTTTTGTGTATTTCCGCTTTAAGAACGTCGGAGCATGAAATTCCGACTTTTTTAAAGGCAAGCTCTATTATGTCATTTTTGGATGCTTCAATAGGTGTTTCTATTTCTGATATTATTATTGCCACTTTTCAAAAATCCTTTCTTTAAAAAAACAACGCCCATGCGAGCGTTGTTTTGGTTTTATTGGGCTGTGCTTTTAGCTTTAAAAGTAGCCGTATAGCTGTCGTATGCCCATACGCAGCCTTTATTTGGTACGATAAAAGTTATCGGATTATTAAAGTATTCACCATTTTTCAAATTAAGCCCAAGCAAATCAACTTGTGCCACAACGTCTTGAGCAGACAAGTCTTTTATTATGTCCTCATATCCGATAAATGTAACGGTCC
Source organism: Oscillospiraceae bacterium (assembly GCA_029267825.1). GTDB lineage: Bacteria > Bacillota > Clostridia > Oscillospirales > Ruminococcaceae > JAIHAL01. The sequence goes on from JAJUHO010000006.1 coordinate 12,131, forward strand.
AACCTGACGTTACCGTTTCCACTTCAAAATTTGCCGGAACGTTTATAAACGAAATATTTTTGTTTTTTATGTTTAAAGTTTTCTTTGCAAGTCCTTCGCTTTCAAAAGATACTGAAACATTTTGTATTCCTGATAGATTTTGAAAATCACTGTCAAGTTCCACAGGGAAATTAAATACCGAACCTATGTCTATATCCCTTAAATCAATATACCCAAGAAGATAATCATTTATGTTTTGTATTTTGCTGCTTGGGCCTGCAACTTCAATAGAAGAATAATCCATATTGAATTTTAAATCTTCCAGCGGAAATCCTGTCGGGAGATTAGTAAATCTAACTTTAAATGTCAGCGTTTTTTTCATATATATTGGTATGGACACAGAGAAATTTGTTTGGTTTATATTTAAGTCTGATGTGTCCATAACCTTGTCGCCGCTGTATAAGATTAATTGGTTTCCGGAAGTCACTTCATACGATTCTGTAAGAGGCTGCTTGTCAGTTCCGTAATCAGTTTTTACAACGCATTTTGTAATTTTGTTGATTTGCTCTTCAGGACCGGTAATGGTTACGGTGTTGGGGGAAACAATAGGAGTGCCTTTCATATAGCCATCTGCCGCATTGGCGTTAGGCGCTTCCGCTTCAAGTGGGAAATTCTTTGAAACTATTTTATCAAACGTCACCGGAATTGTAGATGGTCTTACTGAAAGGACGTTGAATTGTTTTCCGCTTTTGCTTGTAACTTCAAGTGAAAGCTGATATTTTCCAGCGGAAGTAATGTTTTCAATTATTGCTTTGGCCACAAGGTCTGATGAAGTTAAATCTCCTATTTCAGAGCGATTTCCTTCAATTTGAACGGTTACGTTTTCAAATTCCTGCCGGATTACTGAAAGCCCGTTTCTTTCGGCTGATGTACCGCTTAAATCTATTTTTACCGGAACATCTTTTATTGTCGGTGTTATTATTGGATAGACTGTGGCAGAAATAAAAAACCAAACTATGATTGCCATTATCATAGAATAAATTATAAGCTTTATGTTATCTTTGAAGGAAATCCTAAAACGCTTTAAAAGTGCGAGTATGGATTCAAGATTCATTTTGTTTTTGTCCTCCAAAAGCTGATCTTTTTTTCTTTTTGGACTATTGGTTTTTCGGGTATAAGCCTTGTCCTCAAATATTTTTTAAGAGTGTCGCGTGTAAAGCCTCTTGAAAGCTCTCCGTTTTCGGCAATTGAAATTGTTCCCGTTTCTTCGGAAACAACTATTACTATTGCGTCAGAATTTTCACTCATGCCTATTGCGGCACGATGTCTTGAACCAAGCTGCTTGTTTATAAGTTCTTCCTTTTGCGGTTTTGGCAAAAAGCATGCCGCAGCAAGTATCATTCCGTCGCGTATTATTACAGCACCGTCATGCAGCGGGGTTTTTGGATAGAAAATGTTCCCCAGCAGTTCTCTTGAAGGTGTAGCATTTAAAATTGTACCCGTATCTATTTGTTCTCCAAGCTTTGTTTGCCGTTCAATTACAATCAAAGCTCCGGTAGTTGTTTCGGAAAGTTCTTCGCAGGAATCAACTATAGCATCAATTGCTGCTTCCCACCTTGCAATAAGTGTTTCATCATCTTGTATTCCCAGCGAAAAGATGCCTATTCTTTTCACTTTGGTCCTGCCCACTTTTTCAAGGGCTCTTCTAAGCTCCGGCTGGAATATTACGAACAGTGCAAAAAGGCCTATATCAAAGGTCTTGCTTAGTATGAATGTCAAAGTTTTCAATCCAAGCTGACTTGCCACAAGGTATGCAAGTATAAGCAGCAAAATGCCCTTTACAAGCTGAAAAGCCCTTGTTTCCCTAATCATTTTCCAGCCTTTGTATATTAAATATGAAAGGAGCGCGATATCCAAAAAGTCAATCGGCTTTATGGACCTTAGTATGCTCCAAATGCTTGAAAAAGTTGAAATAATAAAGTCCAACCAGTCACGTCCTTTCTTTTTCTTGCTTTTAAAAAGTCATAATATAATTTTATCATAAAACGGCAAATTTTCAAGGCTTTTTAATAGTTTGTAGTTAAATTGTAATAATATTTCTTTAAGTGCAGTTAGTCCCGCTGCAAAATTGCATTGACTTTGCAGCGGGACCGGATTTATTTTTTAATTTGTTTTAAAGTTTTGACAATGGCGTATACCTGTTCTTCCGTGTTAAATAAAGACGGTGCGAAGCGAACGGTGCCTTCCGGAGCGCTGCCTATTGTTTTGTGAGCAAGCGGGGCGCAGTGCAGTCCGCCTCTTAAAGCAAAACCTTTGTCGCTCAAAGCTTTTGCAAGTTCTTCCGGTGAGAAGCCGTCAATATTGAAAGACACTATGGGAACATAATTGCAGTATGGTTTTCTGTATATTTTTATACCTTTAATAGGCGAAATCCCCTTGATAAACATATCGCAGAGCTTTTTTTCGTGAGCAAAAATTTTGTTTATTCCGATTTTGTTTACAAAGGAAATTCCTGCGCCAAGCGAAAGTACTCCGACGGTATTTACGGTTCCGGATTCAAATCGGTCCGGAAGAAAATCAGGCTGTTCAAGACTGAATGAGGAAGAGCCTGTTCCGCCTTCTATAATTGGGCTTAAAGGAAACTTTCCGTCGGTTATCATAAGTCCGGTTCCTGTTGTGCCGAAAAGTCCCTTGTGGCCTGATGTGCAAAGGATGTTTATGCCGTCTGAGAGTTTTAGAGGTATTATTCCGCAGGCTTGAGCCCCATCGGCTATAAAGCAAATGCCATGCCTCTTGCAAATTTCTCCAATTTTTTTAAACGGAAGTATTTGACCGGTGACATTGCTTGCTATCGTGCATACAATTGCTTTCGTATCGCTTTTTATCAGTTTTTCAAAATTATAAATAGTAATATTGTCATTTTCAGATGTTTTTGCAATGTCAAATGAGCAATCTTTTTTTGAAGATAACGAAAAAACCGGACGGGCAACAGAATTGTGCTCCAAATCTGAGATGATGACGTGTCCTCCGTCCGATAGCAAGCCTTTTATGGCAAAATTAAGCGCATGCGTGCAATTGTGGGTAAAAATTACGTTTTCAATTTGGCTTCCAAAAAAATCTGCACAGATATTTCTGGCGTTATAAACAGCCATGGCTGTTTGCATTGAAAGCTTGTGCCCGCTTCTTCCGGGATTGCCTCCGTATTTTGAAAACGCCGTCAAAACGGCGTTTTTTACACTTTCCGGTTTTGGGAAAGAGGTAGCCGCATTGTCAAAATTAATCAAATTTTACCACCCGTTTCAATAAATCCGTTTTGCTTAATAGAGGCGTTTTCAAGGATTTTTAATATGCTTCTGATATCGCCTTTCACCCTGATGCTGTATCCGCATCCGGTAGCCAATTCTTTTGGGGTTCTTTGTATTTCGCAATAGTACCCCATTGATTTTAGCAGGTTCTGAGCCTTGATGGCGTAAGTTATTGAAGTAAGGGCAATCAAATAAAAAGAAGAAGCCGCCATAAAAAATCACCTCTGGTAGTAGTGCAGGGGATATTTTATTTTATGCGGCTTTTATATAATTTGATATATTTAAAATTTATTTTTTAAAATGCAGACTGCATGTGCGCTTATGCCAAGAAGTTCTCCGGTAAAGCCAAGTTTTTCTTCTGTGGTTGCCTTTACGCTTATGTTGGAAATATCAGTATTGCAGACATTTGCAATATTTTCCCTCATTGTTTGAATGTAAGGAGAAAGTTTAGGAGCTTGTGCTATTATTGTGGAATCTATATTGCCGATTTCAAATCCTTTGTCGTTTATTAAATCTGTTACTTGCTTTAAAAGTATAAGACTGTCAGCACCCTCATATTCTTTTGAAGTATCCGGAAAAAGCTTTCCTATGTCGCCAATAGCAAGTGCGCCTAAAATTGAGTCCATAATTGCATGTACTAAAACGTCGGCATCAGAATGTCCCAAAAGCCCTTTTTCGTATGGGATTTCCACTCCGCCGATTATAAGTTTGCGGTCCGGTACAAGCCTGTGCACATCATATCCATGCCCTATACGCATCCTGTTCCCTCCATTAAAGCTCTTGCAATGAAAATATCTTCGGACGTGGTTATTTTTATGTTTTTGTAGTCTCCTTGCGTAAGGCATATTTTTATGCCAACAGCTTCAACCAGCTGGCAGTCGTCGGTAAAATCAAGCCCATGTGAGATGGCGAAATTTACTCCTTCAAAATAAACTGATTTTTTAAAAGCCTGCGGGGTTTGAATAAGATAAAGCTTTGAACGGTCGGGAGTATCTATAATAAGCCCGCCGCTTACAGTTTTTACAGTATCCTTTGTCGGCACTCCAAGAGTTGCCCCGCCAAAAACCCTTGCATCCGCTATTGTTTTTGAAATAAGCTCAGACATTATTAAAGGCCTTGCCCCGTCATGGATGCAAAGCATTGAGGTTTCTTTTGAAACGGCTTTTAAGCCGTTTATTACCGATTCCTGCCTTGTGCTTCCCCCGGGAACAACTGTCGAAAGTTTTGATATTCCGGCGGATTTTGCAATTTCCTGCATTTTAGGAATATCTTCGGCGCGTGCCACAAGGATTATTTCGGCTATGTCATTGCAATTTTGAAAAGCAAGCATGCTTCTTGCAATAACTGGCATTCCGCAAAGGTCTAAAAACTGCTTGTTTTCTCCACCCATTCGGCTGCTGCTGCCGGCTGCAGCAATTATTGCGGAAGTATCGGCTGCCATTATAATACCTCCCCGTAATTGCCAAGAAATTTAAAATAAGAAAGTTCCTTTTGAAGTTCAGCAAGCAGTCCTGATACTTTTGATTCTCTTATGTCCCCTGAAAAATCAAGGTAAAATATCACATCAAAGCTTCCGTTGGCAACAGGCTTGCTTTCAATGTGTTCCAAATCAAGACTGTTTACTGAAAACCTGGTAAGCAATCTTAAAAGAGACCCCTTTACGTTTGGAATGGAAAGTGAAACCGAAACAGTTTTTGGGGTTGATGGCATTTGAAATTTTTTTGATATACATATAAATCTTGTATAATTTGGAAAAACATTTGAAATTCCGGTTTTAAGGATTTCAAGCCCATATTGTTTTGCACATTGTTCGGAGCATATTGCGGCAATCGGTTCGCTGCTTTGTGCGACAAGCTGAGCTGCTGCTGCGGTATTTATATATGCTATTTTTTGCAGATTGTTTGACTTTAGAAATTCTGAGCATTGAGAAAGTGCCTGTTCATGCGAATAGACTTTTTGCACACTTTCAAAACTTGTTCCGTTTCGCACGGCAAGGCAGTTTGTGATTTCGATTTGAGTTCTTGCAGCAATATAAAAATTATATTTCCGCATAAGGTCATAGGTTTCCGCTACGCTTCCTGCGGTTGAATTTTGTATAGGCAGTACTCCATAATCGATTTCGCCATTTTCTACAGCTTTAAAAACGTCTTCAAAGCTGTAAAAGAATGTAATCGGCTTTTCGCCGAAAATTTTTTTGCAAGCTTGTTCCTGATATGAGCCGCTGACTCCTTGGCATCCTATTTTTAATGCTTTTTCGGGGGCAAACTCATTAGGTTCCATAAAAATATCGGAGTGGATTTCTTGCTGTTGTAAAGCTTTGCTTATATCCATTATATTTTCAAAAAGAACTGCGGCCCCATTGGCGAGGTGCGGCGGAGAAAGTTTTTTTATGTTTTCAATTACCTCTTTTTCGCGCCCGCCTTGGAAAACCGGCAGATTATTTTGCTTTTTAAATTCAGCGACCCTTTTTACAACATCCATTCGTTTTACAAAAAGGGACAGCATTTCTTTATCTATTTGATCTATTTCATTTCTCAAATCTTTAAGGTCCATAAAATCCCCCAGTTTTTATTATTTGCTTTTTTAATTATACTTTAAAAAGAGATTTTGCACAAGACAAAAATTATTTAAGCAAATATTTTTCTTTAATTTGTAAATATTAAAAATATTCCTTGTAATTATAAACCAAAAGTCTTATAATTAAAGCAATAACTGCTGAATACATATGGAAAGTGGTATTAAAAAGTGAAGACCACGCTGTTGGCAGCATGGGCTTGATGAGGGGTATGGCAAATGAGCAAATATGAACCGCTATGGAAATACATACAAGAAAATGGTGGCAATTTGTTTAAGCTTACATTTTCAGATATTGAACATATAGTTGGCATACCTGTTGACCACTCATTTCTAACATACAAAAAAGAACTTTTGACTTATAGTTATAAGGTTAAAAAAATTTCAATAAAGGAGCAGACTGTGTTGTTTGAAAAATTAAGTTAATCCTGCCGTAAGGCTTGATTTATATAAATTTATTTTAAGGAGAATGTTGCATGAAAAAGAATAACACATTGGAGATTGTAGGCTGACCGGGAGGGTTTGCCAGTACAATATTTGCAAAACCTCCCAAAAGTTTTAATTTTACTTTTAGGAGGATAATCCCGATGAACAGGGAAAATAAGAAAAAATCATTTGAAAAAGGCTATTATAAAACTCATGCTTGCAGCGATATTTTTACTTGCAAGGTATGTGGAAGAATTGTGGTTCCATATGGTGCCGGAACTGAGCATCGTAATCATTGCCCAAATTGTTTGAGCAGTCTTCATGTTGACAATGAACCTGGTGACCGTGAAGCAAATTGCGGCGGAATTATGGAACCGATAGCCGTTTGGGTTCGCAAAAATGGTGAATGGGCAATTATTCATAGATGTCGGATTTGCGGGCACTTAAGTTCCAATCGTATTGCCGCGGATGATAACCCGATGAAATTGATGTCATTGGCTATGAAACCGGTGGCGCAACCTCCTTTTCCACTGGAATGTATTGAAGAGATGACAAATTTAATGGGTGGAGAAGGCCGGTTAAAAGAATAAAATAACTTCAAACAAAAGTCGGCGAGCCTGTTATCGGTTCATCGGCTTTTGTATTTTATTAAAACCGACCAAACAATCTTAAAAACTTGATATAATAGGAATAATGTGATATAATAAATCATTAATGTGGGATTAACATTTAAAGATTATTATGGAACAAAGGAATTGCCAAATGAGAATTATAGGGATAGACCCCGGTTATGCAATTGTAGGCTTTGGTATACTTGAATATACGGGGATTGATTTTAAGGTAGTGGAATATGGAGCTATCACCACTCAACCTGATATGGAATTTTCCGATCGCCTTAAAACAATCTATAATGACCTTTCTTTCGTGTTGAAAAGATACGGCCCGCATAGCATGGCTATTGAAAAGCTTTATTTCAATACAAATCAAAAGACGGGAATTGATGTTGCACAGGCAAGGGGAGTTATAATGCTTTCGGCGGCGCTTAACGATATTCCTGTGTCGGAGTATACTCCTTTGCAGGTAAAGCAATCTGTTGTAGGGTATGGGAAAGCGGATAAAATTCAGGTTATGGAAATGACTCGCAGGATTTTGGGGCTTGAAAAAATCCCAAAGCCGGATGATACGGCGGATGCTCTTGCAGTGGCAATATGTCACGGACACTGCTCACACTCGCTTTCGGGAGAAGAATTTAAAAAAATGTACAGAAGGGCTAGTTTAAGATGATTTACAGCGTAAAAGGTGAAATTGTACATATTGAACCATCGCTTGCGGTTATTGAATGTGGCGGCGTAGGTTATGCTTGTAAAACAACATCGTCTACTTTGTCACAAATAGGTGGAACCGGCTCTTTGGCAATGCTTTATACATATCTTTATGTAAGGGAAGACAATGTTGAGCTTTTTGGCTTTGCAACGCTTCAAGAGCTTAACTGCTTTAAAATGTTGATTTCAGTGTCTGGCGTGGGGCCAAAGGCGGCGCTTTCAATTCTTTCCGATACTTCTCCGGAAAGATTTGCGCTTGCGGTGGCGTCAGGTGACAGTAAAGCTTTTACAAAGACAAAAGGCATAGGTTCAAAACTTGCACAAAGAATTGTGCTTGAACTTAAAGATAAAATTGCGAAAGAACAGCTTTCTGACGGACTTGCGGATTTGCCGGATAATTTTTCGGCGGTATCAGGAAACGCTTCCGAGGCGGTTTCGGCACTGGTTGTTTTGGGGTATTCCCAGTCTGAGGCGTCAGCGGTTGTTTCAAGGCTTGACCAAAGCCTTCCCGTACCGGAACTTATAAAGCTTGCGCTTAAAGCGATAGGCAAAAAATTATGATAAAGAGGAATTGTTTATGAAATTGGAAGAATTGTTGGAACAGGCTTATTCAAATCCGGAGAAAAGAATGGAATTTATAAATACCCTTATAAATTCAGAGGTTATTTTAATAGGGACAAAGGCAACGCAGAAAAACGAAAACGGTGAGGAATTTGAAGGACTTAATATGTTTTCGGTAAAAAATAACGAAGATAAAAATATAGTACCGTTTTTCAGCGATGTGGAACCTTTGAAGCTTTTTGCATCAAAAGTGGCTACCGGCAATCCTCCCGCAGTAAAACTTTCGTGCATAAATTTCTTTAAGATGGTTGCTGCAAATAACGCGGGAGCAGTTTTAAATCCAAATTCAAAGTACAGCAAAGAGTTTTCGGCAGAAGAAATACAAGCAATTTTAGGCAGCATAAAGCAGGCGGTTTCGGTCCCCGATGCATCTTCGGGTGAAAACGTGCTTATAACGCAACCTAAAAATCCACCGGAGGAATTGATAAAGGAGATTAAAAAATTCTGCGGGACAAGGCTTGATATTTTAAACGCCTATGCCTTTGATATAGTTTATCCTGGCAAAAAGCCGCATTTTTTGCTTGTTTTGGATTGCGAATTTGAACGTGAAGAACTTTATGAGAAAGTTAAAGAATTACTTGACAAGCACTTTTTAAACGAAGACGACGAGTATGAGGTTATGTCGGCAAAACAAGAACTTATAAGAAATTTTGTAAGAAGTCAAATTCCATTTTATTCAAAATTTGGTGAGGTTAAGCGGTAATTTGGACTTTTTTGTAAATCCGGAAAGGAATGGTTTTTGTCGTGCTTGAAACAAGCGAACTTGATTTTGAAAATAGAATAGTGTCGCCGGATGCGGACAAGTCCGACAATGATATGGACTATTCCTTGCGCCCGAAAACTCTTGGCGAGTATATAGGGCAGGATAAAGTAAAGGAAAACTTACGAATTTTTATTGAAGCCGCAAAGGGCAGAGATGAACCTCTTGACCATGTTTTGCTTTATGGCCCTCCGGGGCTTGGAAAGACAACTCTTTCGGCAATCATTGCCCATGAGATGGGGGTGAATATCCGCATTACCTCCGGTCCGGCCATAGAAAAGCCGGGGGATTTGGCGGCTTTGCTTACCAACTTGGCAGAAAATGATGTGCTTTTTATTGATGAAATACACAGGCTTTCACGTTCGATAGAGGAAATACTTTATCCTGCGCTGGAAGATTTTGCTTTGGATATAATTATTGGGAAAGGCCCATCTGCACGTTCAATCAGGATAGATTTGCCTAAATTTACGCTTATAGGTGCTACCACAAGGGCAGGACAGCTTACATCACCTTTGCGTGATAGATTTGGTGTGGTTTTTAGACTTGAACTTTATACACATGAACAGCTTTGCGATATAATTATGCGCAGCAGCGTCATTCTTGGGATAGCTTGCGATAAGGAAGGCGCAATGGAGATTGCAAAACGTTCAAGGGGAACGCCGAGAATTGCAAACAGGCTTTTAAAGAGGGTGCGTGATTTTGCCGAAGTTATGGGTAATGGAAAAATAACCGAAAATATCGCTAAAATTGCCCTTGACAGGCTGGAAATAGATTCTCTTGGGCTTGACAGCCTTGACAAACGTGTGCTTAATATGATAATAAAAGGCTATGGCGGCGGACCTGTAGGCTTGGAAACCCTTGCTTCCGCAATAGGGGAGGAAGCGGTAACTATTGAGGACGTTTGCGAGCCATATCTTATGCAGCTTGGATTTCTTTCAAGGACTCCGAGGGGAAGATGTGCGACAAATTTGGCATATAGACATTTGGGATATGCACTAAAAACTGATGATTGTGAACAGCAAAGCCTTATTTGAGTATAATATATAGAGAGTTTTAATAAAAAAGATTTAACGGGAGATAATTATATGGCAAGATTATTTGGCACAGACGGTGCAAGAGGGATTGCCGTAACTGAATTGACATGTGAACTGGCAATGCAGATAGGAAGGGCGGCGGCTTTGGTTCTTACAAAGAAAATGTCGCATAAGCCTACTATTTTGGTTGGAAAAGATACAAGAATATCTTCGGATGTGCTCGAAGCAGCGCTTGTATCAGGAATTTGTTCGGTGGGAGCCGACGCATGCATTCTTGGCGTGGTGCCGACACCTGCAGTAGCAATGCTTGTAAGAAAACGTGGCGCCGATGCGGGAGTCATGATTTCGGCATCGCACAACAGTGTTGAATTTAACGGAATAAAGCTTTTTTCAAATACAGGGTATAAACTTTCTGATGAAATTGAAGAGGAAATAGAAAGATTGATTCTTGATGACCCTGATGAAATAGCGCTTAAAAGCGGAACGGAAATAGGCAGGATTACATATGACAAAAATGCCGGATGGGATTATGTAAGATATATCATGAAAACACTTGAAGGCGATTTGTCCGGTATAAGGGTGGCTATTGATTGTGCAAACGGCAGCGCATGTGCCACGGCTGAGAATCTTTTTTCCGGGCTTGGAGCAACTTGCTATCTGATAAACTGCAATCCGGATGGAACCAATATAAACGAAAAATGCGGTTCTACACATATGGAAGGCCTTATGAAATTTGTGCGCGAAAATAAATGCCATGTCGGCATTGCTTTCGACGGTGATGCGGATAGATGTCTTGCCGTTGACGAAAACGGTATGCTTGTTGATGGAGATAAGATGATAGCCATATTTGCAAAAGATTTAAGCGAGCAAGGCAAATTAAAAAACCAAACTGCCGTCGTTACTGTCATGACAAATCTTGGTTTTTCGATTTTTGCTGAAAAGAATGGAATAAATGTTGTTACTTCAAAAGTTGGTGACAGATATGTGCTTGAAAAAATGCTTGAAGGCGGATATAATCTTGGTGGAGAACAGTCGGGGCATATCATTTTCCTTGACGACGCTACCACAGGCGACGGCCAGCTTTCCGCAGTAAAATTGCTTGGGATACTTGCAAAGTCAGGCAAAAAAATGTCTGAGCTTGCAGGAATTATGGAACGTTTGCCACAGGTCATGATGAATGTAAAGCTGCCTTTAAAGTGGAAAAATGAATGGAAGAATGATTTTGAAATTCAAAGCGTAATTGAAGAAAACCAGAAAAAACTTGGAGCAGACGGAAGAATCCTTGTAAGAGAAAGCGGGACAGAGCCTCTTGTAAGGGTTATGGCAGAGGGAAGGCAATTTGATTTAATAAACCAAATTGTGCTTGAAATAGCTGAAAAAATAAGCCAAAGATGCGGCTCAAATTAAAAAGAAAAGGAAAGTTTAATGAGAACGGCAGATAAATGGAAAGATTACCGCTTGATAGATACAACTTGCGGGGAAAAGCTTGAGTGCTGGAAGGATATAATTTTAATCCGCCCCGATCCGCAAATAATTTGGAAAACACCTAAAAGGTCTGGTTTTTGGGAAAAATCTCACGGAAGATATATCCGTTCGAGCAGCGGTGGCGGGAATTGGGACTTTTATAAAAAGTTTCCTGAAGCTTGGAAGATTTCTTATGGCAATTTAACCTTCAATATAAAGCCAACAGGATTTAAGCATACCGGACTTTTTCCGGAACAAGCCGTAAATTGGGATTATATGAGTGAAAAGATAAGGTCGGCTGGGCGGCAGGTAAACGTGCTTAACCTTTTTGCCTATACTGGGGGAGCGACACTTGCATGCGCCGAAGCAGGGGCAAGCGTTTGCCATGTTGACGCATCAAAAGGGATGGTTTCTTGGGCAAGAGAAAATGCCGAAGCATCGGGACTTTCTGAAAAGCCAATAAGATGGATAGTTGATGACTGTGAAAAATTTGTCGGCAGGGAAATAAAAAGAGGGCGCCGCTATGACGCTGTGATTATGGATCCGCCGTCATATGGCAGAGGCCCCGGCGGAGAAGTTTGGAAGCTTGAGGACAGTATATATGATCTTGTAGAGCTTTGTTCAAAGGTTCTATCTGAAAAGCCGTTGTTCTTTTTGCTTAACAGTTATACAACAGGACTTTCTCCATCAGTAATGGCCTATATCTTGGGTGAAACTTTAAAAAAGAAATTTGGCGGAAGGGTTTGGGCAGATGAAATAGGACTTCCTTGCGAGGAGAGCGGCTTTGTACTGCCTTGTGGCTCTACGGCGGTTTGGGAAAACGAATAAATCCAAAAAAGGGAATGGGCATGGGAAATATAATTGAGGCACGTGAAGTGCGATTTCATTATAGGAACGAGTTTGAAGAAAATGCCGGACAAAAACCGATAAAGGAAATATTGAAAGGCATAAATTTGGATATAAAAAAGGGTGAATTTGTTGCAATCCTTGGACATAACGGTTCGGGAAAGTCTACGATTGCAAAGCATTTTAATGCTGTGCTTCTGCCATGCGGCGGAACGGTTTATGTCGAAGGCATTGACACAAAGGATGAAACAAGGCTTTTTGATATAAGACAGCGTGTGGGGATGGTCTTTCAAAATCCAGATAATCAGATTGTCGCCACGATAGTTGAGGAGGATGTTGCATTCGCTCTTGAAAATCTTGGCGTTGAGCCTGATGAGATGAGAAAAAGGGTGGATGAGGCTTTAAAGGCTGTCGGCATGTACGAGTATAGGGAGCATGCCCCTCATCAGCTTTCGGGAGGGCAAAAGCAAAGAGTGGCCATAGCGGGAATTATTGCAATGCGTCCCGAATGTATTGTTCTTGACGAACCAACGGCAATGCTTGATCCAAAGGGAAGAAGGGAAGTTCTTAAAACCATAAGGGAACTAAATAGGGAATATGGCATTACTATAATACTTATTACTCATTATATGGACGAAGCTGCAAAAGCTGACAGGGTTGTTGTAATGGATGATGGAAGAATTATTTTTGACGATGTCCCAAGGGAAGTTTTTTCCCATGTGGAAGAGCTTAAAGCAGTTGGATTGGATGTCCCGCAGGTCACTGAACTTGCTTATGAGCTTAAAAAGAACGGCTTGGAAATAGATGGCCATATAATAACGGAAGAAGAATGTATAGAGGCTTTAGTAAAGATACTTAAAGATTAAATTTATGGAGGACTGAAAATTGCCTATCATAAAAACCGAAAACCTGACCTATACATATAGTCAGGGCACGCCTTTTGAAAAAACTGCCGTTGATAATGTAAATATTGAAATAGAGGCTGGCGAATTTGTCGGGATAATAGGACATACCGGTTCAGGAAAATCAACTTTGATACAGCATTTAAACGGACTTTTAAAACCGACTTCCGGAAAGGTTTATATAGACGGACAGGATATTTGGGAAAGCAAAGAAATAACAAAAGCCGCAAGATTTAAAGTGGGACTTGTTTTTCAGTATCCTGAATATCAAATTTTTGAGGAGACCGTTTATAAGGATATTGCTTTTGGCCCTAAGAATATGGGGCTTTCCGATGATGAGATAGATAAAAGGATAAAGGAAACGGCACGCATAGTCGGCCTTGGCGAGGAATTGCTGGATAAATCTCCGTTTGAACTTTCTGGTGGTCAAAAAAGAAGAGTTGCCATTGCCGGGGTTATGGCAATGGAACCTCAGGTGCTTATACTGGACGAGCCTACCGCGGGACTTGACCCAAAAGGCCGTGACAGAATTTTGGACCAAATAAAGCTTTATCATGAGGAAAAGAAAAGAACTGTTCTTTTGGTTTCTCATAGCATGGAAGATGTTGCGAAATATTCCACTAAAATACTTGTGATGAATAAGGCCAAGGTATTTTGTTATGATGAGCCTCCAATGGTGTTCAGACGCGCCGAGGAAATTTCCAAGATGGGGCTTGCGGTGCCGCAGATAACGAAAGTTTTTAATGCACTTAAAGAACAGGGATTTAATATAGCCGAGGATGTTTATACGGTGGATTATGCAAAACGTAAATTTTTGCAGTATATTGCCGCAAAGAGAGAAAAATCATAGCGTGGCGGAAAGGCAGATTTAAACAGGATGCTTAAAGATATAACAATAGGCCAGTATTTTCCGGGAAAGTCATTTGTTCACAGACTTGACCCGAGATTTAAGATAATAATTACTGCTTTTTATATAACCATTCTTTTTTCGGCAAAGGAAATGATAGGCCTTTTTGCAGGGATTGTTTACCTTGTGGTGGCATTTTTGATGTCAGGAATACCTTTTAAGATGATGCTTAAAGGGTTAAAGCCGATTGTGCCAATAATTATTTTTACTTCGATTTTAAATTTGTTTTTTATTGATGGAATAATTGTATTTAGACTTTGGATACTTAAAATAACCGATGAAGGCATAAGGATGAGCGTTTTTATGGTGATAAGAATTATATGCCTTATTGCGGGAACATCGCTGCTTACTTATACAACATCTCCAATAGCGCTTACTGATGCCATAGAGAGGCTTTTTTCTCCGCTTAAAAAACTTAAAGTTCCTGTGCATGAGCTTGCAATGATGATGACGATAGCGTTGAGATTTATTCCTACGCTTATTGAGGAAACCGATAAAATCATGTCGGCGCAAAAGGCAAGGGGAGCCGACCTTGAAACAGGTGGATTGATGCAGAGAGCAAAGGCACTTGTGCCGATATTGATTCCGCTTTTTGTTTCGGCTTTCAGGCGTGCTGAGGAGCTTGCCCTTGCAATGGAATGCCGTTGCTATCATGGCGGTGAAGGCAGGACAAGGTTAAGGCAGCTTAAATCAGGTTGGGCGGACTATGTTTCACTTGGAGTAACGCTGTTTTTCCTTGACGCAGTTGTGGCAATAAATTGCTTTTTTTAAGGGAGATTTATGAGAAACATTAAAGTTTTCATGGCATATAGAGGGACAAATTACCATGGATTTCAAAGGCAGGAAAACGCACTTACCGTACAGGAAGTTGTGGAGGACTGCCTTGAAAAAATTTTAGGGGAAAAAACTCAAATTTGCGGCTGTTCAAGAACCGATACCGGAGTTCATGCTCTTGAATTTTGCTTTAATTTTTTTACTGATAAGAATATCCCCAAAGCCGGACTTTTAAAAGGAATGAATACAATTTTGCCTGATGATATTTCCATACTTTCGTGTGAGGAAGTCCCGAAGGATTTTCATGCAAGGTATTCCTGCAAGGCGAAGGAGTATATTTATAAAATATATAATGCCGAGAGTAAAAATCCTTTTACTTCTGATTTGGCATTGCATTATAAAAAGCCTTTTGATGTAGAGCTTGTTTCAAGGGCTTGCAAAGCTTTTATAGGCACACATGATTTTAAGGCTTTTTGTGCATCAGGCTCAAATAAGGAATCAACAGTAAGGACGATATATGATTTTTCTGTGTCAAAAAACGGAAATGAAATCATTATGCTTGTAAAAGGCGATGGTTTTTTGTATAATATGGTTAGGATTATGGTGGGGACTTTGCTTTGCGTAAATGAGGGGAAAATTGACGCCGGAGAAATAGAAAAAATAATTCTTTCCAAGAACAGAATTTTAGCGGGCCGTACGGCAAAGCCTCATGGACTTTATTTAAGTCGGGTGTATTATTGACTGCTTGACGGCGGCATAGTGCAAAAGCTTGGAGGTGTTTTGTTGGCACAGGAAATAGACGTAAAAGATTTGAAACGCCGCCGCAGGGCAAAAAAGGCGAAAAAATTTTTCAAGAAATTGATAGGAGTTTTGCTGATTGCCGTTTTTGGTGTGCTTGTTTATTATACAAGAGATAGATGGATTCCTTTTTTTGATGGTATAGCCACAAGATATTTGCCCACGGCACAAAATAACGGGGAACTTGCCGCCGGAAATTTTCCGATTAAAATTACAGGCAGTTCAGATTATAAAGTCGGAACAATGGAAGGTGCTTTTGCCCTGCTTGATGATACAAATTTTTGTGTTTATTCGGTCAATGGGGAAAGAATGATTTATAAACAGCATCATTATGCAAATCCATTTTTTTGCACAAACAATAAAAAAGCATTGATTTATGATATGGGCGGGAAGACATTTAGCCTTGAAAGCAAGTATAAAACTGTTTATGAAAAGACAATTGAAGATGCAATAATTTTTGCAAGACTTGGCGGCAACGATTATGCTGCGGTGGTGACAAAATCAGACAGTTTTGTTTCAGTAATGACGATTTATAATAGCTTTGGCGAAGAAATTTTTAAATGGAAAAGCGTTGACAGCAGAATTGCAGATGTGGATTTTTTGCCGTCAGGAAGCGGATGTGTGGTAGCAACTGTTGATGCTTCAAAGGGGCAGCTTGTTTCCAAATTGCATAGATTTAACTTTGACCAAAAAGATGAAATTTGGGCTTCAAGCGATATTGACACCATGATTTTGTCATTAAAGATTATGGACGATGGCAGGATAGCTGAAATTGGGGATACAAAATGTGCTTATTACAGCAGTACCGGAGAATATATAGGAAGCTATGCTTATAAGACAAGCCTTGTGGATTATTCGGTTTCTGGAAAGCAGACAGCACTTTTGTTTGAAAACGAGGAAAGAAGAAAATCATCGCTTGTGATAATAGGGGATATTAAAGAAAATATAAAGGAAATAAGCACATCAGATTCATCAAAACAAGTTTTGGCGGAAGATGAGAAAGTCTTGCTTATGACCGAAAAAAGCATTGATGAATATGCGTCAGATGGCAGTATTAGAACAGACGTAAAAATAAGCGATGATTACATAGATTTTCATAAGATAGGAAACTATATTTTTCTTTTAGGATATTCCGACATAAACCGGATTGATTTTAATGGGTAATTTTTAAGAAAAGAGGTAATATTTTGGGAAGTCAATTTGCTTGGTTTTTTGATGCCTTTACGGTGGCTTTGATTTTGATATTTATGTATGTAGGCGGGAAAAGGGGATTTATACGTTCGTTCTTGATGATAGCCGGTTATTTTCTTTCTCTTGTTGCGGCATACTATGTCAGCAGGGCGACTGCTCCGATTATATATGACAAATTGCTTAGCGAGAGGATTGTTTCATCAATAGAGGGAAAAATTGAGAATATAAATGTGGCCGATGAGGTAAAAAAAGCACTTAACCTTGAAGGTTCAGGTGTTACACTGGAAGATGAAGAAGTAAAGAGCGTAGTTGAAAACAGCTCCGGGAATTTAGGAGAAGAAATAAGACAGTATATTCTTCAAAAAACGGGTGTTGATATTTCGCAAAACGAGATAACCGAAAATTTGAAAAAAATGTTTAATGAAAATATATACGGAGAATATATAAAATCTCTCCCTGAATATATGACAAAAAATTCCGCTCAATATTCTGATAGTGGTCTTATATCATCAGCAATAAAAGCTTTTGCTTCAAGCAAGGCGGATGCGGCACGGTATATAGAGCAAACAGTCGTAAGAGGGAGCATTATCGCTATTTTGGAACCTATATTGTTTATTTTGGTATTTACAATTGCAATGATTGCTGTTAAAATAGTTACAAGACTTTTCTCGGTTGTTAATAGGGTCCCGTTTATAGGCACTGTAAATTCGCTTTTTGGAGCTTTAATGGGAGTCGCTGAGGCTTTGCTTGTAGTTTATATTATTGCGGTTGTAATCAATATTATAATTTATTTAAGCGGAAGTGAAATGATAGTTTTTAACGATGAAACAATTCAAAATACTTATCTCTTTAAATACATCTATAATTTTAAATTGATAAAATAGTTTTGTTTTGGATATAAAGGCAGAAATTCTGCCTGCGGCATGCCGCAATTAAGGAGGATAACACAATATGATTATGTGCACAAGATGCAGAAAAAGGCCTGCTGTTGTTTTTATTACAGCTATGCAGGGGAACGAAAAAAAGAATGAGGGACTTTGTTTGGTATGCGCAAAGGAACTCGGTGTTCCTCAGGTTAGCGAATATATTGAGCAAATGGGCCTGACTGAAAATGATATAGAAGATTTTTCAAATCAAATGATGGATATGAGCTATGGCGATAATTTTGAAATGGGTGGCGCTGGAACGCTTCCGTCATTTATACAAAATTTGCTTGGAACAAATAATAATATGCCATCAAAACCAAGCCAAGAAAATATGGGGGATTTCTTTACCGAAAAAAGGGAAGATAAATTCGAAAAGCGCAAAAAGACTGAAAAAGAAAAAAAGCATAAATTCCTTGATACGTATTGCACAAACCTTACAAGCAGAGCAAGGAATAATGAGCTTGATAGAATAGTAGGGCGTGATAAGGAGATTTCGAGGGTAATACAAATACTTTCGAGGCGTACTAAAAATAATCCTTGCTTGATAGGTGAACCGGGTGTTGGTAAAACTGCAATAGCTGAGGGCATTGCCCAAAAAATAGCTGCAGGGGAAGTTCCCTTCCACATTGCAGATAAAGAGCTGTACCTTCTTGACTTGACAGCTCTTGTAGCCGGAACCCAGTTTAGGGGCCAGTTTGAAAGCCGCGTTAAAGGGCTTATAGATGAGGTTAAGGCTGAGGGAAATATTATACTTTTTATTGATGAGGTTCATAACCTTGTCGGTACGGGCGACAGCGAGGGTTCAATGAATGCCGCAAATATACTTAAACCGGCGCTTTCAAGGGGCGAGGTTCAGGTTATAGGAGCGACCACATTTAAGGAATATAGAAAGTATATTGAAAAAGATAGTGCGCTTGAAAGGCGTTTCCAGCCGGTTACAATAAATGAACCGACCGTTTCTGATACTTTTGAAGTACTTTTTGGTATAAGGGATTATTACGAGAAACACCATAAAGTTAAAATTAAAGATGATACCTTAAAACTGTGTGCGATACTTTCAGAAAGATATATAAATGACCGTTTTTTGCCGGATAAGGCAATAGACCTTTTGGATGAGGCTTGCGCCTGCGCCAGCATAAGGAGCCCTGAACTTGCCGAATTTGAATCTCTTAATGCAAAACTCAAAGAATTGCATGATGATGAGAAAGCAATAGAGGATGCGGATGATGTTCCGGATTTTGAAAGGCTTGCAAAGGTTAAAGCAGAAATAATCAAAATAAATGCAAAGCTTGAAAAAGTTGAAGAAGCAATTCAGAATGTCTATGTTACAGAAGAGGATATTTCAAAGGTAATTGAACTTTGGACGGGAATTCCGGCAAATAAGATAATCCAAAGCGAATATAAGAAAATAGCTTCGCTTGAAGCAAAACTCAAAGAAAGAATTATAGGCCAGGATGAAGCGGTTGAACTTGTGGCGAAAGCAATAAAGCGTACGAGGGTTCAACTTGCATCACGTCGCAGGCCGGCATCGTTTATTTTTGTGGGACCTACCGGAGTTGGAAAAACTGAGCTTGTAAAGGTTCTTGCATCAGAATTGTTTGATAGTACAGAACCGCTTATAAGACTTGACATGACTGAATTTATGGAAAAACATTCAGTTTCAAGGATTATCGGTTCTCCTCCGGGATATGTCGGTTATGATGACGCGGGACAGCTTACCGAAAAAGTCCGCAGAAGACCATATTCAGTCGTGCTGTTTGATGAAATTGAAAAAGCCCATCCGGATGTGATGAATATTTTGCTTCAAATTTTGGATGAGGGCAAGGTTAATGACGCTCAAGGCAGGAGCATCAGTTTTGAAAATACTGTCATAGCAATGACGTCAAATGCCGGTTCAACTGATAAAACCACGGGAGTGGGATTTAATAAGACACAAGCTGAGATTTCATCAGAAAAGGCAATAAAGGCGCTTTCTGAGTTTTTGCGTCCGGAATTTCTCAGCAGAATTGATGAAGTAGTAGTGTTTAAGCCGCTTACTTTGGAAAATTATCAAAAAATAGCTGCCCTTATGCTTGATGAAATGAAAGAACCGCTTTCAGAAAAAGGAATATCGCTTGCATATGATGATGCGGCGCTTGCAAAAATAGCCGAAAAGTCCTTTGGCGGAAAGTTTGGCGCAAGGGATATAAGAAAGGTTATACGCAAGGAAATTGAGGATAAGGTGGCATCTCTTATCATTGATAAAGCCGAAATGGGAATAAGCACTATAAAAGTGACTGTTGTTGATGATAAACTTGAGGTGCTTGCAATTTAATTTTTTAAAAGGCCTCCCGCCGGACAATTTTCAAAATTCATCTCCGGCGGGAGTTTTTGTTTTAAAAAAGCTTTAATTTAATAAAAAAATTTGATATAATTATTTTGTATATTAAAATAAAGGAATTAAATTTTGCTTTTTTAGGGAGAGTGCATATGAAAAAAATTTCGGCAATTTTATCTATATTTGTTTTATTGAGTTTTATTTCATCTTTTAAAATAAATGCGGTTTCGTTTACCCCAAATAATGAAATTTACAGCGAGGCTGTTTACCTTAAAAATTTAGATACCGGAGAAGTTATTTATCAGAAAAATGCCGATAAAAAGGAGTATCCGGCTTCACTTACAAAAATCATGACGGCAATACTTGTTCTGGAAAACGTGCAGGATATTGACAATACAATGGTTACTGCGCCTGCATATGTTTTTGATGAGCTTTATAAAACCGGAGCCTCAACTGCGGATTTCCGTCCGAATGAAACCGCATCGGTAAAGGATTTGATGTACGGTATGATTTTGCAGTCTGCTTGCGAAGCGGCAAGCATTCTTGCTGATTATGTCGGAGGAGGAAGTATCAGCAAATTTGTTCAAATGATGAACGAAAAGGCAAAAGCGCTTGGAGCAACCTCAACTAATTTTACAAACCCGCATGGGCTTTTTGATGAAAATCAATATACAACCGCTCATGATATGGCAATTATAACCGAATATGCTATGTCACTGTCAAGGTTTAATGAAATTGCAGATACAAAAACTTATACCATAGGGCCGAGCAATAAGCATTCTGAGCCGCGTACTGTTTCGCATACGAATTTAATGCTTGATAAAGTAAAGGGTGGAGAATATTATTACCCTTACGTTAAAGGAATAAAGACAGGCACTCTGGATGAGGCTGGCAGGTGTCTTGTTTCATCGGCAAGCAAAGATGGGTATAATTATTTGCTTGTGACTCTCAATGCGCCGCTGAAAGATTCAAATGGCAATAATAAATATTATAACTTTGTAGATGCAATAACGCTTTATGAATGGGCATTTAAATATTTTAAAAATACCGCTTTGCTTAATTCTTCGGAAGAGGTGGGCGAAGTTCCGGTAAGATTTTCGGCAGGGAACGATTATGTTCTTGTTTGTCCTAAGGAATCTTTTTCTGCGCTTTGGCCTTCAACACTTGACACATCAGCAATACAAAGGGTTGTCAACCTTGAACAGGAGGTCGATGCTCCCGTTAAAAAAGGAGATAAGCTTGGAACAATGGAGCTTAAACTTTCAGGTGAAACTCTTTTTACTGTTGACCTTGTGGCAAAAGATGGCGTAGAACGTTCTGAACTTGAATATAATCTTTATCTTGCAAAGCAGTTTGTTTCGTCGACATGGTTTAAAGCTACGGTTGCTTTAATTGTTGCACTTATAATAATTTATCTGATAATCCATGGAATTTCTTCAAGAAAAAAGAGGAAAAAGATAAAGAGGATATCAAAAAGAAGGCAATTTTAATAATTTAAAATGTTTTTAAATAAAAAATCCCATGACAAAAATTTGTTCATGGGATTTTTTATATTATTTGCAAATTCGGCAAGATGAACAATCGGTGCATGATGAACTGCATAAGGTACTTTTGACAATGGAAAAAGTGCAGTCATTTATTTTAAAAGTTTTTGTTTTGTCAGATGAAATTGTAACACTATCAGCACCAAAATCAATTTTTATTGGAATTAAAATTTCTTCTTCCGGATTTAATGGAGATGGGATTTTCAATGGAGAGAAAAATACTGGTTTTTCATTTTTAGGATAGACGGCAATAGAGTTTGTTGCACAAAGCATAGAGGAAATGGTACCGTCTTCATTAAAGCAAAGAGAATTGCTGTCTGCACAAATTGCTATTGCGTTTGGGTCGTAAGCTTCTAAGGCTCCAATCGGTGTATTTATTTTTATAGGGAAATCCGGTTCAGTTGATTTTAAAATCCCGCTTTCAAAAAGGGCGAAACCTTTTTTGGTGCTTATTTTTCCTACGGGTGTAATAATATCTATTTTTTCGCCGGGAAACAGGGTAAGACTTTTTATTGTTCCACTGCGGTAAAAGCATATGCCATTTACCATTGCCGTAAAATCAGCAAAATCAAAGCTGAAATTTAGGGGGATATTAAAATTCCTTTCATCATCTTCTGACCAATATCCGCTTATTTTCCCATTTGTCGGGAAAACCCGTTTTACTTCGCCTGTGTTATAAAAAGTCACAAGTTCCGCCGGCATTTCGCCGATTGGAGTTAAAATTTCGGTCTGATTTTCAAGCGATACTGCTTTTAAATTGCCATCCGGGTAAAAAGATATTGATTTTGTATATTTTCTGCGCAGGGTTTCTTCACCATATTGCGGTATAAGAGGTCCGCATTCGGTAAATACAATATTTTCTTTATTAAGAATGCATTCTTTTAATGTTCCGTCTGGATAATATTCGGCTCTTTCAATTCCGTCAAGCGTTCCGAATTTTGTTTTTGCTTCCATTTAAATCGGCTCCTTTCCGCATAATTTATTTTTAATGACTGCAACAGTTTTTCCGTCTTGTTTTTTTAAGGTTATATCATACCCAAATTCATTAATCCAAGGCGGCAAATGGGTGCATACAAGTTCAAGTTCCCAAAATGGTGTTTCTTTAAAAAATTTCCGCAAAGCTTTTTTTGATGATATTTCAGGAAAATTTTCCTGCAACATGGCAAGGTCAAAATAATATTTTCCGGGAATTGAGGTTTCAATAGGCTTTTGCGGAATTTTATTATTTTCGTCATTTGACCGAATATCTTCAATTATTCCGTCAAGAGAAGCGTCGTTTAATTCGGATATAGAAAAAATATGGAATCCAAGTGAATCAAATACAGTAAATGGAAGTCCTGTAATTTCTATTCCTGCTATTATTTTGCATTTGCCAAGTTTCTTTGAAAGAGAAAGCAGTTCGCTTCTTAAAGAAGCAATACCGCTTTTGTTATTGAAATTTATAGGCAATTCGCTTGAAACTGCCCAGCCGTTTTCATCCTTTGACATTACAATGATATGACTCGACTCAAAAAATGAATTTGATACACTATAATCTTTCATTATGATTGCGATGCTTTCGTCCATAATCGCACCCTCCTTTATTATGTTTTAGTATATATCTTGCTTTAAATAAGTGTCAAGAGATTTTGGTAGAAAAATGTTTTTGCAAGTTTAATATATATAAATTGCATAAAATGCTTTGCCTAAAATTGCAATTTATCTAAAAACCAATGTATTGATACTTTTGGCAAAAAGCCGTATACTTTAAGCATAGCAAAAACAATTTATAAAAATCATAAAGACAACGGGGTCTGAAAATGCCAAAGGCGGCTTTTCAGGCCCCGTTTCTTTAAGATAGCTTTAATTAAAGAAAAATGGAGGTATATGTATGAGACAAGTAGCTATTTACGGCAAAGGCGGAATCGGCAAATCGACTACAACTCAAAACCTTAACGCAGGTTTGGGGGAAATGGGAAAAAATATCATGATTGTAGGGTGTGACCCTAAAGCTGACTCAACACGTTTGATACTTGGAGGCCTTGCACAGCAGACCGTGCTTGATACATTAAGGGAAGAAGGAGACGACATTGACCTCGATTTCGTAATGAAAAGAGGGTTTAAAGGGATAAGATGTGTTGAATCGGGCGGACCTGAACCAGGAGTCGGCTGTGCCGGACGTGGAATAATCACATCAATAGGACTTTTGGAACGTCTGGGCGCTTATACCGAAGACCTTGATTATGTTTTTTATGATGTTTTGGGTGACGTTGTTTGCGGAGGATTTGCAATGCCTATCCGTGAGGGCAAGGCACAGGAGATTTATATTGTTGCTTCCGGTGAAATGATGGCACTGTATGCAGCAAATAACATTTCAAAAGGGATTCAAAAGTATGCAAATACCGGTGGCGTACGCCTTGGCGGAATTATATGCAACAGCCGAAAGGTTGACGGAGAAGCGGAACTTGTTGAAGCTTTTGCAAAAGAACTTGGTTCGCAAATGATACATTTTGTTCCTCGTGACAACATGGTGCAGCGTGCGGAAATAAATAAAAAGACTGTAATAGATTATGATCCGACCTGCAA
The DNA here is from genome assembly GCA_029267825.1 of Oscillospiraceae bacterium. Lineage (GTDB taxonomy): Bacteria > Bacillota > Clostridia > Oscillospirales > Ruminococcaceae > JAIHAL01. The sequence continues at coordinate 36,386 of JAJUHO010000006.1, forward strand.
TCAAGCTGATGAATATAGAATGCTTGCAAAGAAAATAGATGGAAATGATATGTTTGTAATTCCTAAACCGTTAAAGCAGGAACGCCTTGAAGAATTGCTTATGGAACACGGTATTTTGGATTAATTTGAAAGGGGAATAAATTATGTTGCTTGTCAGAGCCATTATAAGACCTGAAAAAACCGGAATAGTTATGTCAGAGCTTCTTGCGGCCGGATTTCCTGCAATAACCAAAATGGATGTTTACGGACGTGGAAAGCAAAAGGGGATTACAGTAGGAGATATTCATTATGACGAAATACCAAAGGAAATGCTCTTAATTGTAGTAAATGATGATGATAAAGACGATGTCGTAAAAGTCATCATGAGAACAGCCCGTACCGCTCCAAACGGCACATACGGCGATGGAAGGATTTTTATAAGCCCCGTTGAGGAGGCATATACAATCAGCACAGGCAAAAAAGGCTTGTAAGGGGGGATTTTTAATGAAAGAGATAATGGCTATAATAAGGGTTAACATGGTAAATCCGACCAAAGAAGCCCTTGCCAAAGCCGGTTTTCCGGCGCTTTCCTGCCGCAAATGTCTTGGCAGAGGGAAAAAAGGCATTGACCCGGCAGTGCTTCAAGCCGTTGTAGATTCAGGTGAAATTCCCGCGAATTCAGTTGGCGAACATATGACAGAAACGCAAAGGCTTATTGCCAAAAGATTTTTTACAATAATAGTTGATGATGATAAAGTTGATTTGGCGGTAAAAACGATTATTGATACAAATCAAACCGGAAATCCGGGCGACGGAAAGATTTTTATATTGCCTGTATGCGAAGCATATACCGTAAGAACCGGCGAACGCAACGATCAGGTTTGATAAAGGGGTGGGAATAATGGATGAACGCACAAAAATACTTGAAAAATACAGTTCAAGGGTATATAGGAATAGGAAAGAGCATGTGCTTCAAATAGAGGAAGAGGGGTTAAATCCAAGCATAATGGCAAATACCCGCTCTGTTCCCGGAATAATGACAAATAGGGGATGCTGTTATGCCGGCTGCAAGGGCGTTGTTCTTGGCCCTCTTAAAGATGTTGCGATAATCACTCATGGACCGATAGGCTGCGGATTTTATTCATGGGGAACAAGAAGGCATAAAGGCAAATGTGAGGATGGAAGGAATTTTCTTGAATATTGTCTTTCTACCGATATGCAGGAACCGGATATTGTTTTTGGAGGAGAAAAAAAATTAAAGCAGGCTATTGCTGAAACAGTGGATATATTCAATCCAAAATGCATAATGATATGTTCAACTTGTCCGGTGGGCCTTATTGGGGATGATATCCATGCGGTTGCTTCTTGGGCTGAAAAGGAATACGGCATAAAATGCATAGCATTCAGTTGTGAGGGATATAAGGGTGTCAGCCAGTCGGGTGGGCACCATATAGCAAACAATGGGCTTATGAGACATGTAATAGGCACAGGAGATGCTCCTCCTTCAAAAAGGTACTCTGTAAATATTTTGGGTGAATACAATATAGGCGGCGACGGTTGGGAAACATCAAGAATTTTAAAGAGGATAGGTTATGATGTCATATCA
>JAJUHO010000204.1 GCA_029267825.1 Oscillospiraceae bacterium
CGGGTCGTTAAAGTACCTTGAAATTGTGGTTTTCGAAAAGTTCGTATATTTTGCAATGTCGCTAAAAGTTACGTTTTTTTTCATTTTGCACTCCCCGCTCAAAATTCGGTTTTCCCTTAAAACAAAGTATATCAAAAAAAGCGCTTTACCGCAACACCGGAAGCAATATTTTTAAAATAACCGGTTACATTTGTAGTAATTGTACAAAAATAACCCTAAATTTTTATTTTAAAGCACAAATATAATAACTATTTTCGAAAAATGATTGACACGTATTTGCAAATATGCTATATTGAATGTGCAACTTGATGTAACCGGTCACATTACCGGTTACATATGAAAGATGCTTAACTCGGTATATTGAGAAGGAGGATATTTTATGAAAAAGAACAACAAAATAGCGGCAATTCTCTCGGCAGGCGCCTTTGCTGCATTCTCACTTTCAGGATGCTCAAACGGCCAGGCTGCATCTTCTGACAGCAGCTCTTCATCTTCATCGTCGGAAACCTCAAAGGCTTCAAACAGCGCTGTATCAATTACTATGCTCAATTCCAAAATGGAAATTCAGCCTCAGCTTGAAGAAATGGCTAAAAAGTACAAGGAGCAGACCGGCGTTTCAATTGAGGTTTATTCAACCGCAAACGGAGCATCTCCGGCAGAAACAATAGCTCAAAAATATGCTTCCGGCGACCCGCCGACACTTGCAATGCTTGATGGTACCGATATTTTAACCATTGCAAAGGAAAAGGCAATTGACCTTTCTTCCGAAAAATGGGCGTCCGACGGAGGAAGCACATACGGTATCTCAATCGACGGCACACTTTATTCATTCCCCTTCTGTATTGAAGGCAGAGGCCTTATTTACAATAAAACAATAATCGAAAAGCTTACCGGAAAAGAATTTAATCCTGATTCCATTAAGTCCATGGATGCTTTGAAAAAGCTTATGGATGAGCTCGTAGCAGCAGGCATGGAATCCCCAATGGTAATAAACAAGGAAGACTGGTCGCTTGGCGCGCATTACCTTGCAACGGTTTATGAGGAACAGGACGGCACCGCCGCCGGCGCTTACAAATTCACCGAAGCTCTTACAAAAGGTACTGAAAAGCTTATTGAAAACAAGCGCTTTAATTCAATCTTTGATACATTTGACATGTTGAAGGAATACAACATCAACAAAGCAGACCCCATGGCAGCGGATTATGACTTGAACGCTTCCTATGTGGCTGAAGGCAAATCGGCATTCTGGTTCAACGGAAACTGGGCATGGGCTGAAATTTCTGAATACGCTGATGATTCGACCGAATTTGGAATTATGCCTCTTGTACAGAACACTTCCGATGACGACTTTGCAAACAGCCGTCTGTGTGCTTCCGGTTCAAAGCAGGTTATGATTGATAAAATCAAAGCAACTCCCGAACAGCAGCAAGCCGCAAAGGATTTCCTCAACTGGCTTGTATATGACGAAGCAGGACAAAGCGTTCTGGTCAACGATTGCTCTTTGGTTCCCGCATTTAAAAACATAACACTTGAAGTAAAGGACCCGCTTGGCAAGTCAATAAAGAAATATGTGGATGCCGCTCAAACAATAGAGGGCTTTAACGGATGCCCCGGCGACCACTGGTCAACTCTTGGCGCTTCAATGCAAAAATATCTTGCAGGACAAATAGACCGTGCAGGACTTGCTTCCGAGGTTGAAGCATATTGGGCAAAACAAGCAAAGTAAAGGCAAGAACTTTAAATAAATAGGCAAGGATGGCTTTTTTGCCATCCTTGTTCCATAAAAAATCAAAAAATCCGCCCTGAAAGGAATGGTGCAAATGAATGAAAAAACTCTTGCGGCAAAAACCAAAACATTTTTAATGTTTGCCGGACCTGCTGTTTTCGTATTTATTGCCGTATTGATTGTTCCACTAATTTACGGCGTTTATTTAACCTTTACAAGCTGGGACGGTGTTTCCAACAACAAGCCTTTTGCAGGGCTGAACAATTATATTGAAGTCTTTAAAGACAAAGAATTTTGGAATTCCCTTTTCCTTACCCTTAAATATGTTGCAGTTTCGGTTGTGTTAATCAACTTAATAGCTGTTATCTTGGCTTTTCTTGTAACAAGCGGAATCAAGGGGCAAAACTTTTTAAGGGCGGGATTTTTCACGCCAAACCTTATCGGCGGAGTTGTGCTCGGATTTATTTGGAGATTTGTATTTGCAAGGGCATTTGTTTCTTTCGGAACGGCTTTTGGCATAGACATCTTTTCAACATCATGGCTTTCAGACCCGCAAAAAGCCTTTTGGGCAATGGTTATTGTAACCACATGGCAGTATTCCGGATATATGATGCTTATTTATATAGCCGGACTTATGGGGGTTCCAAA
>JAJUHO010000021.1 GCA_029267825.1 Oscillospiraceae bacterium
AAAGATTTCCCATTGTTGTAAAGTTCCATAAAAGGCTTATACAAATCATCAACTTTATCTGAACCATATCCATATGTCGGAATAACCTTTCCGGAATCAACAAAAGCCTTCCAGATTTCAGACTGACCATCATACCAAACTTCCATAAGCTGCTTGCATTCATCAATATTCTTGGAGCCGGAATAAATTGCCGGGCCAGCACCCAAAGCCATTGAAGCATAAATTTCATCTGCACTGTCATTACCAGGCAGAGGGAAATATCCTCTTTCAAAATCTGCAGCACCTTTAGCCTTTATTGCAGGGGCATTGAAGCTTCCATCAAAAGTCATTGCTGCTTCTCCATCAATAAATTTCTGAATTGCCTGCTGTGCACTGAGCCCAAGTGAAGAAGTGCTTATATAGCCTTTTTCATAAAGTGTATAGTACATCTCAAGAACTTTATCCCACGTATCTTTATCGGTGAATTTTGTCTTCCCTGTTCTAAGGTCATCATCATAATTAGGATTTTGAGGATAAATTTTATTTGCTGCTATTTGATAAAGTCCAAATTGCATTACATACATGTCTTTGTCGCCCATAACTATAGGCTGTACCCCGGCATTTTTCAATGTTTCACAGCAAGAAAGAAATTCTCCCCATGTTGTTGGAACTTTAAGCCCATATTTTTCAAAGATATTCTTATTATAATACGTTCCAAGAATGGTAACCGAACACGGAACAGCATACACTTCATTATTGTAAGTAAAAGAAGCTTTTCCAGAATCACTTACATTTTTAAGCACTTTTAAATCAGTTATTGGTTCAAGATATCCTGCTTTTGCAAGGCCTATTACAGAGTTTGCCCCTGCATATTTAGGTTGAACAAGAACCATGTCTGCGCATTCGCCTGAAGCAAGCTTTGTTTTTAGTGCGGTATAATATTGATCATCAGGAAGCTTTGTGACCTCAAGTGTAATATTCGGAAAATTCTTTTTTACAAGCTCCGGCAAAACTTGAGTTTCAAAATCATTTTCTGCTACTGTTCCAGAATACATCATAGTAATTGTAACTTTGCTATTACTTGCTTTATCCGAAGAAGCAGATGATGAGGATTGTGAACTGTCGTTTTGCACACTTGAGCATCCTGCAAAGACCGATGTTGATAAGGCCATAGCAAGGCACAATGCATAAATTTGTTTACTCTTCATATTCTTTCCTCCTTATAATAAACACACATTTTTTATTTTAAAAATGTGTGTCCCTTTTGGTATTTTTATAATATCATATTTGAAGTATACTTTTGTTTGAAATTATGGTATACTATTTTTAGCTTTTGAAAGGAGAAATTTTTGTGAATTTAAAACAAAAATTTTTAATTGTCTTTATACTTATTTCAATTGTGCCAATTATTATAATAACTACTTTTACTTACAACAGATATACTTCTCTTGTAAAAGAACAAACGTCACAAATAACTGAAAATATTTTTGAAAAAGCCTCAAATCAAATAAATTCAGCCATAAGCAACATAAATCACGTAGCCGAAATTTTTTCTTTTTATTCAGAAAGCAGAAATTCCATAATTGAAGACCTAAAAAAATATACCCGTAAAAACGGATATAGCAGCTACGATATATTTAAAAGCAATCAAAACATAAAATTTATATGCCAAAACCTTATATATTCTTCCGACTACATAAATGGGATTTTTTTCTTCACTCCGTATGGAGAAATTTTAGGGTATGGCAACAATATAGATATAACATATGACTATATTCCTTTTAAAGATAAATGGTACAACGAAACAATTAACTTAAAAGGTAAAATTTACATAGATGGAATATCAGCAAAAAAATTTATAATAAATTCTCAACCTTCAATTTCATTTTCCAGAGCCATATATGATGTATATTCACATGAATTTTTAGGCGTCTTGTTAGTAGATTGCTCTACTTCAGTATTTGATTTAAGTAAAGTAAACACTCTGCCAGATACAACGATACTTTCTATAGAAAATACTGCTACACATTGTATCCTTTACAGCAATGCTGATAATATTAAAAACTTATTTTCCATCAAAAATATGAAAGTGCTTAAAAAAAGTCTAAATATTAAAGAACTTACTTTAACTGCAGCTGTAAATTACGAACAAATTTACAATGAATTTGGATTTACAAGAATATTGATTTTAATTATTGCTGGGGTTTGTTCTTTAGTTTTTATAATAATTTCAGTCCTTTTATCTTTTTCTCTTACTAAACCGATCATACATTTAAGCAAAAAAATGGCATCACATGGGGATGTACTTTCGCTTTCCAAAAAGTATTTAGAAAGAAAAGATGAAATAGGTACGCTTTATAATGAATATAATTCTATGGTTAAAGAAATAAACAATTTTATAAAAAACGAATATCAAAACAAATTAATAATACTTGATTCTCAAATGAAATCACTTGAAGCGCAAATAAATTCACATTTCTTATTCAATACTTTAGAATCAATAAATAGCATTGCTGAAATTGAAGGAAACAAAAATATAGCCATAATGTCACTTGCTCTTGGAAACATGTTCAGGTATAGCATAAAAACAAAAAGCGAACTTGTAACAATTGCTGATGAAATAAACCATGTCAAGGATTATGTTTCAATACAAACAATACGTTTTGATGGAAAATTCAACTTGATTTTAAATATCAAAGAAGAATATTTAAATTTAAAAATACTTAAACTCATCTTGCAGCCGCTTGTTGAAAATGCTATTTACCATGGACTTAAAAACTGTACTTGCGGAAAAGAAATAAAAATTTCAGCATGGCTTGATAAAAATTGCATTCATCTATCGGTAGAAGATGATGGAATAGGGATATCAGAAGAAAATCTTATTCAAATAAAAGAAAACCTTGAAAAAGAACCTCATTTTACAGAACTTGGACATAGAAATAATCAAAGCATAGGTCTTAAAAATATACATTCAAGAATAGAACTTTATTATGGGAAAGGATTCGGATTATCAGTTGAAAGTTTTAAAGGAAAAGGCACGAAAATAAACATAAAACTGCCTGTTTTAAATGAAAATGAAAAGGAGGTCTAAAATTTTGTACACTTATATTGTAATTGACGACGAGCCGTTAATAAGAAAAGGTGTGATTAAAAAACTTGAAGATTTAAATTATACTGCCATTTGTATAGGAGAAGCTTCTAACGGCAAAGAAGCTTTTTCAATTATTGAAAAATTAAATCCCAACATAATTATAACCGATATGAACATGCCGGTTATGGATGGAACAGATTTTTTACCTTTATTATATGAAAAATACCCAAATAAAAAAATTATTGTTATAAGCGGATACAAAGATTTTGAATACATGAAACATGCCATTTCTGCAAAAGCAGTTGATTATGTTTTAAAGCCTTTTAGCAGAGAAGAAATACAGAAATCTTTACTTGAAGCAATAAAATCAATTGAAAATGAAACTTTTATAAACGAAAAAATAATTTCGGCTGAAAGCGAAAAAGAACGTGCAATGTATGAATATGATTTGCAAAACTTAAGAAATTCAATATTAGGATATAATAAAGAAAAAATTTCAATAAGTTCAAATAAGCTGAAATCAATAAACCAAACGTATAATATTATTTTAATCACTATTCATTCAATTAATTTTATAAATGAAAATGAAGTTCAAGATTTTATACTTGAACGCGGTTTTGGAGATTTATCTCTTTATCTTCAAAACAGCAGAAATAAAAATATAGGATTTTTGATTTTATTTATTCCGGAAAAATCAGCTCTTAACTATAAAAATTTATGCAAACAGATAATTTGGGAAATAAATGAATATTTTAAAACTTCTGCATCCAATTTATCTTTTGGTATAAGTCAAGTACATGCTGAATTAAATAATTTGCATGAAGCATTCAATGAAACCGTATTGGCTCTTGATTTTAAAAAAAGTAACGATAAAGCAAATTATTATTTTTATAACGGCGAAAAAATCAGTCCCACTTTCATTGAATGGAATAGGCTTGATGAATTTTTATTTAGACTAGAAACCGGCATGACAAAAGAAGTTAACTCTCTTTTAAATGAACTTTTTAATTATATTTTATCTATTAAAGAATACAGAATTGGTGACATTAAATATTTCTGTTTGCAAATTATTGAAAAATCTAAAATTGTTTTAACAGATTACTTTGAAAGAATAAATTTGAATTCATTTTCATCAAGCGTCCAAAATATTTTTAATACCATATTTTCAATAAATGAAATAAAAGATTATTGTATACGTTTTTTTGAAAACATTTCAGAGAATCTTAAAGATAAAAATATATATTCATCAAATAATTTAATTGAAAAAATAAAAATATACATAAATAAAAATTATCAAAAAAATTTAAGCGTGGAATTTTTATCTTCACTTTTTTATCTAAACAGAACTTACTGCAGCTTTATTTTTAAAGAAAAAACAGGAACAAAACTTGTTGATTATATAAATTCAATACGAATTGAAAAAGCAAAACAACTTTTAAAATCAACAGATAAAAAAATGTATCAAATATCAAAAGCTGTTGGTTATGATAATGTAAAATATTTTTTTAGAGTTTTTAAAAGTAAAGAAAAAATCACTCCGGAACAATACCGAAGTTCATTTAAAAAATAAAACGCATTTACACAGTTATTTTTTCAGAATCAATAAAAAATCCGCCAATAGGCGGATTTTTTAGTTGGCAAACATATTTAATTTAAAGGCATATTGCGCAAGCCGTTTTCTAATTCTACACCCAATTCAAATAAACCTTCTTTAATAAAACTTCCCAGTATGTAAGCGGCGATTACAATAGCAACGGCATTTATAATTGCAACCGCAAGAATTAAGATTATTTTTGTATAATTCTTCATTTTATATTCTCCCATATATTTTGAAGGATGTTTTATTTTTATTGAATTTCCGAATAACTTGAAAATTCAATTTTTAAATCCTTATCCGGAACTTCAAAGCCGGAGAGGCCGCCTGTTTCTTTATTAAACATTATTTTGAATTTTTCGGAGTTTATCTCTCCGTCAAAGATTATTTTTCCATCTTTTTCTGTGCAAACCATATCCGGTTTTTCACTGCTTTTGTCAACGGCATCAAAAAGCAGACGCAAGACACCTTTGACTGGCGATGTGTCTTTTGGAACGGTAAATTTAAGTCCAAGGTAAGAAGCGGTTATTTCATCGCCGTTAAAGGAAAGCTTTACTCCGGAAAGTGTTTTTGGAGAAAGAAATTCAACATCCCACATTCCGTTGCCAAGGCGGTTTATTGTCGCCTCGGCGGTAAAGTCCCCGCAGGCAATTGACGCTGTGCCGGTAAAAAGCTTGTTTAAATCCGGTGCGGCGGAAGTTTTTTCCCCCTTGCAGCAGCAAAGCATAAGGACACATATAACAGAAAGAAACCCTGCGGCAAATTTTTTAAAAAACATCTTAACGCCTCCGCTCAAAATAAGAACAAAGGCTTTTAAAAGCCTATCTGTTCATTTTTTTGAACAGCAAAGGCAGATGCGCTATTACATCCGTCGGGAGCATGCCTTGCATTGAAAGATTTTCAGCCGCCATATCGGCCGCCATGCCATGCAGGAATACTCCTGCCGCCGCGGCCTCGGATGATGGAATCCCTTGTGCGATAAACGATGCTATCATTCCTGTCAAAACATCGCCGCTGCCGCCTCTGCTAAGTCCGGGGTTTCCGGTGTCGCTTAAAAAGCAAAATCCGTTGTCTGCGGCAATGAATGTGGGAACCCCTTTTGCAACTACTGTGGCTCCAAGTTCGTTTGAAAGCTTTATGGCATATCCAAGCCTGTCTTTAAGCACTTCTTCGGTGCTTATTCCAAGAAGCCTTGCAAGTTCTCCCGGATGCGGAGTAAGAATTATGCCTGCCTTTGCGTTCTTGATAATATCTATGCGCGAGGCAATGCAGTTTATTCCGTCCGCATCTAAAATAATCGGAGCATTTAAATTTTGTATTAAAAATTCCACAAGTTTTTTAGTATCTTCGCTAACGCCAAGTCCGCAGCCTATGATAACAGCAGAAGCCTTTTCACATCCGGCAAGTATTTTTTCGGCATTTGAAAAAGCAATTTCTCCGTTTTCATTTTCTTTAAGAGGCAGGTACATTGTTTCATAAATGCTTGAAGAAAGGGAAGAACAAACGCTTTCTGCCGAAGCAATCGTGCAAAGCCCCACTCCGCAGCGCAGTGCCGCAAGCGTTGACATTGCACAGGCTCCCGGCATTTTTTTTGAGCCGGATATATTTACAAGACGTCCGAAATTGCCCTTGTGCGAGTTGTGTTCGCGTGCGGGGATTATTGTTTCCATATTTGAAAATTCAAGCTTTGATATGGGTCTTTCGATATTTGAAAAAGCATTTTTAGGAATTCCTATGTCAGCAACCAAAATTTCGCCGCAGTATTCTTTTAAAGGAGAGAATTCCTGTCCAAGCTTTTTATAGCCAAAAGTTACTGTATAGTCGCATTTTAAAGTGTTTTCGGCAATTCCCCCGGTGAGGCAATTTCCTCCGCTTGGCACATCAACAGCAAGTTTTTTGCTTGTAGTACGTGCGGCATATGAAAAACATGCTTTTATTTGAGGAGGAAGTTCGCCATGAAATCCCGTGCCGAAAACTGCATCGACAATAAGCGCTGCGGAAGATATTTCTGAAAAGATTTTTTCTATATTATCATTGAGGAACAGCACCTCGGCGTTTTCTCCGCTCAAATCCAAAAAGGCCTCTCCGGAAATTTCCGTTGCCGGGTCTCCGCACATTAAAACAACTGTTACCGGAAATCCTGCCTGCGAGAGCATTTTTGCCGCAACAAAGCCGTCGCCGCCGTTATTTCCGTTTCCGCAGAAAAATATTATTCCTTTCGAAAGGTCAATCGGCAGTTCAGTTATGAATTGAGCAAGTTGAGCTCCGGCATTTTGCATAAGCGATTTGTATGAAACTCCGCCGTCATTTGCGTTTTTTTCAATGATTTTCATTTGTTTTGGGGTGACCAGATACATTTGTTAACAGCTCCCTTTTGTCGTTTATAAAAAATGCGAAAACCCCACACTTGGCGGTTTTCGCATTTTTATCAGTTTAAGTGTGCAATTTTATTATTGCCATAATTTAATATGCAATAACTATTGCCGTGGCAAGGTTTTTTGAATGGCTTATGCTTACTTTTAAATTATTGCCATTTATTTTGGAGTTCAAAATTTTTTTTGCCCTGCCAGTTACGCTGATATAGGGTGTTCCCATATAATCCCTTAAAACCGAAACCTCGTTTAAGGAAAATCCTCTTATTCCTGTGCCCATAGCTTTTGCAAAAGCTTCCTTGGCGCAGAAATTGCCGGCGATTATTGCCGGATTAAACGATTTTTCCATAAAAAATTTAAGCTCGGAGGGAGAAAAGACCCTTGAAAGAAACCGCGGCTTTTTAATGCTTTTTGCAATTCTGTCAATTTCTACTATATCTATTCCGACATTCATTGCTAAAAATCCCCTTTATAATAAGCTTTTTGCTGAATTTATTAGTATGTGTTTTGATGAATATTTCTTGGAAGATAAGGTTTTATTGCTCCAAGAACTTTTTCGTTTGGTGTGAATATGAGCCTTACCCGCCCATGTTTTGAATGGTTGAATTCCGCATAATAATTTTCGTTTGAAATTCCGGCAGAGGCCATTATTGTAGTTCCCTCAAATGAAGCTGGAGCTTCGCTTGCAGGCCCAAATTTTTCAAACGACGCAGCCTTTGCGGTAATAAGCCTTTTCCTTCGTCTTTTTGCAAATATCTTATCTATATCTATTTCTCCGTTTGTAACGATATATTCATATTCGATATTAAATCCGCTTATTAAGTAAAAAGCTCCGTATATGCATCCGGCGGCAAGCAGCATTCCTATCATTCCAAGTCCAAACATTCCTGAAACAATTAAAAGTGCAATCGAAAGCACTGCTGCAAGAAGTCCTATTCCTATTTTAAGCAATATATCCTTTGCAGTAGATTGTTTTGCAACTATTTGTTCGATAAAAATATCCATTTTTACCTCCAAAGCAAAAAATATTTATAAGATCCTTATATTACAAGTATTATATCACATTTTTTTCATAGTTACAATAGCCGTATAAAATTAAAAGGTGAAATTTGCGGCAAATATTTTATAAAAATTATTTTAGACTACTTTTAAAAATATTTTAGAGTGATTATGTAAATTTATTTAAAAAATATAAAATAGTATTAAAAAAATCTATTGACTTAAAATCACTTATATTTATAATATTATTTTAATTGTTATATCCATATATGTTTAAAGTGAGCTTTATACTCAATGAAATGCCAATTGTATAATATTAAAAAATGAAATGGGGAAATGCAATATATGAAGATAAAAAAAATAGCAATTTTAGCGTTATTATCAGCCATAATATTTGCATTGCCGGCCTGCAGCAGTAAAGAAAATGCAAATAATATGAGCTCCACAAAAGCGGAAGAATCAGAAACGACGACGACACAATTATCTGAAATGTCTAAAACGGAAACTGAAACTGAAATAGAAAACAAAAAGGAAACGGATGGTAAATATATTATGAAAGAACTTAGTTTTAAAAGGGATGACTTAAATATTTACGGACAGATTTATTTGCCGGGAGATGGAACAGGAAAATATCCAACTGTAATTATTGGACATGAATTTGGTGCAAATCATAATAGTGTTGCTAAATATGCGGAAATGTTTTCAAAATCCGGTATTGCCGCATACATATTTGATTTTTACGGAGGCGGCAATTCAATTAAAAGCGACGGAACTATGCTTGATATGTCAGTATTTACGGAAGTCGATGATATGAATACTATATTAGACAAAATAAAAGAGCAGGATTTTACAGACACCAAAAACATTTTTTTGATGGGGGCCAGTCAAGGCGGATTGGTAGCGGCATTAACGGCATCGGAGCGTGGTTCTGAAATTGGTGGTCTGATTATGTTTTATCCGGCATTGTCAATTCCGGATGATGCAAGGGCACGGTTTAAAAGTGTTGATGAAATACCTGATAAGGTTTCTGCACTTGGTGTTACTATCGGGAAAAAATATTATGAAGATATTCTTAATCTTGATGTTTATAATACGATTAACAAATATACCGGTGATGTATTGATTGTTCATGGAGACAGCGATGGTCTTGTGCCTGTTTCTTTTTCTGAACGTGCCGTGAAAGCTTATTCGTCTGCAACACTTATAAAAATTGCCGGAGCTAATCATGGATTTAATGGTAACGATGCAAATCAAGCCGGACAGGAGGCAATTAAATTTATTACCAATCATTTGAGCAATGATTAAAATTGATACCGCCCTCTTAGCAGCTTGTATTAGTTGTTAAGAGGGCGGTATTTTATAGGATGCAGATATGGCTTGATAGCTATTTTTAAAACAGAAAAACAGTAAAATAAGAAAATACGGACAAAATAATTGAAGCAATAAACATTGACAAAAGCGGACGCAATGCACGGCTGCGCAAGTGGGAGAGATGTACATTAAGTCCTAAACCAACCATGCCGGATGCCAAAAGAAAAGGCCCTATGACATTAGAAAAGGTAGTGATGATATTTTGTGGGATATTGCAATAAGTTCCCAATATGCTTGTTGCAAGAAATCCAATTAAAAACCAAGGAAACGGTGCTGATTTTTTTGACGGTCCGCCTTGATTTTTTCTATGCATAATAAAAGAAAGAATAAAGCACAAGGGGATAAGCAAAAATACACGCCCTAATTTTGCAAGCAGTGCTATTACCAAAGCATCCGACCCAACAGGAGAAGCCGCTGCGGCTACGTGGGCAATTTCATGCAGGCTGATTCCGCTCCAAATGCCAAACAAAGTATCGCTTATGGGAAGGAACGGCCGGATAAGCGTATAGACAACCGTAAAAATAGTCCCAACCAAAGCAATGATGCCGGCTCCGATTGCGGTATCTTCGTCATCGGCTTCCACAATGGGAGAAACTGCCGCAATTGCGGCAGCACCGCAAACTCCGGTTCCAACTCCCAAAAGCAAAGATAATTTTTTTTCTGCTTTAAAAAGTTTGGCAAAAAATAATGTCAATACTATGGCTATAATAATTGATAAAGCGTCATGTACCAAAAGAAGGCCGCCTTTTTTTAGAACAATATCTATATTTAACTTAAAGCCATAAAGAATAATTGCCAAACGCAAAATCTTATACGCAGAAAATTGAATTCCGGCCCTCAATTTTTCAGGATATCCGGCAACGTTGCGATATATTACCGCAATAATAATTGCTGTAAGCATAGCGCCAATATTGCTTAAAACCGGAAGTTTTGCCGCTATTGTTCCAATTGCCGCAATTGCAAAAGTAAAAAGTATTCCCAAATAAAAATATGGATTTTTCAAATTCTTTTTTGTCATTATACCATTTCCTTTCAAATATCTAAGTGGGTTTATAGATAAATCTTTAAGTCAACTGGAAAATCCTTCACCTTCTTGTTGTATTTTGCTTAACATAATGATATAATAACATTCAATAAAGCATATGTAAAATATTATTATTCTAATAATATTGATAATAAATAACTAATACATAATGGGGTGCTGTATGACTTTAAGAGATCTTGAAATTTTCTGCGCGGTTTGCGATGAAAATAATATGACTGCGGCAGCCGAAAAATTGTATATTTCTCAATCGTCTATAAGCCAAGTAATTGCTAATATTGAAAATGAATTTGGGGTAAAGTTGTTTGAACGATACTCAAAAAGGCTTTACATAACAGAATCAGGCCGTATTTTGCAGGACTATGCAAGGCATGTTTTGTTTTCTTTTAATGAGATGCAGGACAAACTGCGTGGATATGGCGCAATTAAAGTTATTCACGTTGGGGCAAGTGTAACTATCGGCACAAATTTGTTGCCTGAGATAACAAAAGTCTTTTCAGAATTTCAACCAAATGTAAAAATTGCGGCGTTTGTTGGCAATTCCAGTGTTGTGGAAGAAAAAATTTTAAAAAACGACCTTGATTTTGCATTGGTTGAGGGGAATGTGTATAGTTCGCATATAATATCAGTGCCTTTTCTTGATGACGAGCTTGTATTGGTTTGCGGCAAGTCAAATCCGCTTTATCAAAAGAAAAAGATAAAAAAAGAAGAACTGTCAAATTTGCCTTATATCGTTCGCGAAAAGGGCAGCGGAACTCGCGAATTATTTGACGGGATTATGAGTGCAAATGAAATAACTTGGGAACCAGTTTGGGTTTGCAGCAATACTGAGGGGATTAAAAATGCCGTAATTGCAGGGATAGGTGTTACTGTCATTTCACGTCTGCTGGTTGAAAAAGAATTGAAAAACGGGGACCTTAACATTATTGATATTGAAAATGTTAATTTTAGAAGAAAATTTAAAATGATATATCATCGCAATAAGTATATTTCAGAACCGATTCGACAGTTAATGGAGTTAATACTCAAAAATTATAAAACAACTGGTAAATAACATTTTTATCATCGTAACTATGAAAATTAGGGCGATTTTTTTAGAGTTACTAAACGAATCGGCGCTTCCAAAGCATACATACGATTTCCAATCCTGCTTAGAGATTGTCCCGGTTTATAAAATTAAATGGTAAAACTAAAAAAATCCGCCAATTGGCGGATTTTTTTAGTTTTTATGCTTTTCCTACGGAACCAAAGAGTTCCATTTTTTCCTTTACAGTTGCCTTTATTGCCTCAAAGCCCGGAGCAAGGAGCTTTCTTGGGTCAAATCCCTTGCCCTGGAGGTCTTTGCCTTCTTCAATATATTTCCTTGTAGCGGCCGCAAAGCTGAGCTGACATTCAGTATTTACGTTGATTTTTGCAACGCCCAAAGAAATTGCTTTCTTTATCATATCCTCCGGAATTCCGGTGCCGCCGTGAAGAACAAGCGGAACATTGCCTGTCTTTTCCTTTACAGCCGCAAGGGTTTCAAAATTAAGCCCCGGCCAGTTTTCAGGATATTTGCCATGGATATTTCCTATTCCGGCAGCAAGCATTGTAACTCCAAGTTCGGCAATAGCCTTGCATTCATTTGGATCTGCAAATTCGCCGGCGCCAACTACTCCGTCCTCTTCGCCACCGATTGAGCCTACTTCAGCTTCAAGCGACAAGCCCTTTTCGTTGCAAATCTTTACAAGTTCTTTTGTTTTTTGGATATTTTCTTCAATAGGATAATGTGAACCATCAAACATTACAGATGAAAAGCCTGCTTCTATACATTTGAGAGCGCCTTCATAGCTTCCATGGTCAAGATGCAACGCAACAGGAACAGTGATTTTAAGTTCCTCAAGCATTCCATTAACCATTCCCACAACGGTTTTATAGCCTGCCATGTATTTTCCCGCACCTTCGGAAACTCCCAAAATAACAGGGGAAGAAAGCTCTTGTGCCGTAAGAAGAATGGCCTTGGTCCATTCAAGGTTATTGATGTTGAACTGTCCCACCGCATATTTACCGTCTCTTGCCTTATTAAGCATTTCCTTAGCAGATACCAGCATTATAAAAATCCTCCTGTTTTAAATTGGCTGAACCATAATTATATTATACCCTATCGTATCCGAAATTGCAATTATTTTTGTGAAACTATTGTCAAATAAAATAAAAAAGGGGAGATTTTCCCCTTTTTTATGCTTTTCCAAGTCCGGCATCGGGATTTTTCAATGAAATTTCATCTTTAAAATCCGTTTGTCCGTTCTTTTTGGAAACTCTTTTTAAAACTTCTGAAAATTTGCCTTTGCGGTTGTTTTTAGGGTCAATTTTTTGCGGTCCGTTAACACGATAGATTTCATTTACAGAGATATTCATTGAAAAATCCCTCCTTTTTAGATGTTAGAGATTAGAAATTAGAAGTTAGAAATTAAATCTTCTAATAAATATATCGGAAGGATTTTGCAAAATATAATAGATTTTATATTTCCTCTTTGTAAGATTTCTATAAATTTCTTATGTAATGAAAAAGATACTGCTGGGCAATTCCCGCATATGGAAGAACATAATCAGGAAGTCCGTTTGGATAATACCTTTCCATAACCCGTTTTATCCAAACATCCACTGGAAACGCCTCCACCCGGTACATCCCATAAAGCAAGGCACATTCGGCAACCTTCGGGCCTACTCCGCATATTCCCATAAGGCTTTTGCGCGCGGCTGAAATATCAAGCTTTGAAATCTCGTCAAGGTTTATTTCCCCTTTTGCAGTTTTTCTTGCGGCGTCAATGATATACCGCGCTCTGAACCCGGCACGCAAAAAGGCAAGGTCTTCCTCTGACAACAAACAAAGCTTTTCCGGCGGCGGAAAGCCGTCGTACTTTTCGCACAGCCTTGAAATTATCCCCTTTATTCTTGGAATATTATTGTTCTGCGAAATTATAAAAGAACAAAGAGCCTCCCATTTGTCCTGTTTCAAAAGCCTTATCCCCCATGCAAAAGAACATGCCTTTGAAAGCGTTTCATCTTCCGAAAAAAGCCTTTTTAGTTCGCCATAATCGGTATAAAGGTCAAAATAATCAGCCCAAACATTTAAAAAATCATCTTCAGAAGTATTTTTAAAAATAAAATAATCTTTTTCTTTTTTTATTTCCAAAGGCTTATTTAAGAAAAATCCAAAAAAACCGTCAGAAACCTTTTCCCATCTGAATGCCTGTCCGCAGTCAAGGGTTTGCTCCAAGTCAAAATCCTCCTGCTTTAAGCATATGCCACCGTCTTTTTTTATATAGTCCATTATTCTACCTTTTTTCTTGATTATTTTTAATAATTATAATAAAATAAAATAAATAATGCAAGACGGGAGATTAAGCCATGAGAGAAAGCATACTTACAATACCCATAAACGAAATTTTTGAGCCTAAATGCGGATGCCCCATATGCAGAATGAGGGACACGCTTGAAAGCCGCACCGTAGAATATATCATGGGTGCGGCAATGATGGAGCCCGATGTACGGATTGAAACCAACAAGCTCGGTTTTTGCAAAACACACTTTGACCAAATGATGAAACAAAAAAACAGGCTGTCACTCGGACTTATGCTGCAAACACACCTTGAAGAAGTGCAAAAAACTGTTTTTTCTAAAAAAAGGCTCTTTGAAGCGAAAAATTCCAAAATTAAAAAGCTGTCGGAGGTTAATTCTTCCTGCTTTGTCTGTGAAAAAATAAACTGGGGCATGGAAAGGCTTTTTAAAACCCTTTTTGAGCTTTATTCCTCAAAAGAATTTAAAAGCCTGTTTAAACAGCAGGAAATGCTCTGTCTTGTGCATTATGAGCTTTTATGCGCAAAAGCCCCCGAATTTCTTCAAAAAGAAGAGCTTGAAAGCTTTATTTCCGACTGCAAGGAGCTTGCCTCAAAATATCTTTCCCTGCTTTATGAGGATGTTTCAAAATTCTGTTCCATGTACGATTACCGCAATACCGGCGCAGACTGGGGAAATTCAAAAGACAGCATAGAAAGGGCCATAAAATTTCTTACTTCAAGGTAGCTTTCAAAGCTTAAAACGAATTTTACAAACGGTAATACCTTTTCAACAAAAGGGTGAAAAATGTCGAATGGTTTTGGTAACGTACTTTTCAACCTTTTCAACAGGGTTTTCAACATACTTTTCAAGACTTTTCAAGACTTTCAACAGGGTTTTCAACAGGTTTTCGTATAAAGGCTTTATTACCTTTTGTATAAAGTGCTTTGATTAGGGCATAATATCCATAAATATTTGCAAATTTTTGTTAAACCGGAGGATGCCCTATGATTAAAGGCGTGAACAAACGCATAGTTGAAATCAACAACACCCAGAACGAATACTTTGAAAAGGCCATTCTTTATATAAAACCGGAAAAAAGCTCGCTGCCGCAAAGAGAGCTTTCGGAAGAAGCAATAAATTATTTAAATTCCCTCGGATTTAAAAAGAAAAGCTTTGCATGGCAAAAACTGCTTGTCGCACTTGGGATAACTCTTGTGCTTTCCGCAGTGGCAGTTATAATTTTACTGATTGTTTGAAAATTTCCTTTATTGCAAAATTAACGGAATATCCTTGTATTTTTATAGAAAAAATGCTATAATGTTCATAAATTTAAAGCTAAAATAGTTTTTGGAAATGAGATAGATTATGCACAATAAAAATGAAAAACAAGACAAGGACTTTGAAAACAACATAATAATAGGACGCAATCCCGTATTGGAAGCACTTAAAGCTAAAAAAAACATAGATACCCTGTATGTCGCATCTGAAAAAACAGGAAGCATAGGGCTTATAGTTTCAATGGCAAAAAATCAGGGCGTTGTGGTAAAAGATACAAACAACGCAAAGCTTGAAGAACTCAGCCAAGGTGCCTCTCATCAAGGCGTTGTAGCAGTGCTTTCATGTGCGGAGTATTCAAGCGTTGAGGATATACTTGAAGTTTCTGCAAAAAAAGGTACTCCCCCGTTTATAATAATTTGCGATGAAATTGAGGACCCTCATAATCTTGGAGCAATAATCAGAACCGCAGAAGCTGCCGGAGCGGATGGGCTGATAATTCCAAAACGCAGGAGCGCTTCGCTAAATTCAACAGTTTTTAAAACCTCGGCGGGAGCCGCTTCATGGCTGCCCGTTGCAAGGGTTTCCAACATAGCCTCGACCATTGATTTGCTTAAAAAACAAGGCATATGGATTTATGGCACCGATGCCGGAGGGGCAGATTACACCAAAACTGACCTGAAAGGCCCTTGCGCGCTTGTAATAGGCTCGGAAGGAAACGGAATGGGCAGACTTATAAAGGAAAAATGCGATTTTATTTTAAGTCTTCCGATGCTTGGAAAAATAACTTCGTTAAATGCCTCGGTAGCCGCCGGGATTTTCATGTATGAAATTGTAAGGCAGCGGCAGAGCGGCCTTTAAAAATATGCAAAGGAGTGGCACCCTTGTCAGACAAGAATTTTTCAATTGATGATATACTTAACGAACATCCTAAAAAAGAAGACGGCCATTCCGCCACAGACGGCTTTGACCTTGATACCCTGCTTTCAACAAAAAGCACAGACAGAACCGAAATTGAAAAGGAACTTGCCACAAAGCCTACGGAGGAAAAAAAGAAAAAAAGCAAGGCCTCAATTGTTTCCGAAATAGACGATTTGAAAGACGAGCCGGAAGTGCCTAAAAAAGCAAAACCCAAAAAAGCGGAAGAAACCGAAATTATTCTTGGGCAAAAAAAGCTTTCAACTATTGAAATAGATATGAAATCTTCCCAAAAAAGCAACGCCTTTGAGGCGGTTGAAAGCTTTGAAGACAGCCGTACGGGGAAACTTCCTAAACTTAAAAAAAGCAAAAAGAAAAAAGGGTTCTTTAAAAGCCAAAGTGAAAAAGATGAGGTGTCGGCACCGGAACCACGTAAAAAATCCTCAAAAGCAGATGAACATCCGGAAAAGCTTTCTTTTGAGGACAAGCCGATACGTCCATTGCAGCATACAATATCAGGCAATACGGAACTTATCGACAGCCTGATAAGAATAAAGAAAGAAAGGATTGCACGTACATCCTTAATTTCGCCGATTGAAAGAAAGAGCATTTCCGATATAGATTTGAACCTTGACGATAAAATACTGCCAAATACCGAGCAGATACCAATAGATAAAACCGCCGAGGAGCTTGAAAAACTGCGTGAACTTAATGAGCGGCGGCAAAAAAAGATAGAAGAATTTGTACTTGTGGGCGATGAGGAAGAAAGCGAAGAAGAGGAAATAAAAGAGGAAAAAGAAAGCGACATCGTTGATTTTGAGGGCTTTGGCGACGCCCCGTCAGTTATGCATGACATAAGGCAGCTTAAAGGCACTCTTGCGGGAAGGTTTGTTTTCCTTCTTTTTACATCACTCGTTAGTATTTACATAACGCTTGCAAATGATTTCAGCTTGCCCGTTCCGGAAATAATAAATATGCACACCCAACCGATGACATATCTTTTCATTCTTTCAATACTTGGGCTTTTGTCGGTTTTTGTTTCTTACACCGTAATTTCATGCGGAATTACAAAGCTTTTTAAATTGCAGGCGGATTGCGACAGCTTGAGCGCCATAGCGGTGGTTTCAAGCATAATATCAGCTATGCTTTGTCTCGCCGACCCGTCCTTAGTTCAACAAGGCACCGTGAATATATTTATAACCCCGGCAATAGTTTCGCTTTTCTTTAATACGGTTGGGAAAATTTTGATTGTTTCAAGGACCGAAAAAAACTTCCGTTACGTTTCGGGGGATTTTGAAAGATATGCCATATTTACGGTGAATGACGAAGAAAAGGCCGCACAGTTCACACGCGGAACCATGTCTGATTTTCCTGTTCTTTCGGCAATGAGAAAAACGGAATTTATAAGCGACTTTCTTAAAAATTCATATGCGCCCGATATAACCGACAAGTTTTGCAAAATAGCGGCGCCGATTATTTTTGTTTTTTCACTTTTGCTCGGAGCTTTGACATGGTTTTTAAACAAGAACCTTTCCACTGCTTCAAGCATTTATCTTGCCACGGCAACGATTGCCGGCTGCATTTCGCTTTGCTCGTGCTTTGCTGTGATACTTGTTGTAAATCTTCCCATGAGGAGCGCATCTAAAAAGGCGCTTGAAAATTCCTCCGCAATAATTTCATACCAAAGCACAGAGGAATTTGCGGATACCAATTCGGTGCTTGTGGATGTGGCACAGCTTTTCCCGCATGGGATGATAAATCTTTCAGCCATAAAAATTTTTTCCGACACAAGAATAGACGAGGCAATTGTTGAGGCGGCAAGCCTTACAAGTCAGTCCGGAAGCATACTTAAGCATATGTTTTACGACATAATCGCCGGAAAAACCGAAATGCTAAATCCCGTTGAAAGCTACATTTATGAGGATTCAATGGGGCTTTGCGGATGGATAAACAACAAACGCATCCTCCTTGGCAACAGGGAGCTTATGATAAACCACAGCATAGGCGGCCTTCCGACAAAGGAACGTGAAAAGGAATATACTGAAAACGGAAAATCGGCAATATATCTCTCCATTTCCGGAGAACTTTCGGCAATGTTCGTAGTTGAGCTGAAGGCAAGCCTTGAAGTTCAAAAATGGCTTAAAGAGCTTGAAAAAAATGAGGTTTATGTGATACTTCGCTCGGTGGACTCGATAATCTCCATAAACAGGCTATCAGAAATGTTCGACATATCGCCGGAAATGCTTAAAATAATACCGTTTAGACTGCACAAGACTTTTGACGAAATAACCTCTTACACCCCAAAACAGAGTACAACGCTTGCTTGTGCGGGAAGATTTGCTTCTTTTGCATCTCTTATCATTGCAACAAAAAAGCTGAGGAAAAATGCCGCCGTTGGAATTTGCGTACAGGCAGCCTGTGCGATAGCCGGACTTTTGATTGCGCTGGCACTGACGGCATTTTCAACCTTCAATCAGCTTACCGGCTCGATAGCTCTTGCATATAATCTTGCATGGGCGGCGCTGACGGTATTGCTGCAATCATTTAAAAGACCTTAAATATTAAATTTTTCAATCCTATACGGCAGTATAGGATTATTCTTTGGCAAGGAGGATTCAATGCTTGATTTTATAAAGGAAAGAAAGGATTGCTGGGAGTTTTTAGCCTCTGCCGACATGCCTATCTTCATTTACGGAATGGGTGACGGGGCAATAAAAATAATGTCGGCAATGAAAAAATACGGCATAGCCGTTTCAGGTTTTTTTGCAAGTGACGAATTTGTCCGCGGACATTATTTTGAACAGCACAAAGTCCATTCGCTTTCGGAAATAGAAAGCTTTCTTGATGATTTTATAATCGTGCTTGCTTTTGCGGCTGGATACGAATCCCTTATAAGCCGAATAGAAAACCTGTCCCAAAGGCATACGCTTGTGGCGCCGGATGTCCCTGTTGCCGGCGATGGGCTATTCACATATAATTACTGCCTTGAAAACGCAGAAAAGCTGCAAAAAGTTTATTCATTGCTTGAGGACGAGCAGTCAAGGCAGGTTTTTGCGGATGTAATAAATTTTAAAATAAGCGGAAAGATAAGCTATCTGCTTCAATCGGCAACACCTAAAAAGGAAATTTTTGAAAACATAATAAAATTTTCTCCCGGCGAAATTTATCTTGACCTTGGAGCATATGACGGTGACACGGTTTCGGAATTTGCTTGCTTTTGCCCTGAATACAAAAAAATAATCGCCCTTGAACCTGATGCAAAAAATTTCAGAAAGCTTGAAAAAAACACTAAAAGCATGGAAAATATTGATTTAATAAATTCCGCCGCATGGGAATGCGACACGCTTATTCCTTTTTCAAGCCGGGCAGGAAGGCAGTCATCGGTTTCAAAGCATGGCGAAAAAATCCCTGCAAGAAGTGTGGACAGCATACTTTGCGGTGGAGCCTGCACTTCAATTAAAATGGATGTTGAAGGCTGTGAAAAACAAGCATTGCTTGGCGCAAGGGAAACAATAAAAAAATACGCACCCAAGCTCATGGTTTCTCTTTACCACCGAAATGAAGACATATTTGAACTGCCTTTATTGGTTAAAGAATTAAACCCGTATTATAAGCTGTTTATCCGCCGTCAGCCAAATATCCCCGCATGGGAAACAAATTTATATGCAATAATTTAGCGAAAGGATTTTTATTATGAAACGCATCGAAATAAAAAAATTATATGAAAATTTCAACGAATATGAAAACCAAACAATAATGGTTGCCGGATGGATAAAATCCATAAGGGTTTCAAAAAACCTTGCTTTTATCACATTAAATGATGGCGGATGCCACAAGGGACTGCAAGTTGTTGTCGAGGAGAGCCTTGAAAACTTTAAAGAGGTTTCAAAGCAAAACGTAGGTGCGGCGCTTTATGCAACGGGCATTTTAACTCCGACGCCCACGGCCAAGCAACCGTTTGAGCTTAAAGCTTTGCAAATTTCCATAGAAGGTGCATCTTCCCCCGAATATCCGCTGCAAAAAAAGCAGCATTCGCTTGAATTTCTACGTTCAATTGCACATTTAAGGCCAAGGACAAATACTTTTGCCGCCGCATTCAGGGTTAGAAGCGTCTGCGCTCAAGCAATACATGAGTTTTTCCACGAAAACAATTTTTACTATGTCCATACACCGATAATAACTGCCAGCGACTGCGAAGGCGCCGGAGAAATGTTCCAAGTAACAACACTTGACCTTGAAAAATTGCCGCTTGATTCCAACGGAAGAATAGATTATTCCGAGGACTTTTTCGGCAAAAGGACTTCCCTTACCGTTTCCGGCCAGCTTGAAGGTGAATGCATGGCAATGGCACTTGGAAAAATCTACACCTTCGGTCCTACCTTCCGCGCCGAAAAATCATATACTCCAAGACACGCCGCAGAATTTTGGATGATTGAGCCGGAAATGGCATTTGCGGATTTGCAGGATGATATGGAACTTGCGGAAAACATGCTGAAACACGTTATAAACACCCTTTTTAAAGAATGTCCCGACGAACTTGAATTCTTCAACGAATTTTATGATAAGGAGCTTATTTCAAGGCTTAAAGCCGTTGTTTCATCAAATTTTGCAAATGTATCCTATACCGAGGCAATAAAATTGCTTGAAAACAGCGAAGAAAGCTTTGAGTATCCTGTTTTCTGGGGATGTGATTTGCAAACTGAGCATGAAAGGTATCTTACCGAAAAAATATTTAAAAAACCTGTTTTTGTAACTGATTATCCCAAAGAAATAAAAGCATTCTATATGAGACTGAACGATGACGGCAAAACCGTTGCGGCAATGGATTTGCTTGTACCCGGAGTAGGCGAACTTATCGGCGGAAGCCAGCGTGAAGAAAGGACCGATGTGCTTGAAAAACGCATGGCAGAATGCGGGCTTAATCCGGAAGATTACTCATGGTATCTTGATTTAAGAAGATTTGGCGGAGCAAAACACTGTGGCTTCGGGCTTGGCTTTGAAAGGCTGATCATGTATGCAACAGGACTTTCCAACATCCGCGATGTAATACCCTTCCCAAGAACGACCAAAAATGCTATGTATTAAAGATAAAATTTTAATATCAGTATCTGACGCTTTCAAATAATATAAAACTGCAATAAAAACGGCGTTTGCCGTCTTTATTGCAGTTTTTTTACGTTTGCCTTATATTCCTTTGGGGTTTCTCCGGTATAATTTTTAAAGACCTTTGAAAAATAAGAAAAATTATCATACCCCACCTTTACGGCAATGGCGTTTACCGGTTCGTTTGTTTTTTCAAGATATTCCTTGGCCGTTTCCATTCTTTTGCTTATAATGTAATTTCCTATCGATTCTCCTATCTCTTTTTTAAAAATTCGCGAAAGATAATCCGGATTTAAAAAAACAGTCTTTGCCAGTGATTCTCTTGTAATATCCTTGTCAAGATTGCAATCAATATATTCCTTTATTTTCTTTACTATCGATTCAGAGCTTTTATCTTGAAAAGCCATTTCAAAAACAACTCCGACCATTCTTTTAACCCACTTTTTTGCGCATTCCGAAGAATGTGTGAAAATTTCCATATCATCAATAGAAAAAAAGGGATTTTCAATGTTGTGCAGTATTATATTCTTTTTGGAAAGAACCGAAATAAGCATTTGCACAAAATCAAACATAAACTTTTTAAGCACTTCCCTGTCCAGTCTATTTGAGGACAGCAAAGCATTGATGTAAGCAAAAGCCGCGCTTAAAACCGCATCTTCATTTCCATCAAGTATAAAATTTTCCCAAAGCAGAAAATCAGGAGGAGTATAGGAAAAAGCTTTGTATTCATAATCATCAAGTGACTGCACAGGCAACTCGCAAAGTATTTTCTCCTCGCAAAGTCTTAAAAAACTGCGTGTGCTTTCTATGGCTGACTGCAAATCAAGCGCCATTCCCAAAACTGCACAACATTCAAGTCCAAACTTTTTTTCCGCCTTTTGCACAAAATCCTCTGCCGCGCAAAAGACCTCATCCCTTGCCGCCAAATCAAGCTTTATTATTGCAAGCAATTTTTCCCTTTTTATTGCAAGAATTGCTTCGGTGCTTATTTTTGGGGAAGAAAAAACATCAAAAATCAAATTTTTCAAATTCCACTCAAACATTCCCCTTAAATATCCGTTGTTATTTTGCGAAGAAAAATACTCTATAAAAACCGGAATGAAAAAATTCTGTTTGGAATACGAAAGCTCATTTTCGCATATTTTCTTTTCGGTTGCTAAAATATTCTCGGGCGGATAAAACAAAACATCACTCCAAAAATGCTCTTTTCTTAATTTTTTAGAATGAAAAAGATATTCCTCGTAATATTTTTTCATGTTTACGGTTCTTAAAGCTTCTTTTTGGGCATCAACTGCTTTTCGGAGCGTTTCTTCCAATTCTTCAAAATTTACCGGCTTCAATACATAGGCAAAGCAATTAAGCCGTATTGCTTTGCTTGCATATTCAAATTCCGCATAACTTGTCAAAAGTATTTGCTTTATCACATATTCCCTTTCGTTTATCCAT